>JBIIAC010000014.1:0-16786 GCA_044240045.1 Ilumatobacteraceae bacterium
TGTCGCCTGTGACTTCGATGCGAACGCCGGACAATGCGGGCATTGCGTTGTTACGTGTGGATGCAACTCGTGCTGCAGCCCCAAGTGCCTCAGCAAGAACCTCTCGCTCAACTCTGAATTTCATTGTCTACTCCCTTGCTTCACGCTGTTTATCGTTAAATGTGGATGTTTGTAAGAAGAACTAATAACAGTAATAAGTCCTGTGGATTGGGGATAAAGGGTGTGTTTCCCAATTACACCAACGGTTGTAACCTCACACACCCCAAACCGCCCCACCACATCTTGCAGGTTTGTAGTTTTTGGTGCAGTGGACAACTGCTGTTTATCCACCGACCGCGCACCGTCTTTACACATGGTTGTCCACATGTTTTTGTTGAGGAGCAAAGTGTTCATTATTTGTTATTCATCAGTCAGTTTTTACGATGTCTTAAATTTCTGAACGAGTTCTGTTACTTGTTCAAACACTTGCTTGCGCTCGCTCATCATCCGTTTGGTCTTGTCGACTGCGTGAATCACTGTCGTGTGGTCTCGCCCACCAAACAACCTTGCGATCGCTGGGTAGCTGAGATCGGTGAGTTCACGAAACACATACATTGCGGTTTGGCGAGCCAACACCAAAGGTCGTTGACGGCTCTTGCCCTTCATCGCCTCAACATCAAAACCTAGGTGGTCAGAAATCTCGATCAATAACTGCTCGTCTGTGCGCGGTTTGGGGGCTGTGCGTGTGAGTAGATCAACAAGCAGTTTTTGAGCTAGTGAAATATCAACAACTGTCTTATTCAGACTGGCGTATGCACCCACACGAATCAATGCACCCTCAAGCTCACGAATGTTGGTCGTGACGTTGCTGGCGATGAATTCAAGAACGTCGTTGGAAACAAATGTGTTCTCTCGTTCTGCCTTATTGCGCAAAATCGCAAGACGGGTTTCCATGTCTGGCGGCTGGATGTCGGTGATGAGACCCCAACGGAAACGGCCGCGCAGGCGGTCTTCCAACGTAGGAATTGCATCCGGCACTCGGTCGGAGGAAATCACAATTTGCTTGTTGGCACCATGCAACGAGTTAAACGTATGGAAGAACTCCTCCTGGAGTCCTTCTTTGCCTTCCATGAACTGAATGTCATCAATGAGCAATACGTCAACTTCTCGGTATCTGCGCTTAAAGGCTGCAATGGTGTTGGAACGAATGCCGTCGACGTATTCATTCAAAAATGTTTCAGTGGAGACATAGCGAACTTCGTAATGGGCGTAATGCTGGTGGACGTAGTAACCAATCGCGTGCAATAGGTGGGTCTTGCCCAAACCTGCCGAACCGTAAATAAACAACGGGTTATATGACCGGCCTGGGGTTTCGGCCACTCGTTGGGCAGCAGCCAAAGCAAATTGGTTGGATGCACCCTTCACAAACGTCTCAAATGTGTATCGAGGATTCAGGCCTACAGCGGTGCCTTTGCCTGTTCGGCTTTTCATTGTCTGGCCAAATGACATGGACGCTTCGCTGTTTTGGGAATTGTTACCCGACCCGTTGCTTGATTCTTGGAATGACTCATTGAGTTGGACTGGACCATCAAGCGAGGTTGGCGAGGTATTTAGGCGGAGGATTACATCGGTGGCGGTATTGGTCTGAACATCGATCAAGAGTTCGCGCTCGCTTGCACCGACTTCATTGAGGGCGTCGCGCACCAATGACATGTAGCGGGTCAAAATTCTTTCCCGTACGTATGTGTTCGGAACTTGGAGTCGCAAGCTCATCTTGTCGTCGGAAACGGCTACAGCATCATTGAAAGTGGAGAACCAAACAGCTTCGGAAACTTGAGCGCGTAAAACTTCTGCGGTCGCGCGCCACACTTCGTCGTGATTGTCGACTTGAAGTTGGCTCTCAATTTCTTGTTCCATATTGTTCTCGTTCTGTTTGATTTGCTGCCTAAAACCGTTATCCAATAACCACTTGCCACGATCCACAACGCTGTCCACAGGGTGTGGATAGCGCCCCCAACTTTTCGGTGGGAGAAAGAAGGTAGCAGGTTTTCCACAGGTGAAAAAACTGGCTGGTCCCTGTAGAGTTGGACACCTTAACCATCGTCGTGTCGGGGTCAACTCGGGGCGCTACTCAGGAGGGGTGCATGAAACGTACTTTCCAACCAAACAACCGTCGCCGCTCCAAGAAGCATGGCTTCCGCCATCGCATGAGTACCCGCGCAGGCCGTGCGATTCTCAAATCTCGCCGGGCAAAGGGTCGTCACCGGCTTTCCGCTTGATCGGTCGAATCCGTCACCGGGAAGTCTTTTCCCGATTGTCCAAGGAGGGAACATATGTTCGCTCTCACGGGTTGTGGTGTTCGTTACTGCTCGATAATTCTTTAGAAAATGCCCATATTGGCTATGCCATTGGCCGCCAGGTAGGTGGGGCCGTCGAGCGAAACCGTATAAAACGCCAATTACGTGTACTTTTTGCCTCCCGAAGCAGCCAATTGCGACCCGGCTGGTACCTCATTGGGGTAACCCCGAAAGCCACTGGTTCTACGTGGGACCAACTGGGGGGCCTGGTAGACCGCTTGATTGGCCAAATTGAGGCCAAAATAGGCCAGCCACAGCCATGAATTCAGCTCTCACCCGCCCCAATACTCGGCTTCAGTTGGCGATGCTCCGCAGTATCCGCTGGTATCAGTCATTGCGGCCCAACAAGCCATCTCCCTGCCGGTTTTTCCCCTCTTGCTCCGAATATGCCCACGAAGCGATCGAAATCCACGGTTCTCGCCAGGGCGGATGGCTAATGATCAAGAGATTATTACGCTGTCGCCCCTTTGGCCCATCAGGGTTTGATCCAGTTCCGCTGAATATCCACGAGTCGGACGTCAATTCGGCCATTTCAGCGCCTACCGTCTCTACTGGCCAAAACGGCCCCCACGAAAGTTGTTGACCCCAAAATGTTTGAACTTGCTTCCCGATTAATTGCACAATTTTATTCGCTCACCCACAACTACGCATTGGCGATTGGTTTGGTGGCTGTGGTCGTGATGCTGCTGATCACTCCACTCACACTCAAGAGCACCAAGGGCATGCTCGAGATGCAAAAACTGCAACCCGAGATGCGACGCCTACAAGCCGAGTTCAAAGGCGATCGTCAAAAACTCAACGAAGCAATGATGAAGTTGTATCAGGGACACAAAGTCAATCCGTTGGCTTCATGCTTGCCAATTCTCGCGCAGATGCCGGTGTTCATCATCATGTTCCAGTCGCTGCAAGGTTTAATCCATCGTCCCGACGGTGCGGGAACTGCGTTTGTTCCGAAGTACCTCAACGAAACATCTGAGTTGTATAACTCGTTGCTTGGCAAGACAGAAATGATTTCGTTTGGATTGGATCTATCGCAAACACCAATTGACGCAGTGAATCAAGGTTTTGGTAAGGGCATGATTTATGTCGGCCTTGTTGCGTTGCTCGCCGGGTTGTATTTTGTGCAACAAAAAATGGTTGCATCGCGCACAGTAAGTCCAACAATGTCGGCCACCCAGGCCAAATTAATGCAGTATTTACCAGTGGTTTTTGCTGTTTTTCAGCTTTTCCTACCAACTGGTTTGATCTTCTATTACATGGTTCAAGCAATCATTCGCATTATTCAACAGTTTTACATCACCAAACGTTTTTATGGAAATGATTCGTCGTTGGGGCGCCAAGCACAAGCTGCAAGCGAGCAGGCACGTGACATGAATCAAAAAGACAAAAAAGAGAACAAGAAAGAAGTTAAACCTGCAGCAAATCCTGACGCACCGTTTTCGAGCAAACGCGTCACTCCCCCAAAGGGAAAATCTTCCGGTACTTCGCGACGTCCGCAAGCTCCAGGAAAAAATCGAAGTGGTTCGGTTGCTCGCCGACCAAAACCGTAAATATTTTATTCGCCACATCAAATAAGCAACGAGGACATGTATGGAATGGGTAGAGACAACCGCTGACACACTTGAAGCAGCAAAAAATTTGGCACTCGATCAGTTGGGTGTCTCAGAAGAAGATGCCGAGTTCGACGTTCTTGAAGAACCGAAACCAGGTTTGTTTGGACGCACGCGTGGCGAAGCCCGTGTTCGCGCCCGTGTTCGACCAACTGCACCAAGGTCAAAACCAGAACGCCGCGATCGTGGTCCGAAGCGCGCAACCAGCAAAGATGGCGATGCATCAAAAGGTCGCCGCGGACCAAAGTCGGCAGCCGGTTCTGATCGACCACGTCGCGAGCCAAGAAAATCATCCGACGCCGAGCGAGCACCACGTCCAGAAGGCCCCCCAGTGGATCCAGCCACTGTGAGTGCTGCCGCGACCACATTTCTTGAAGGAATGTTGACAGCAGCGGGCCTCGTAGGTCAAGTGACATCAACGCTGAATGGCGAAGATATCGATATCAACGTACTGGGCGATGACGTTTCAGTATTCGTTGGTCAACGCGGTGCAACTCTGATGGCAGTGCAGGATCTCACTCGCGTAGTGAGCCAGCGCCGCCTTGGCGACCACGACACCCATATGCGTGTTGATATTGGTAGCTACCGCGAGCGCCGCCGTGAAGCCCTGAGCCGTTTTGCACTGAAGGTTGCCGACGACGTTATTGCCACCGGTCAACCACGTGTACTCGAACCGATGAACTCTGCCGATCGCAAGATTGTGCATGACGCCCTTGTCAATTCGACAGGCGTGAGTACACACTCCCAAGGCCAAGACCCGCATCGCCGGGTAGTGGTTGCGCTGGCCGAATCAGCCGAATAGCCCTGTAGCCGCCGGGCTTATACAATAAAGCCCGTAACATGAAGCCCGCAGATCACCCTGGACTTCGCCGCATCTTCGGTGAGGCACAAAAAATTGGAGCTTTGGGGTCTGCCCCCCTGTCTGAGATCATTGAACACGCCGCATCCTTTGCCGAGGCATTGCCAGCCGGGATTACCTCCTGTGTTGATCTGGGGAGTGGAGCAGGAGTTCCTGGCCTGGTCATAGCCATTGTTCGGCCCGAAATTCGGATAACACTGATCGACCGGCGTGCCAAACGCACGGACACCTTGTTGCGTTCAGTCCAGTCTTTGGGAATCCAGGACCAAGTCGAAGTGGTCTGCGGCGACGTAGAGGTTTTACGAAACCAGGAACGCTTTGCTCACACCTTCGATGCTGCATGCGGTCGCGGTTTTGGTCCCCCGCTCCAAACCCTGCAATGGGCAGTGAGTTTGGTGAGAATGGGCGGGTACGTCGTTGTCAGCGAACCTCCACCCGGCAGCCCAGACCGTTGGGCCGATGTCGACCTGGGAAGACTTGGAGTCTCCACCCCAACCAGGCTTGGTCCGGTCGCATTGTTCCACGTGGAACATATATAGACCCCGATCCACCAAATTCAGGCCACATTGTTCCACGTGGAACATTCTCGGCTGAGCGGATCACGACCAAGCCGTATCTCTGGACCGTATCCCCCGTTGATTGATCAGCCTTCGGTAGAATATATGTGATATGAATTCGGCACAACCTGCACCCACACTTCCGCACCCCGTACCTCGGGTCATTGCGATGGCCAACCAAAAAGGAGGCGTGGGTAAAACGACAACCACCATCAATATGGGTGCTTGTCTAGCCGAACAGGGTTATCGAGTGCTTATTGTGGACCTTGATCCGCAAGGAAATGCATCAACTGGTCTGGGTCTGAATACACGCGAAATGGAAACCAGTATCTATGACGTGTTGCTCCATGACACCCCTATGGAGGATTGTCTTGAACCAACAGCGGTTCGCAACCTATTTGTTGCCCCATCCAATCTTGATTTAGCCGGAGCCGAAATTGAGCTAGTACCTGCCATGGGTCGAGAGACCAGGCTCAAGAAGGCGATTGAATCAGTCTTGGATCAGTTTGATTATGTCTTGATTGACTGTCCACCGTCGCTTGGGCTCTTGACGGTAAACGGCCTTACTGCTGCGCGCGAAGTTATCGTGCCGATTCAGTGCCAGTACTACGCACTTGAGGGTTTGGGGCAGTTGCTGCGCAACGTCGACTTGGTGAGCCAAAACCTCAATCCAGGTCTGGAAGTCAGCACCATTATCTGCACCATGTTTGATACACGAACAAAACTCTCTACCGATGTTGTTGCAGAGGTGCGCGAACACTTTGGCGACAAGGTTTGCCAAGCAGTTATTCCACACACCGTGCGACTTGCTGAGGCTCCATCGCATGGCAAACCAATCACCACATTTGATTCCAACTCGGCTGGTGCGAAGGCCTACCGAGCTGTTGCATTGGAGGTGAGTGGTGGCGCGCCGCAGCGGATTGGGTAAGGGCTTAGACGCACTCATCCCCACCAACCGCAATACTGGTAGTACCACGAGTGATACAGGTACCAATAACGGTACCAACTCTGATTCAGCAACAGGACTCAAAGATATTGCCGTAAACGCAATTGACCCAAACCCAAACCAGCCGCGCGTACATTTTGACGAAGCCTCACTTGCTGAATTAACAGCGTCCATTTCCGCAATTGGTATATTGCAGCCAATCTTGGTGCGCCCAGACGAAAACGGTCGATATCAATTGATTGCAGGCGAGCGCCGCTGGCGTGCAGCATCGCGCGCAGGATTGCAAATGATTCCAGCAATTGTGCGAGTAACCGATGACGTTTCATCGGTTGAGCAGGCACTTGTTGAAAACTTGCACCGACAAGATCTCACTCCACTTGAAGAAGCAGCTGCGTATCAGCAACTACTCGAAGACTTCAACATGACCCATGAGCAAGTTGCAAGCAAGGTGGGCAAGAGTCGCTCTGCCATCACCAACGCATTGCGATTGCTTGGGCTACCACCATCAATCCAGTCGTTATTGGCTGATGGTCGATTGTCTGCAGGTCACGCAAAAGCATTATTGGGAACCCCTGACCGCTCGTTACAAGAGCAACTTGCGAAGCGTGCAGTCGAAATGGGTTGGACTGTTCGAGGTGTCGAGGAAGCAGTTCGGGATAGCCAACCTGCTTCAACTACCACGGGCGGGGGATCGGGTTCAGGAATTACCGGCAAACCTTCCGGAAAGGCATCCTCGTCTACCGGCGCAAAGACAACCGCGTTGCGACCGCCAGGCTTGCTCGAACTCGAAGGGCTTCTTGCTGAGCATTTGCAAACTTCAGTGGGCGTCACCATGAGTGGCAAGCACGGCAAGGTCACAATCGATTTCGCCGATCTTGAAGACCTTGAGCGGATTTATCGACTCATGACCGAAGGGCCAGCTTCAGAAGACTAATCAGAAGTATTAATTGGTTTTTGGAAAACCCTGTGTCTCATGTGGAGCATGAGCATAAACAAGCACTTGACAGTCCTCACAGACTGTGTGTAAACCTGTGGATAACTTACGAAATCCTTGTTCAGATGGGTTTTTGAGGTGAAAGCCAGTCCTCAACCGCTGCGCAAATTGAGTCAGCGATGGCACCAAGCTGAGGTTGGAGCCCCTGCCCAAATATGCACAAGACAGCCGGCATTCGAGTTGCTCGCAGTATCGGAAGTCGCATGCCCCTCACCGGGAACTGTCCGAGTCCGAGATCGCCAAGTTGGCCCGCGATTGCTCCAGCCAGTCGGCGCCCACCCGGGGAACTAAAACCTTCGGTTTCGTAGAAAACAATTTCATGATGTTGTGCCGCAGAGGCCGCGATGCCCAAATATGCATCTGCTTGAAAACTATTGGCCGATGTTGCGTGCAAAGTTGGGTCTGATTCTTCAACTGTCATGACGTCGTCATACTGCTCACGCAATCTTCTGGTTAAACCCCTTGAGACGCTTTGTAAATCACCAAAGCAACCGATCACGATTTTGAGAGAACTACCAACTCGGGCAGCGTGATGAAGTTTTTCAGATTCCCGTACCGAAACAATTCCTGGGCCAGATCCTGTTTGGCTGCTCATTCGTGACAATGCCTGCAGCGACTCGGGACCACAGATGCCATCGGCTACAAGACCATAGTTTTGTTGAAAGTCGGTGAGCGAGCGAACAGTGTTGGGTCCGAGAATTCCATCTATGCGTCCGCAATCGAAACCAAGCAACGCGAGATTTGTCTGCAGCGCCATGATGTCATCGCCGCGCAAATGGGGGGATGTGAGATACAACAAGCGAGCACCAATCAACCATGAAGCCTCAATCAGCGCGTCCCATGCATTGCGATCGCAAACACCGTCTTGGGGTAAACCTCGATTGGTTTGAAACTCTCGCAGTGCGGTCTGTGTGAAATCACAGAAATAGCCGCGCTCTACAAGCGAATCATCAAGCATGCCGAGAGTGTGCAGTCGCTGCTGCATCGCAGCTACTGCGTTGTTGCGTTGATGGATGGTTAGTGGGAAGTTGGGAGAAATTCTGCAAGCTCCTGTAGCAACTGACCTTTACCTTTTGCTCCAACCAAACGCTTTTGAACTTCACCATTGTTGAAAATCAACAGTGTTGGAATGCTCATCACGCTGAAACGCTGTGCGATATCTCCATGTGCATCAACATCAAGTTTCGCAATGGTCACTTTTCCAGCGAGTTCTGTTGAAAGCTCTTTTAACACTGGTGCAATTGCCTTACATGGCCCACACCACTCCGCCCAGAAGTCAACAAGTATTGGTGTTGTCGAACTCTTTACGGTCTCGTCAAAGCTGCCGCTTGTCAGGGTGATAATTCCGTCTGCCATGGTGGTCCAGTCTATTTTTATCGTTGAGTAAATGACGTTGTGGAACATAATACCCACGCCATCATTCAACCTTGGACTACGAGTGCTGTGCCTCTAGCCACCGCTCACAATCAATTGCTGCCATACAACCTGAGCCGGCAGCAGTAATGGCCTGCCTATACGTGTGGTCTTGCACGTCTCCGCACGCAAATACACCCTCAATATTGGTGTACGTTGACCCACTTTTTGTTGTTAAGTATCCGTTGTCTTCCATGTGCAAGATGCCCTTGAACAAATCGGTGTTTGGTCGGTGACCGATCGCCACAAATATGCCGGCGACATTCATGGTCGAAACTTCACCCGTGACCGTATCGGTCATTTCGATGCCGCTCACTTTGTCATCTCCGTTGATGCGTGTGACCTGCTTGTTCCAAATAAATGAAATCTTCTCGTTTTTAAAAGCACGATCTTGCATGATCTTTGAAGCACGCAAAGATTCGCGGCGATGCACGATTGTCACCTTGGATGCAAACTTGGTAAGGAATTGTGCTTCTTCAAGTGCGGAGTCGCCACCGCCAACAACGACGATTTCCTGGTCACGAAAGAAAAATCCATCACACGTTGCACAACTTGAAAGGCCGTGACCCACAAAACGTTTCTCTTCGTCAAGATTTAACCACAAGGATTGCGCGCCAGTGCTGACAATAATTGAATCGGCGGTGTACTCGGTGTCGCGAACCCATGCTCGAAATGGCCTGGATGAAAAATCAACTTTTGTAACTTTTTCGGTGATGAATTCGGTTCCAAACCGAATTGCTTGATCTCGACAACGCATCATCAAATCTGGCCCCATGATGCCTTCTGGAAAACCAGGAAAATTTTCGACTTCAGTCGTCAACATCAACTGGCCACCTGGTTGATCAGAAGTGGAAGAAGGCTCACCTTCAATGACGAGTGGTTGCAGGTTGGCTCGAGCCGTATAAATAGCGGCGGTGAGTCCGGCAGGACCTGATCCAATGATCAGTACTTTGCTGTGAAGTGGTGCGGTCATGGGAGTGTCTTTTCTGTTTGGTCGGTATTTAGTCTTGCGGATGGCGGCGGCGCATTAACAACATGCCGATGACACAAAATACGCCACTAATAATTAAATAAGAAGCCCAAACTGCGGTATCACGCGACCACCAAATGTCGAGCAGTGAATGTAGGGCACGAATACCACCAATTACAAGAACGATCACCACAAAAACAGCTCCAACAAGTGCCATGCTTCCAAAAATCAGGCCACGAACAATCGCTACTGCGGGGCGCGTGGTTCGATCGCGAACCAAGGCAACAATCCGGTCGATCGCGTCAACCGTGCGGGATGCCCACTGCGGATCGGTAAATGGATTGGAAGGCATACGAGAAGGCTAACTTGCCTGGAACGTGACTCCCGAGAGCAATCCTTGATACGGATTGGACCCACTGCACATCCCACTTTTTCCAATTTCGCGTAGTGCAAGAAGTACATATTGTGCGGGCTGAGCAATGATGAAATTGGCACCGCGACGCTTCGTATTGTTGCCAGTTGTTATGCGTTGCCCCCAACCAGCGAGCTGGGGAGGAGCAGTATCAAGAGCTGTATATACATCTATCTTCCATGGCGCATTACCCATGTACACATTGAGTGTTCCTGTGGCCGGCGCAGAAAACTGAACAACCAATCCAACAAATTCTTTACTGCCGAAATACTGGTTTGCATAACACGTCGTAGCCCAGTTGGTTTGTGGGTTGCTGTCGAGAAGCAATGGAACGAGTGCTTCGTTCTCTTCACCATCGTTACCACTCGGGTCATAGCTCATAATTGAGACAATCGAAGCTGGTTCTTGTACGACAGGCGCAACTGGATCTATAACTGGTGCTGCAACCTGAGAATCGGTCTGGGGGTTTTTGCCGGTAAACCACAATGCACCGCCACTAAGCAATCCAACGACAACAAGACCAGCAACAATTTGGCGAAGACCGTTTGTTGAGGGTTTTGGTAAGCGCGCAGTCTCTTCGTGTGTGTCGTTGTATTTGTTTTTAAACTCACGCTGTTCGCGTTCAGGAACATCCAAGAGTGGCTGGCCAACAATGGTGAGTCTTGCGGGTTGCGGTTTTGATGGAGTGCTCGGAGCGGAGCGTGTGGTCGTACGCTCCAACATTTCTCCACCTACCACCATCAACCCTGATGGAGGAGTGATTTCGGTAGTGCGATCCAATTCACCACTGCGTGCGGCACGCAACGCAACGATCGTCTCTGCCGCAGTTGCATATCGATGATCTGGATTGCGGGCGAGAAGTTTGTGAATCACCTTGACCAGGTTTGGTGAAAGCGACGGGCGCAAGCGAGCGAGATCGGTGGGTTCACGTTGCAATCTGGCGAGTGCCGTATCTGCATCTGTTTCACCAACAAACGGCACGCGGCCAGCGAGGCATTCATACAAAACAAGCCCAAGCCCGTAGAGGTCGGCCCGACCGTCGAGTGGCTTACCTCGCACTTGTTCTGGTGAAAGGTATTTCGCAGTTCCCATCATGATGTTGTCACTAGTGAGATCATCACCACTTGAAACAAGTGCTTTTGCAATACCGAAGTCGGCGAGCAAACAACGCGCATCAGGTGTTAGCAAAATATTTCCCGGCTTGACATCGCGATGCACAAAATTCTGTCTGTGCGCTTCCTCTAATGCTGCAGCGACAGACAACCCAATATGAATGGTGAGTTGAGGCTTAAGTTTCTTTTGCTTATCGAGCACATCACGCAAACTTTTACCTTGCACGTATTGCATGATGACGGCTTGACGACCACCATGTTCGATGCAGTCGTAAACAGCAACGATGTTTGGGTGAGTGATGCCAGCACAAGCGACTGCTTCACGTCGAAAACGCTCTGCAACATTGGCATCGTTTGCCAGGTGAGGCTTGAGTAATTTGACAGCAACTTGCCGATGAAGGAATGTGTCGCTTGCCAGCCAAACTTCAGCCATTCCACCCCGGGCAATGCGGTGCTCAAGTTGATATCGGCCGCCAATAAGGCGTGAAAGTGGACTGTCCTGACTCATCGCTGTGATGCGACAATACTTCCCAAACCCCTTATGAAACGGGGATATCTCAGGTATCTCTACTGAGCGAGCAACTTACTTAGTGTGAAACGTGACGCCCATCGCTCGTGGACCGGTATGTGAACCGATGATTGCACCAATGTCACTCACCATGATTTCACCAGAGTAAAACTCGCGCAACGCAGTAACAAATTCTTGAACGTCATCACACTCAGCCTGCAATACCGAAAGATTCTCAATTGCCCCAGCCTGCTTAACCGTCTCGATAAGCAGAGCAATAGCTTTGCTTCGTGTGCGTTGTTTGCCACCTTCTTGAATTAAGCCATCTTTGATCTGCAGGATTGGCTTAATTGCTAATGCCGACGCGAACAAGGCCTTGGCCCCACTGATACGTCCACCCTTTTTGAGGTTTTCAAGGGTGTCGAGTGCTGCCCACACCTGCGTTCTGGCAGCAAGGTCACTGGCATAAGCAGCGACTTCATCCAAACTGGCGCCGCTTGCAGCCTTTTTTGCGCAGGCAACCGCAGCAATACCTTGACCCATCGATGCAGAACGGCTGTCTACTACACGTACTGGAATATCACCCGCAACTGCGCGCACAGCCAACTCGGCACTTTGCATGGTTGCCGACAATTGAGATGAAAGCGAAATTACGACTATGCCAGTTGCGCCAGTAGAAAAAAGTCGGCGGAATTCTGTTTCAAACTGACCTGGTGAAGGCGCTGCGGTTTCCGGCAATACGGCAGACGAACCACATCGTTCCCAAAATTGTGCGACGGTGAGCTGTTGGCGATCAATGAACTCTTCATCACCAAAGCGAAATGACAATGGAACTATCGAAATATTGTTGGCGTCTGCCAATGATTGAGGAATATCAGAGGCACTATCGGTAACGATGCGAACGGTCATAATACTGAGCCTACAGCAGGCTTTTTAGCCAATTGCAGGATGTTGTTTTGCTGCTGATTTTCGGCGGTTAGCGCGCCAATGGCTTAACCACCATGCAAGCAACACGAGAGCAGCAGCGCCACTGACCACAAGGCCGAGACCCGCGATGGCGGCAACCCGTGCAGTGAGTTGAACACGCTGACCAGCTTGCACTAATCCGTCCGGCGTGTAGAGCACAACTTCAATAGGGAAGCGTCCGCTCGCGCGAGCAACAACAGGTATCACCAAATCGACCGCACCATTTGCCGGCACTGTCACTATTCGATCTTCGTCGGGAAACTGCAACTTCGCGCTCGAGATCTCAACAGAAACTGTGAGGTCGACTGCGGCATCATTGCGAAGTTGCAATCGCAAATCACTTTCTCGTCCACCAAGCGTAAAACTTAACGACTGTGGAACCTTCACCGATGCCCGAAGTAATCGAAGTTGATTACGAAAACCTTTGAAGTACAACGCAAAGTCATCGCTACTCAGCCGGTCATCAAGCATGACCAACTGCGAAGTAGACCAAGCAGCACGTTGCGGTGCGTCTGTTGGCAGCATGAGGGATGTTGAAGCCAACTCATCAGCAAGAGAGTCGGCTGCTTTTCCAGCAATCGAGACGTCGATTCCATTTGAACGAGGCACATTGACCAGCGTTGCCTCGCTGTTTGCTCGCGGGATCGAACTCAATGCGCGCAATCGAAGTTGTGGAGCACGGTCGATAGCAACCGCCAACGGCGCAAGTAATGCGGAATCAATTGGGGTCCCGTTTGTATTGGTGAGAACTACAAAGTTTGACGACACAACTCCACCACTATCAACAACTTCTTGTCTTTGCGTTAAAAGCTCGGCAGCAAGTGAATATGCAGCAACTACTGGGCTATTTGGCTTACCAGTAAGAGCAGTTGCGTACAGTGGGTCTGGCGCTCGCAATGCAATCTCGCTTGAAATGCGATACGGCTTGGCGTAGTTGTCCAGTGCACCGATCTTTGTTGCAGCTTGAGGCGTGAGAACAACTGTGTGGACGTTGAAGTCGTGCAGTAATTCTGCTCCATCTGTATCAATGGGAACATTTGAGAACCAAATATTTGGTGAAAGATTTTTTTCTCCGTTGCGAAGATCGATTATCTCACCACCGAGACGGTGCATTTGTAAAAAGTCATTGGTTCTTCCTGTTCGCATTGCACTCGAGGGATCAACGGGAACAAATGGTGCGAGCAGTAGATCGTGATTTGCAAATGCGGTTTGAAGGCGTGTGAGTAAATCAAGATCGATTGGTTGTGTCGATCGCGCAAGACCATCCAAAATTTCTGGTGAAACCTGCACTGACAGCGGCGCGGCGCCACCTTCCAAAGACTGCGCGAGATCTGTCAATTGTTTTCTTGTTGCATCACTGATCACAATTGCTCCGTTGGGAGCAAGAGCGAGAGGCGTAGTAACTGTTGACGCAATTGCTATAGGAAGACGTGATGTCTCGATGGATGAGTTAAAGAAGTTGACGAATGTATTCAACTTGGAAATCGGTTGACCATCACGAACGAAAGAAATTTGAATCGGATAAACACCATCTTTTGTGAGACGTAACGAGTTTGTGCGAGCGGTAGTCGAAAGAAATGCCGTGTAGTTGTTGATGTCGGTTCGCGCCAGCTGAATAAGCTTCAAGTCAGCAACTGCGATTTGTCCAACCGGTTCGGTACCTGTTGTAATCGATCGCACTTGTTCTCGGGTGATTACCGGGGAAAACGCAGTGATGCGAAGCGTTGTTGTTGGGTCTTGTTCGAGCTGATTTCGAATCACTGCATCGGGCACACCTACCGTGAATCGAAATTGTGTGCCGGCAAGAATATTGAAATTCTGTGCAACTAGGCGCACATCTTGTGAATTTGTCAGTGCTGGACTGAGGGCACGTGTTTGATGTGGAAGTACACCCACCAACGACCAAGTCACACCGAGGACGATGATCACGGCCTTGCCGGCGCGTCGTAGGCGATCCATGGATACCAGTCTCACCGATATTTATCCCAATTTGCGGTAGTCCATCAAGTTGAATCGGTAACGCCTAACCTAAGCACGTGGTTCCGCAGCGATTTGCTCCAGTATTGGCCGAACTCGCACCTCTTGGGGATATTTTTCGCAAAGCGGATCGCCGTCTCTATGTAGTCGGTGGAACCGTTCGGGATCTGTTGCTGGATCGACAGATGGGCGAAGTGGATTTTGACTTCACCACAAATGCTCGGCCGGAAGAAACCAAACGATTCTTAACCGGTTGGGCCGATGCCGTATGGACAACGGGCGAGCGCTTCGGCACTATTTCCGCACAAAAGAATGGCCGTACATACGAAATCACCACGCACCGCGCCGAGGCATATTCACCAGACTCCCGCAAGCCAGACGTGGAGTTTTCGGATGACATTGCAACCGATTTGTCACGCCGCGATTTCACGATCAATGCGATGGCACTTGAAGTAACGAGCGATGTTCCAGAACTTGTTGATCCATATGGCGGAGCAGCCGATTTGATGAGTCGCACGTTGCGTACGCCGCTTTCACCAGAAATAAGTTTCACTGATGATCCATTGCGGATGATGCGCGCAGCACGCTTTATCGCAACATTGCAACTTCAACCGGTGCCCGAAATGGTTGCAGCAGTACAAAAATTGCATGATCGACTCAAAATTGTTTCAGCTGAACGTGTGCGCAATGAACTCGATCGCTTAATGATTTGTGATCACCCAACAAGCGGACTTTGGTTTTTGGTCGACACAGGTTTGGCCGAGCACTTCTTTCCAGAACTGCCAGCCATGAAACTTGAACAGGATCCAATCCATCGTCACAAAGATGTGTTGACCCACACCTTTGCCGTCGTTGAGAACGTGCGACCTGATGCATCCGAGAATTTTGATTTTCGCATTACACGGCTAGCAGCGTTGTTTCACGACATCGGTAAACCAAAAACGCGCGGCATCAAAGACGGAAAAGGTGTCACCTTTCATCACCACGAGGTGGTTGGCGCAAGAATGTCGCGCGCACGTCTCAAGGCGATGAAATATTCAACGCATGACACTGACGCAATTACCGAGTTGGTTGCACTGCATCTGCGCTTTCACACATATCAAATGGGTTGGACAGATTCGGCAGTACGCCGTTACGTTCGCGATGCAGGGCCATTGTTAAACGAACTCAATGTGCTCACACGATGCGACTGCACAACTCGCAACGAGAGAAAAGCATTGATGTTGTCGCAACGCATGGATGAGCTTGAGTCGCGCATCGCAGAGTTGGCTAAGCACGAAGAGTTGGCAGCACTTCGCCCAGAGCTAGACGGAGCGCAAGTAATGGAGATGTTGTCTATCGGTGCTGGTCGCCAGGTGGGTGACGCACTGAAGTTCTTGATGGAAATTCGACTCGAAGAAGGATTGTTGGGCGACGCCGAAATTAGGCGCAGGCTCGAACAGTGGTGGGCTACAAAAACTGACTAGCGTTTGAAGCAATGAATTCTTCACGACGCCCAACGGGTTGGCTCAGCCAACTCACTCTCACCGATGACAACGGTGAAACAGTTGGTGGCGTTATTGATCACCGTCTCACCCGTCGCGCTCTCATCAATGAATTTCGACGCGGTCGTATTCGCAGAGAGCAACTGTGTGATGCGCACCCAGACTTGGTGCGCGCAGCAAAAAACTTTGGTGACGCAACAGGAGTGAAGTGCCCGATTTGCGTGCAAGACAATGTTGCATTGGTGACGTATGTATTTGGTCCACGACTCCCAAGTCACGGACGCTGCATCACAAAGCCTCACGAACTTGAAGAGTTTCGACAGCTCGCTCAACAGACGGAACAGCGACATGTTGATGATCGCTCGGCCAACCAAGGCACGTCTATTACATATACGGCCTATGTCGTCGAGTGCTGCAGAACTTGTCGCTGGCATCATTTATTGCGCTCATTGCCAATGGCCACAACCCCTAAAACTGATTTAGAGTCAACAAGACGTAGGTCTCGGCGCTAGTTCAACCAATCTCTGCAACACGGGTGTGGCACGCTCCCTTCGTGCCGATACGATCCCAAGTCCACATATCCACCCTGCCCCCTCGGGGGCTCCAGCCCCGGTTGGAACCGAAGGGAGTTACCACGTTCAT
>JBIIAC010000068.1:0-5104 GCA_044240045.1 Ilumatobacteraceae bacterium
GACTTTTGCCACGAATCGAAGTGAACGCCAGGTGATACAAGGAGACCGAACATTTGTCGTGGGTCAAGTCACTGACGTCGCCAAATCCATTGCCGAAAATGGTCCCATCCTTTATCCCGACTTGCGCGACGTCAACGGCAAACGGTCGATCGTCATCGAGCACAGCGGCACCGATCCGCTTAAGGGCTGGCAGGTTTACTACGCATACCCTGCCGACAAAAGTGCGGAGTGCTTGGTTGCTCAGATCAAAAAATCACATACCTTCACCGATTGCGACGGTCGGACTCTGCGGGTTGACCAATTACAAAAACCAAGTGATGTCACGCCAATTATCGAAGGTCAGACAACTCTGCTCATTGACATGCAAGGTTAAAGCTGCACACTCAAGTTTTTCTTAACTTGATTTTTTAAGCGGAGCCCACGCCAACGAGAGGTGCTTGGTTCCCACCAATCGAAAACGAATTGTTGCTTCCGCTTTTTCGCCCGAGCCACGAATCTCGATGATCACACCTTCGCCAAATGTTGGATGCTCAATATCGTCTCCAATTCGAAACCCGTGATTGGCATCTTGTTGTTGTGCGGTCGATGCCGGAGCAACATTGGTATTGTTCCGATTGAGGCGCTGCTGAGGCGCGTAACCGCGATCGGCATGCGAACGAAAGCTGTACCGCTCTGAGTCTGCGCCCGAGTCGACACTGCCTTCGCGTTGAATCAACTCATCAGGAATCTCGCTCAAGAATCTGGATGGCGGGTTGTATTGAGTCGACCCATACAAACTTCTGCTCCATGCGTGACTCAACACAAGTTGCTCCTTCGCACGCGTGATGCCTACATAAGCAAGTCGCCGTTCTTCTTCCAATTCGACAGGATCATTAAGTGCTCGGTTGTGAGGGAAAATTCCTTCTTCTACACCCACGATAAACACCACTGGAAATTCAAGACCCTTGGCTGAATGCAATGTCATCAGTGTGACGTGATTATCCGAATCAAGTTGGTCGGTGTCGGCAACGAGTGCAACCTGTTCCAAAAACTCATCAACTTGAGTAAATTCGGCAGCGACACCAATCAATTCGTTGATGTTCTCTTCTCGCCCAGCCGACTCCACCGTATTTTCGGCCTTCAGCTCGCTCATGTACCCACCAGCATTCAGCGCGTGGCGCAAAACTGCACTTGGACCATCGACCAGCAGTGCTTGGCACTCGTCAATTAGTTGATTAAATGCGTTAATCCCTCGCTGAGCAGCAGCACCAACTCCAGCTTCGGCGGCTTTGCGTAGCGCTAGCGCAAACGAAATACCGCACTCGTTTGCATACGCATCAACTTTGCCAATCGTCGTATCGCCGATGCCCCGTTTTGGCACATTCAAAATTCGTTTGAGGCTTACTTCGTCAAGCGTGTTGTACGACAAGCGCAAATATGCAAGCGCGTCCTTAACCTCGCGACGATCATAAAACTTGGTGCCTCCGATGACTTTGTATGTCACTCCGCGATGAATAAGTGACTCTTCGAGAACACGGCTTTGCGCATTGGTTCGATAAAAAATTGCGAAATCACTCCAAGGGCGATGCTCGGAGTCGTGCACTTCTTTGAGCCGATTAACAACCCAGTTGGCCTCGCCAAATTCGTCATCTGCAAAATAACGAATAACTTTTTCACCCTTGCCCAAGTCTGTCCATAAATCTTTCGGTTTCCGATCAATGTTGTTCGTAATCACCGCATTCGCAGCATCCAGAATCGTTTGCGTGCTCCGATAGTTTTGCGCCAATACGACTGTCGTTACTTCGGGAAACGCATTTTCAAATTGCATAATGTTCCGGAAGTCGGCCCCACGAAAGCGATACACGCTCTGGTCAGTATCGCCCACCACACACACGTTGTGATGCAGCGCACCAAGCATCAGCACAATCTCGTTTTGGGCCATGTTGGTGTCTTGATATTCGTCAATCAAAATATGTTTAAACCGCTCTTGATAAGTGCGCAACACGTCTGGGTGTTGGCGAAAGAGTCGCACCGTATTAGTCAACAAATCGTCGAAGTCCATTGCGCCGGCGCGCTCTAAACGCTTCTGATACTCGCGATAGACGTCGACATACTTTGCGTCGATCGAGTTATCCACCAACGAAGCTGCATCGTGAGGGATGACCAACTCGTTTTTCCACAGGCTGATGCGTGCTTGCACTCCGCGCGGTGTAAAGCGCTTTGGGTCAAGACCCAGATCGCGAATGCAATACCCCACCAAGCGCGTCGAGTCGCTTTGGTCGTAGATGGAAAAAGTCTTTGGATACCCGATGTGTTCGGCTTGTGCGCGCAAAATACGCACGCACGCTGCGTGAAAAGTACTCACCCACATTTGTCGTGCCACTGGACCGACAATTGCCGCTACTCGCTCCCGCATTTCTTGCGATGCCTTGTTGGTAAACGTGATTGCCAAGATGTGCATCGGGTGCGTGCCCGTAGCAATGAGATGCCCGATTCGTTGTGTGAGAACGCGAGTTTTACCCGACCCAGCGCCGGCTACAACAAGTAAGGGGCCGCTTGGATGCAGCACGGCATCGCGCTGATCCGGGTTGAGCCCGTCCAGATCAATCGAGTTTGGGGGTTGAGAGTTGGTCACTAATTACGAGCGTTGCACAATTCGCACTGGCAACTTGCGTGGGCCACGTACTTGGCCAAGACTCCACGTCACTGCATCAGCATTTGCTAGGTCAAACTTAGGAAATCTTGCAATAAACACTTCAACAGCAACCTTTAATTCGAGTCGCGCCAAGTTGGATCCAAGACAACGATGAATTCCGAGCCCGAAAGCAAGGTGGCGATTCTCTTCGCGATCAATCACCACTTCGTCAGCACGGTCAAATACTTGAGGGTCACGATTAGCTGCAGGAAATGGCAACAACACGGAATCACCGCGCTTGACAGGGCATCCACCGATCGTCGCATCTTTGCTTACGATGCGCGCCATCGTTACTGGTGCATAGGCGCGCAATAACTCCTCAATTGCGGTTGGAAGAAGTTCTGGTTCGTTGACCATGCGTGCCAAGTCAGATGGATGCTGAGCGAGATGCCAGATCGATGACCCAATGGCGCTCCATGTTGTGTCGATGCCTGCAACCATCAACAAAATGATGGTGCCGACGACGTGCGGTGGCGACAACGGCTGATCATAAATTTTTGCGTTCAGCAAAAAGCCGATGAGGTCGTCTTTTGGATTCTCAATGTGATCTTGCACGTGCTTTGCCAAATATGCGTCAAGCTGTTCAAAACTTTGCTGACGCTCACCGAATGGTGCACCAATACCTTCAAGCACCAAGTGCACGGTGTCACGGAAGTAGTCGCTGTCTTCAATTGGCAAGCCAAGCATGCGGGCAATTACGTAAACAGGAATATTCTGTGCGTACTGGACGGCCGCATCGACGGTTGGGGCATCGCCCATGTTGTCAATCAGCTCATTGCATAAACGACGAATCTCTGGTTCCCATTCGTTGATCACTTGCGGGCTGAAAGCCGGCAGCAACAAACGTCTCGCGTCGGCATGAAACGGTGGATCAGAAGTAATCGGTGGTGCTGCACCTATTGGTGCTAAAGAAATCCATTCGTCCCTCGGCGGCTTGTTTGAAAGAACGGCACCTTCGGAAGAAAAATGATCTGTGTCCCGCGCAATTGCAGAAACATCTGCATGAGTTACTGGCAACCACGCCCCGCCGTAGCGATCAGTGTGGGCTACTGGGCAAGTTTCGCGCAACTCGTCCCAAATCTCATGAGCATTGGCGTTGTATGCGGGGTCGGCATGATCAAAATCAGTCGTCCAACTTGTTGCAGGTTTCACTTCGTACATGACACAACTTTACTTGGGGGTGCGCCATACTTTCGTGTCGTGGCTTCGTTGTATATCTTGCTCCCGCCTTCTGAAGGCAAGGCTGAGGGAGGGGCAGCTAATAAGCCATGGCGTGAATCTTCTGGCACATGCGGAAAATCCTTAACCACTCAACGAAAGATCCTCGTTGATCGGCTCCACACGCTGAAAGGTGGCGACGCAACATTGCTCGGAGTGAAGGGTAAACACCTCGACCGAGCGCGTGTAGCCAACTCTTGCCTGCATGGTTCTCCGTCACTACCCGCCCATCAGCGTTACACAGGTGTGGTTTGGGATCATCTGGATCTTGCAACTCTCACAGCAACACAACGTGATCGCGCCCTCAACAGCATCATCGTGATCTCTGGTCTACTGGGTGCAGTTGGCGCTGATGAACCAGTGCCCGACTACCGACTCAAGATGGGCGCAAGACTCGCACCGTTTGGACTGCTTTCGCGCTGGTGGCACGATGATCTCTCGGCAATGTTGAATAAGAAATTTAAAGGAGCCGTAGTTATTGACTTGCTCCCACAAGAGCATCGGGCCGCATTCACTCTTGACAGCGACATTGTTGCAAAACACATCGTGGTCTCGATTAACGAAAAATCAGGCAAGGCCGGCGGTCACGATGCTAAAGCTGCCAAAGGCAGGCTTGCCCGACACCTCGTTCAAACCTGTACATCGACAAGTCAAGCAACAAAATCGTTGCAGAGTTTTCGTGACCCGCGATTTGTGATCAGCGCTGAGTAATTACGAGTGATTTGGCTTGAGTTTTTGTTGTAAAAACTCAATCACGCGTTGCACACCAGATTGTTGAACCTGCTCGGTAAGTACCGAATGATCGCTTTTTGACGAAGACTCAAACTCGACTGCAATAAAGGCATCACCAAGCAATTTTTGCAATGAGGCAAATCGTGTACCAACAAGTTTGTCGCCAGTAAAACGTAAGCCAAGGACTTGACAACCTGCTTCCGCGCGCTGCTTGATCATGATCTCGTCATCCAGACTCAGACCCAAGTCGGCACTTCGAGCAGCACCCATTGCGAACGGCAGTGAAGGCTGCGACAACACAGGTGCAACCATGATTTCGTCAACCATCATTCCGAGAGCGAAACCACCGCTGAAACACATACCTATAGCGCCAACACCAACGCCACCGAGTTCGTTATGCAACTGCTTTGCCAATGCACGCAACCAATTAATCGCTGGAGATTTCTGACGCATCGCCAAAGTAGTGAACTCACGTGAGAT
>JBIIAC010000069.1:0-5101 GCA_044240045.1 Ilumatobacteraceae bacterium
GACAGCAGCTGCACTGCGCGCACTTGCTACTGATGCATCATTTACTGCACAGCTTGCAAGTGGTTCAGTGGTTGTGATTGTTGGTCGCATGAACTTGGCCGAATCCGAAGAGTCTGTTGTGCATGCGCTTGCCGAAGTGTTACATATGGCGCCAAATGCCACAGTGCTTCCAGCATTGCGTCGTGGCAATGTCCGCGGTGCGATCACCGCAGGACTCACGCCGCGCAATGGTGGCAAGTCAACAGCCGAGATTCTTGAAGCAGCAGCAGCAGGCAAAATTGAGTGTCTAGTTTTGCTCGGCGCCGACCCTCTCTCCGATGTTCCTGATGCCGACTTGGCTCGCCGTGGTATTTCTGGCGCACGCAACATCATTGCAATTGACACCTTTATTACACAGTCATCAGCACTTGCCGACATTGTGTTGCCTGCAGCTGCTTATGGCGAAAAAGAGGGCACTACAACAAACCTCGAGGGTCGCGTCAGCAATGTTGCGCAGTCGATCACGCCAGTTGGCACTTCGCGCCCCGACTGGATGATTGCAGTCGAGTTGGGCACAGCAACATCAAACGATTTGGGCTTTGCTTCGTACAGCGAAGTACATTCTGCAATGATTTCAGAAGTAAGTGAGTTTGCACCCGCCATTGATACCCACGCAGTAGAGCACGACGGAGTGATCGTTGCACATGCAACTCCGATAACACTCACGCGCGCTGATGGTGCAAGCAATGAGCGCAATTCCTACGACTATCGCGCAGTTGTGTCGCGCAAGTTGTACGACAATGCAATCGGCACCGCCAAGAGCCCGTCATTGGCAACTCTTGGCATCTCGGCGGCAGTCATTGTTAATCCGCTGGACGTGCCGCGCATTGGTGCGCAAGTAGGCGAGTCGGTGCGTGTCACTTCGCAGCGAGCCACATTGGTGTTGCCGTTACAAGAATCCGTCGACGTGTTGCGCGGCACCGCATGGTTGCCAATCAATTTGAGTGGCTCAGATGCACGCGAATTATTGGATGTCACCAAAGACGTCATTGATCTCAAAATCGAGAAGATGTCATGATCAATATGTTTGCAATTGACCCGATGCTCAACGGCAATTTGCTGTGGACGCCACTCATCATTGTGATCCTCAAAGTGCTCGCTGTGTTCGTGACTGGCCTTGTGGCGACCATGCTGATGGTGTGGTTTGAGCGCAAAGTCATCTCAGGAATGCAAAACCGCATCGGCCCAAACAAGGCCGGCCCATTCGGGTTATTGCAAACACTTGCCGATGGAATCAAGTTGTTCTTCAAAGAAGATCTCATTCCAGAACGTTCAGATCGATTCGTGTTTAAGCTCGCTCCGTTTTTGTCGTTCGTCCCAGCGTTTTTGTCGTTTGCAATTATCCCGCTCGGCGGTGATTTCCGCGATGGTAATAACGGCATGGTGACCTGGTTTGGCCAGACAACTCGTGTGCAACTTGCAGACCCACCGGTTGGTGTGTTGTTTGCACTTGCAATCTCGGCCATTGCTGTTTACGGCATCATGTTGGCTGGCTGGTCGAGCGGTTCAAAGTACCCACTGTTGGGTTCGGTGCGCGCGTCGGCACAGATGGTGAGTTATGAAGCTGCGCTTGGCCTTTCGCTTGGCACAGTTTTCTTAGTGACAGGCACACTCTCCACGAGCGGAATTGTTGCTGCCCAAAATTCGCTCGGCAACTGGAATGTGGTTGCCACCGGTGTCGTGCCATTCGTTATCTTCCTCATCGCAGCAACTGCCGAACTGAATCGCCCTCCATTCGACTTGGTAGAAGCCGAGCAGGAATTGGTTGGTGGATTCAACACCGAGTATTCGAGTATCCGATTTGCGTTGTTTTATCTTGCTGAGTTCATGAACACCGTGACCATGAGCGCCCTCATTGTCACGCTGTTTTTTGGTGGCCCACAGCCCATCTCATTCCGTGGCACAGTTCTTGATATTCCATTTATTCCGAACGGCATTGAGGGCACCATTTGGCTGTTTGCCAAGGTGCTCGTGTTTCTCTATATATATGTCTGGTTGCGCGCCACGTTGCCACGCTTCCGTTATGACCAGTTGATGGACTTGGGCTGGAAAGTGTTGATCCCTGCCTCGCTTGGTTGGTTTATGTTGATTGCAGCACAGCGACTTGGTCGTGACCAAGGTTGGAATACGTTGATCGTCACCGCAGTTTCGGTGGCAATTCTCGGAGCAAGTTATGCGCTGTTGCAAGCGGCGTTCAAAGTAAGTGCCAAACAACGTGAAGCCGAAGGGTCGATGTTCTAATGGGTTACTTCGGAGGCTTTTTAGTTACTGCTCGTCAGCGCGGTAAGAAAAATCAGGTGACCACGCAGTATTCGGGTGGTCGCGTACGTCGTAAGTCGATCAACAAGTCCAAGAGTGGTGAAGCAAGTAATCGTGCCGAAGAGATGGACGCGAAGATCGACAAGCCAGACCGCCTGCATGGTCGTCACGTGCTCAACCGTTACGAAGACGGCATGGAAAAGTGCATCGGTTGCGAGCTATGTGCTGCCGTGTGCCCAGCAAAGTGCATTCACGTTCGTGGCGCCGACAACGATCCCGACAATCCAACATCGCCAGGCGAGCGCTTTGGTTGGATTTACGAGATCAATTATTTGCGTTGCATTCACTGCGATTTGTGTGTTGAAGCATGTCCAACAGAAGCAATCACTGAATCAAAGTTGTTCGAGTTCTCGTTCACTAATCGCCAAGATGCTATTTACACAAAGACCGAATTACTTGTTGGTGATGACGGTCAACCACAGCACATGCCGTGGGAAGACTGGCGTCCGGGCGAAGATCAAAACACTTCTGGCTGGATGCGAGCAACTGCTTCGTCGGGTGATGCAACATTTAGTGGAGTAGTGGGTTGGAGTGGCGAACTTGGTTATGGCGTTCGCGCCCCAGAGGTAAGCAGCGACTAATGGAACTCTTCGTTTTTGTTTGTGCAACGCTCATGATCATTGTTGGCGCGCTCGGTGTGGTGTTGCGTAAGCACCCAGTGCATGCAGCGCTGAGCTTGGTTTTGACATTGTTTGGAATCGCCGTGTTGTTTGTAGCCCAACATGCCGAGTTCTTGGCTGCCGTTCAAGTGATTGTGTATGCCGGCGCCATCGTGGTGTTGTTCTTGTTCGTGATCATGTTGCTCGGTGTTGACCAAGTTGAAAATCTGAAGACCGAGCCGCTTGCTGGTCAGCGCTGGGTTGCCGGTGTGGTTGGTGTTTCTTTACTTGGTTTGCTCGGTGCCGCTATTTACACGGGCGCCGATGCAGTCATTTCGCGTGGCGAGGGCATTGCGAGCAATGTCGCTGGAGACAATCCAGATGCCAATATTCAGCAATTAGCAACCTCCATTTTTTCCGACTACGTGGTGGCCTTTGAAGTGACCTCGATCTTGTTGGTCGTAGCCGTTGTTGGCACCGTGTTGTTGTCGCGTCGCCGCACAGTGGGCAAGTCATGAACGCACTCGTCGTAGTCCCAACCACAACCTGGTATCTCTTGTTGTCGGCAGTGCTCTTCACAATTGGCACCGTTGGTGTGTTGGTGCGTCGCAATCCACTCGTCATGTTTATGTGCATCGAGTTGATGCTGAACGCAGTCAACCTCACGTTTGTAACACTTGGTCGTCGACTTAACGACATCGATGGTCAAACAATTGTGTTCTTCGTGCTCGTGGTGGCAGCAGCAGAAGTAGTAGTTGGCCTAGGCATCATCGTTGCAATTATGCGCCGTCGCAGTGGCATTACTGTTGACGACCTTGCAGAGTTGAAGGGCTAAGCCATGACCGGTTTCTTCATCGATCATCTTTGGCTCGTGCCTGTGTTACCGCTATTCGGTGCACTCGCGATCCTGGTTCTTGGCCGGCGCTTGGGCGAGCCGAAGGCTGGCTGGCTTGCATCGTTCATGACCATCGGGTCGTTCTTGATTACCGTCGCGGTGTTTTTCAATCTGCTTTCACGCCCGGCAGAAGAGCGCCACCAGGTGGTCTCGATGTTTAAGTGGATACCAGTTGGTTCCTTGCAAGTCGACATGGCGTTGTTGGCAGACCCGTTGTCGATCACGATGGCGCTATTCATCACTGGAATCGGCTCGTTGATTCATCTGTATGCCATTGGCTACATGCACGGTGATCCAAAGTTTCCGAAGTTTTTCTTGTACCTCAACCTGTTTGTGTTCTCGATGCTCATGTTGGTGCTTGGCGAAAACTTGCTCGTTACTTTCCTCGGGTGGGAGGGCGTCGGAGCTTGCTCGTACTTCCTCATTTCGTTCTGGCACACCCGCGACTCTGCTGCAGTTGCTGGCAAAAAAGCATTTGTCACCAACCGCATTGGCGACTTCGGCGTAATGACGGCAATGTTCTTGGCGTTCAGTGCAGTAGGCACACTCTCGTATGACGGCATCAATGAGGCTGCTCATTCCGGTTCGTTAGCCCCGGTGACCGCAACCGCAATCGCGATGTTGTTGTTTGTCGGTGCATGTGGCAAGAGCGCGCAGTTGCCGCTGTATCTCTGGTTACCAGATGCGATGGAGGGCCCAACACCAGTTTCGGCACTTATCCACGCAGCAACCATGGTTACGTCTGGTGTGTTCTTGATGACCCGCATGAGTCCGGTGCTCCACGAATCGTATTCATGGGCGCCAACAGTTATTGCGTGCGTCGGCGCTGCAACTGCGTTGTATGCGGCCACAGTTGCTGTTGCGCAAAACGACATCAAGAAAGTGCTGGCGTACTCAACGGTGTCGCAACTTGGTTTCATGTTCTTGGCGATCGGTTCTGGCGCATATGTTGCGGCCATTTTCCACATGATCACTCACGCATTCTTTAAAGCGCTGTTGTTCCTCGGCTCTGGTTCTGTTATTCATGGCATGCACCACGAGCAAGACATGCGTCGTATGGGAGCGTTGCGCAAAGCAATGCCAGTTACTGCAATCACATTTATTATCGGCTGGCTTGCAATTGCGGGTGTGCCACCATTTGCGGGCTTTTGGTCGAAGGACGAAATTCTGCTCTACGTATATGCCAACAACCGTGGGCTCTACGTTGTTGGTGTAATCACCGCACTGTTGACGGCGTACTACATGACTC
>JBIIAC010000070.1:0-5080 GCA_044240045.1 Ilumatobacteraceae bacterium
CTGTGCCCAACTGCGCACAAACGGCATCAATTCGAGTAATCGCATCTTCGATGTCACTCTCACGAGGCAACGGAACGGTTACCAAGACACGAGACCAGTCACGCGACATGTTGACGTTGTGGCGCAACACGCCATTGGCAATGCTCACCAGGTCGCCATCAAATGTACGAATTTTGGTAACACGCAATGTCACTTCCTCTACGCGACCCTCTACCCAACCAACAACTCCAAGCGGTCCAAGTCGAACCACATCGCCAACACCAAACTGTCGTTCGGCGATAATGTACAAACCCGCAATAACGTCGCCCACCATTTGTTGTGCACCAAAACCGAGACCGGCGCCGGCGATTGACCCCAGGAACACCAGTGCCGAAGATGGCAAACTCAGTCGCAGTAATACAGACGTGATTACTACTGCAATTACACAGAAATTGATACCCCAGCGCAATGCACCAAGCACAGCGGCACGGTGCGCACCGGTGGTAAGGGCTGAAAGATCGCTTGCATCGAGTTTGTTTCGCGACTTGACCTGAATAATTTGTTGATCTGCAAGAAATGCAACGAGACGCATCAGCACATGACCGCCCGAGATGCTCATAATGATGACCACAAGGTCGGTGCGCAACCAATTGGAAACGGCGTCTTTCCCAGTGTTTGCGGCAAGTAGTGCTATTGCATTCATCGACTCAAGACTACGAGACTTTCACTCAGCGACTGTGGCAAGCCGAGAGTACAGCTTTGAAACGGGGCACTAAAAAATGGCCCTATTACTCCGGCGGCGCTTGATAACCGTGAATACAAATCGGACGAGGGCAAGACCGATGACGGCAATCACGACGTACTGGAAGATTCCTACATACTCACCAACTGCATCCCAATTGTTGCCCAGTATGGCTCCTGCGCCGATCAAAACGATGTTCCACACCGCGCTACCAATAAATGTGTAGAGAGCAAATGGCAGGATCTTCATGCGTCGAAAGCCTGCAGGGATCGAAACGATGGATCGAATAAGTGGCACACACCGACCAACGAGCACAGCTGTTGTTGAACGTCGGTCAAACCATTCTTCGGCGCGAGTGAGATCTGATTCTTTTACGCCAAACCACTTCCCAAATCGAACAACGAATTGCCTCAGTCGATCTGGCCCAATCGCCCACGAGATGTAATACAAAATAAGTGCCCCGACGACCGATCCGATGGTTGCAGCAAGAATCATGACCGCGACCGAGGCGTCTCCACGCTGTGCAACGAAGCCGGCAAATGGCAAGACAATTTCGGATGGGATTGGTGGAAACAAATTTTCCACAATGACAAGAATTGCAACGCCGAGATATCCAAGCGACTCAATGACATCTTGCACCCAAGTTGCGAGACCGCTCAACATATAGAAAGTCGCGAATTAATCGCGGCTGATTTCTTTGCGGCTCTTGAACTTGGACGCACGGTAGTCCTTATTCATGAGTGCAATCACATCAACAGAGATCTCTTTCGGGCATGCCGCCGAGCACTCGCCGTGATTGGTGCAGGAGCCAAAGTATTCATCCATTTTTTCGACCATTGCTTCAGTGCGCTGATAACGCTCTGGCTGACCCTGTGGCAAACGATTGAGGTGGGCAATCTTTGCGCCGGTAAACAAACTTGCCGCGCCGTTTGGACACGCTGCAACACATGCGCCGCAACCGATGCACTGTGCGGAATCCATTGCTGCATCAGAAACTGGCTTTGGCACTGCGATGAGGTTGCCATCTGGGGCACCGCCGGTAACAGCAGAGATGTACCCGCCAGATTCAATGATCCGATCAAATGGCGAACGGTCAACCATCAGGTCTTTGATGATTGGAAACGCTGCTGCTCGCCACGGCTCAACAACAATCGTGTCATTGCTCTTGAATGAACGCATGTGTAACTGGCATGTGGTGGTAGCGCGCTGTGGTCCATGAGCGACTCCGTTGATCATGAGCGAGCAAGTTCCGCAAATACCTTCGCGGCAATCGTGATCAAAGACCACTGCTTCTTTGTTTTCATTGATCAGTTGCTCATTGAGCACATCGAGTAGTTCAAGAAACGAAGCTTCGTCACTGATTTCGGCAACTTGGTGTGTCTCAAAACGACCAGCGTCCGTCGGACCACTTTGTCGCCATACCTTGAGCGTGAGATTCTTTAGGTGGCTCACTTGTAACTCCTTGTTGCGAGATGCGCTGTTTCGAACACCAGTTCCTCAACATTGCGCTTCGGATTCATTGGGTCGCCTGTCCACTCAAAGGCTGCGACATGACAAAAATTCTCGTCGTCGCGCTGTGCTTCACCCTCTGGTGTTTGATATTCGGAGCGAAAGTGCGCACCGCAGCTTTCTTCGCGCGTGAGGGCGTCTTGACACATTGCCATTCCCAACTGAAAGAAGTCGTCGACACGGCCGGCCTTCTCAAGCGTCTGGTTAGTTGTTTCACCAGTGCCAGTAACTCGCAAGTCAGTTTTAAATTCGTTATACAGAGCTGGCAAATCTGAGAGAGCTTCTTGCAGACCCTCTTTGGTTCGCTCCATACCGCACTGATTCCAAATGATCTTGCCGAGTTCGCGATGGAACCAATCTGGCGAGCGCTTGCCCTTGGTATTGAGATATCCAGAAAAACGATCCTTGGCAAGTTGCTCGGCTTCTTTAAAAGCCGGGTGATCAGTGCCAGGAATTGCCTTACCGAGCAGTGGAGCAAGACCACTACTGATTGTTGATGGCAATACAAAATAACCATCGGCAAGACCTTGCATCAGTGCAGACGCACCAAGACGGTTTGCACCGTGATCAGAGAAGTTTGCCTCGCCCGCTGCGTACAAGCCAGGAATATTTGTCATCAACTCGTAGTCGACCCACAAGCCACCCATTGTGTAGTGCGTTGCTGGGTAAATACGCATTGGTGTCTTGTATGGGTCTTCGCCTGCAATGCGCTCGTACATCTCAAACAGGTTTCCATAACGCTCTTTGACTACATCCAAACCAAGTCGCTCAATAGCTGCAGCGAAGTCGAGGTTGACGCCATTTTTCAATGGTCCAATACCTTGACCTTTGTCGACGAGGCGCTTTGATGCTCGCGAGGAAATATCGCGCGGCGCCAAGTTGCCGTAGCTCGGATATAGACGCTCAAGGAAATAGTCGCGCTCGGCTTCAGGAATCTGGTCGGCCGGCCGATTGTCAGATGGACTTTGTGGCACCCATACGCGACCATCGTTGCGCAACGACTCACTCATCAATGTGAGTTTCGATTGCGTTTCGTCAGCTTGCGGAATACATGTTGGGTGAATCTGCGTGTAGCAAGGGTTTGCAAACATTGCGCCACGACGGTGTGCGCGCCACGCAGCAGTGACGTTGCAGTTCATTGCATTGGTTGACAAGAAAAACACGTTGCCGTAGCCACCTGTGGCGAGCACAACTGCATGCGCAGCGTGTGATTGGATCTCGCCTGTTAACAAGTCACGCACCACGATGCCGGCACAACGACCGTCAACAACAACGGTGTCAATCAGCTCGGTGCGATTGAATAGACGCACACCACCGAGACCAACTTGGCGTGCCATCTGCTGATACGCACCAATGAGTAGCTGCTGACCTGTCTGACCACGTGCATAAAACGTGCGGCTGACTTGTGCGCCACCGAAACTGCGGTTGTCGAGCAAGCCACCGTATTCGCGTGCAAAAGGCACTCCTTGGGCAACCATTTGATCGATGATGTCGACAGAAACTTGAGCCAAACGATGCACGTTGGCTTCGCGTGAGCGGAAGTCGCCACCCTTGATGGTGTCGGTGAATAAGCGATTGACGCTGTCACCGTCGCCTTGATAGTTCTTGGCAGCATTAATGCCACCCTGCGCAGCGATCGAGTGTGCGCGACGTGGCGAGTCGTGAAATGTAAATGCATCGACCTGATAACCGAGTTCGGCAAGAGTTGCAGCCGCTGATGCGCCCGCCAAACCGGTGCCAACCACGATGATCTTGAACTTGCGCTTGTTGTTGGGGTTGATCAACTTGGCATTCTGCTTGTAGTTGTCCCACTTATCGGCAAGAGCACCTGCAGGAACCTTGGAGTCAAATGTGTAAGTCATAGTCGTGATCGTGATCTCCTATTTAACAATTCCGGCAATGACAGCGATCGGAAACGAAACGTTGCCAACAACAATGATGGTTGCAAACCCAGTTGCAAAACCACGACGCCAATTATTGAAACGTGGATTGTTCCAACCGAGTGATTGAAAGATGCTCCACGCCCCATGGAATAAGTGAATACCAAGCAAAATATTTGCGATCACATAAAACGCTGCTACAACTGGTCGATCAAGACTGCGGACAACATTGTTGTAGACCTCACCGCGAACAAAAGTGCTGTCAGTTCCCACGGCATTCACTGTGCCAAACGTGAAGTCGAGCAAGTGCCAAACCAAATACGCAAGCACGATGATGCCAGTCCAACGCATTGTGCGACTTGCAAACTTGGCAACTTGATAGTCGCGTGCACCTTGATACTTGACTGGACGTGCATGTCTGTTGAGCACGGTCAGTGACCAAGCAGCGTGAAGGTGCAACAGCAACATCGAGAACAAACCGCCGCGTAAAATCCACAGCATTGCATTCTTGGGCAAAATTGGATACAACAGCACTTGCAAGAACTCGGCGTAGTGGTCGAGGGCTTCTGCTCCGAAATACATCTTTAAGTTGCCGAGCATATGGAAAAGAACAAAACCCATCATCGCAATTCCCGAGATGGCCATCACATACTTTTTACCGACAGCGGTGGAATACAGGTCGAGTAAAAACGGGCGCTTTTTCCGAGCCCCTAAGGCAGTGCCAGTTACGGGTACTCGCGTATGAGCGGAAGAGCTGGTGATTGGCGTCGATGACATTGATTTCAGAATACTTGTGACCGTGACTGGCTCAGGCATCCCCGTTGGATTTCACCATATATATGGAAGCAAAAAGGGCGTGAACCTTGTCTCTACCGGGTGGCCTAGACCGCCCAAAGAATCACCCCAATATGGGTATTTCGCTTATTGAGGCTCAAATTCTCTACACTTGCGAGGTACAAAACTGTGGCCC
>JBIIAC010000071.1:0-5011 GCA_044240045.1 Ilumatobacteraceae bacterium
CTCTTTGGCAATTGCATCGGCATCCAGTGTCTGCCACTGCTCTTGCGGGCAGTCATTCAACATCTGGGTGCCATACACCTCGGCTTCAAGACCAGTGTCGCGCAAGAACATTGCCAGCACTTCGCCGTAGCGAACACCACGCATATTGTCAATCAGTCGTTGTGGACTTGCGTTCGTCATAACAACACCTTACTGAAAACTACGAGCCAACAACATTAAAACCCAACGCTCGCGCTGCGACACCTTGGCGAATATCGAAAGTGACAAAACGTAAACTAGCAATGCGCAATCGTTGCGCACAGGCAAGTTGTACTGAGTCCAACGAGCGAACGCCAAGCGATTCAGCAATATCTGCAGCAGTCTGCCACGTCAATGCGTCTGGTGACACTAGGGCAATCTTGTCAAAATCCTCTGCGATAAGTTCTTTCGCACGGGACAAATCGGAGCCTGACAACATCCGAGCAACAGTGCGACGGACTTCAACCACAGTGAGCCAACTGCTGACGAGCACATCATCTGCTTCAATCAAGGACACGGCATAATCCGAATCCGGTTCATCGATGTAGCGCTTTACCAATGCGCTTGAGTCAAGAAAAGTTGTCACTCGCCCCTGTCCTCATTGAGAACATCAATACTGCGATGTTTTACTTTTAGACGTAAAGGCGCACCGAGTCGGCCAACCTTTTGAGGAGGCGTAATCCATCCTTCTTCAACACCCTTTGCCATTTGGTCTCCACCTGGAATTGCGACAATGAGAACCTTCGGAACTCCTCTGTCGGTGACAACGACCATCTCACCATTTGCGGCTTGATCCAGATATTTAGACAAATTTTGCTTGAGGTCGCGTACGCCAATGTTCATGTGTCCACATTAACACTTCTTGTGTCCACATACCCAATGATCCCTAGGAATCCGAGAAAACATAGACTTTTTGAATGGATTACAACGACATCGTGCACGAACGTCGCAGCATTCGCGGATACCAGCAAAAACCCGTACCTCGCGAACTGATTGAAGAGATTATTGACCTAGCCAAGCGAGCGCCATCCTCAATGAATACCCAGCCATGGCACTTTCATGTGATCACCGGTGAGCCACTCGAGCGCATTCGTAAAGGCAATACCGAAAAGATGATGAGTGGGTCGGCAGTTGACCGCGAGATCAAGATGAACCACGGTTATGAAGGACCGCATCGTGAGCGTCAGATCGAGATTGCAGTTCAATTGTTTGAGGCCATGGGCATTGCTCGTGACGACAAACCAAAACGACAAGATTGGGTGATGCGTGGCTTTCGCCAGTTTGACGCGCCGGTCTCTATCGTGATCACCGTCGACAAAGCTCTCGCCGACGACACCATCGCGCACTTCGATTGCGGTGCAGCAACTTACGGCCTCGTACTCGCAGCATGGTCGAAGGGTCTTGGATCGGTAATCAATGGTCAAGGCATCATGCAGTCATCAGTGGTTCGCGAAAATGCAAACATTCCTGAAGACGAAGTGATCATGACGTGCGTTGCTATGGGCTACCCAAGCGACGAGTTTGTTGCTAATGATGTGAAGTCGCGTCGAGTGGCCAACGATCAAGTTGCGTCTTTCGTCGGCTTTGACTGACCAACATGCAGGTTGTTGTCTGCAATCAGGTTGGGTCACTCGACCAGCTTGTTGTTGAAGAACGACCATCGCCCGACCTCTACCCCACTTGTGTGCGCATTGCCGTCACAGCATGTGGAGTCAACTATGTAGATGCACTGTTTGTGCAAGGCAAATATCAGATCAAACCGCCAACACCGTTTATTCCAGGAATGGAAATAGTTGGTCGCGTGACCGAAGTGGCGAGCGATGTTGCTGGCATCAATGTTGGCGACCGCGTGTTTGCAAACATTGGGCTCGGCGGATACACAAGCGAGGCTGTTGTTGCAGCAAGTCGTGTTGTGGTGTTGCCCGAATCACTAACAGATGGTCAGGCTGCAACCTTTATGCAGAGCTACCTCACTGGGTGGTTTGCCCTTGTTGAGCGCGCGCACGTTGAAGCCGGTAAGTGGCTGCTCGTTTTGGGCGGTGGCGGCGGCGTAGGGCTTGCTGCAGTTGACCTTGGCCATGCCTTGGGCTTGCGCGTTATCGCTGTTGCATCTACCGATGAAAAGCGTGCACTCGCCATAGCTCGAGGTGCAGACGCAGTGATCGATTCGAGCCTGTCGGCCAACGAGATCAAGGAGCAGGCCAAGCAGATTTCGGGTGGCGGCGTTGACTATATATATGACCCCGTGGGCGGCGAGGTTGGCGAGACCTGCTTGCGAGCACTGACCGATGATGGCCAGTACCTAGTTATTGGTTTTGTTGCGGGCATTCCGATGCTTCCGGCCAATCAGGTGTTGCTTCGCAACCGACGGATCACTGGTGTCGACTGGGGTGCATGGGCAATGAAAAACCCAGAGTTCAACAATGCAAACCTTGCGAAAGTTTTAGGACTCATTGATAACGGCAAGTTGAGCCCTGTCGAACCTGTCACCTATCCGCTTCGAGATGCAGCGCGCGCATTGACCGATATTCAGGCGCGCAAGATTGCTGGCAAGGTCGCACTGGTTCCCTAAGTAGTGCCCCAAGATGAATCGAACAATGTTTATTCTGCAGCAATAACAAATGCGTCGAGGCTCGCGGGCTTGCCGGCCAAAAGAATCAACTCACCGGGCTGCAAGATCGTCGACTGCTCTGCATGATGAAACTCGCCACCTGGTGGTTTGATACTCACGATCGTTACTCCATACTTTTTACGGATCGCTAATTCACCAAGTGGTTGACCAAGGCAACTCTTTGGGGCCTCCATTTCGACCAGCGCGAAGTCGTCCTCGATATGGAAATAGTCGGTCACACGGCGAGCAATACTGCGTGCAGTGCGATAACCCATATCGTTCTCGGGCTGAATCACACGCGTCACGCCAACTCGCTCCAGAATTTTTGCATGATCAAGCGAGACAGCCTTAGCCCACACCATCGGCACCTTTAACTCGTCGATAAGAACAAGTGCCGAAAGGACCGAAGCCTCGATATTCGAAGCAATCGCAACAACAGCGCGAGAGAACTGTTCGGCGCCAATCTGGCGAAGGGCACGCGATGATGTTCCGTCGCATTGCACAACATTCGGAATGTCCCCAGAAACTCGTTGGACAATATCTTCGTCAAAGTCGACAGCGAGCACTTCAATGTTTTGCTCGACAAGCCCGCGAGCTAACGCCTCACCAAATCTGCCAAGGCCAATGATGAGCACGCCACCACGATTAGCAGCATCAGCTTCGGCCTTATTTGCTTGTGGATTCGCAGGATTCGAGATTGTCATGGTGTCAGTGTGTCCATTCTTTACTAACGAGGATATTCAGCATATGGCCAGCTCTACGTTCAGCCGATGAGCGGGTGCTCGCTCGGAAACCTAAACAACTTGGGGCGTGTTCGAAGAACTATTGCCGCCACAAGTACGACTGGGCCAAGTCGACCTATGAACATAAGAACGATAAGGACGATCCTTACCGGTGATCCTTCTGCAGTTGACACGCCAGTAGATAGACCCACAGTTGACAAGGCAGAAACCGCTTCGAATGCGGCAGCAGTAAGACCCGTTTCGCCCAATGACATGAGCACGAGGGTTGATGCTGTCAGTACTCCGACCCCGACAAGCGCAACAGTTAATGCTTGGCGTTGTGAATCTTCGGAGATGCGACGACCAAACATATTGACATCGCGATCGCCACGAATTTCTGCCCAGATCACAAAGGCAAGCACTGCGAATGTCGTCACTTTGATTCCACCAGCAGTCGATGCACTACCGCCACCGATAAACATCAAGATTGTGGATACGAGCAGCGACTCTTCATTCAGCGCCGCCATGTCAACAGAATTGAAACCTGCAGTTCGGGTTTGCACCGAGTGAAAGAACGCTGAATGCAAACGTGCTGTCTCGGGAAGTGCTCCGAGCGTACGCGGGTTTGACCACTCAAAGGCGAGAAACAACACCGTCCCGAGAACCAGCAATACCCCGGTTGCACTGATCATTAGCTTGGAGTGCATCGACCACATTCTCCATTTGAATTTGTGCGCAGCAAGAGACTGCAGTACAGGAAAGCCGAGGCCACCAAAAATAACCGCAAGAGAAATAGCAATGCTCAGGTACCAGTCACTCGCGAAACCGATGAAACTATCGGTGTATAACGCAAAGCCAGCATTGTTCCACGCCGAGATGCTGTGGAACACACCGTGCACCGCTGCAGTGCTAAATCCATAGTCATATGCAAAGAAAAATCGTACGGAAAGTACTGCAGCGAAAAATACCTCAAATGCCAACGTGGTGAGCACGATATTGCGCACGAGTTTGCCCACACTGCTATAGCTATCGGTGCGCAGATCGGCGGCGAGAATGCGGGTGTGTGACAAACCGATTCGATCGGCAATCAGAAGTATCCCGATACTGACAACGGTCACAATTCCGAGGCCGCCAATCTGTATGAGAAACAAGATGATGCCTTTGCCTAAGCCCGTCCAATGTGTGGCGGTATCCACCACGGAAAGACCTGTCACGCACACAGCGCTGGTTGCGGTGAACAGAGCGTCAAGAACGGTGGTCTTGCGACCTGACACCGTGGCTTGGGGAAGCGACAAGAGCATCGTTCCGACGCCAATTATTGCCGCGAACGAAACGGGCAATAGCCGGAATGGGTTGGAAAGCAACAATCTCCTCACCCGCGAGGAAAGAACCATTAGACCAATCTAGATGTTTCGCTACGGTGCCCCCGGCATGAATCGAACATGCGACCTGCGGTTTAGGAAACCGTTGCTCTATCCACTGAGCTACGGGGGCCGGGGATGGTGCGAAATGTGGAGCGATATTCGCCGCCAAACCTCACGTCATCTATGTAGAGGTTACTGGAGTGTGCCCAGAGTGGAAAGACTACGAAAGCCTTCCCACCAGCACCATGGCAGGACCAGACCGAAAACGTCGAATTTGGGATGATTCGACAACGACT
>JBIIAC010000016.1:0-16255 GCA_044240045.1 Ilumatobacteraceae bacterium
ACACTGCATCTATGAGCTCTGCTTTTGTCATTGCTTACCTTGCTTTCTCGGTTTCGGAATACCGCTTCGTCATATATTTGAGTAGGTCTGCAGACAAATTGCAAGCATTGAACGGTTTTGCGTCCAGTTTTTGTATGCAAGATGCAAAAAATTTCTCTACAAGAAATTTTCTCTTCACTGCAAAAATTTGTCGACAAACGGACACAATTTTTAGGTCTGCAGTGCGCCATGTCTCCTTCTAGCAACGTCGAGTGCGCAGATAACGCATTTCCACTGAATATGGGGTAACCCTTATGGGTATTGGGTTTGCTGACCATTCAGATTGCCGAAATCTCGTTTTCATAGGCAATATTTCATCTGCAACATGCATTCCCGATGATCTCGTTACCAGTACAGACAATCAGGGAAACTCCCTGCCAAAAACAGTGCGGATCCCCCAAAATTTCCGAAATTTCACGCCACAAAAATAATTTAAAAAAATTTCAAAAAAATCCGAAAAAAATCCGAAAAATGAGAAGAATTTGTCGAAATTACGAAAAAGTTTCCCAAAAGTTCCCTGCGGAGAAAACTTGCAAGTTGAATTTTTGATAACAACTTTGAACCCCACTGCCACAACGGGTTCCGTCAAGATCAAAGATGCGAGCATCCACCATCCGCTCGAGTTGACACAGCACAATGAGCAACGTTGCTTACACACGACTCACACTCTGATCAGAATCTCGAACTCGGCGAGACCGATCGTCGCCTGTTCCCGACCGATGCTGCAACTTCTCGGGCCACTCGAGTTGTACTTGACACTTCCGTTCTTGTTGCAGATCCAATGAGCATGCTCAACTTTGTTGGTTGCGATGTTGTAATTCCACTCACTGTTGTTGAAGAGTTGGATGGACTCAAAACCCGCATGGATGACGTCGGTCGATCTGCACGCACTGCACTTCGAACCATCGAAGACTTGCGCAAAAAAGCTGGTGGCTCATTGGCTCAGCCAATGCGGGTTCACGAAGAACCCGACTATGGAACCGTCCAGATTGAAGTCAACGGAATCCAACGCCACCTCCTGATTGAGCATGGTTTAGACCCTGAAATCCCAGATAATCGAATAATCGGTGCCGCCCTTGGCCAGGCCAGGGTTGCGCCAACCCGCATGATCTCTAATGATGCTGCCCTTCGCATTAAGGCAGCCCATTTAGGCCTCCAAGCCGAGGAGCACCAGCCAGTTGGTGCCGGTCAATCGACTCGACCAATGGGTTGGGTCACTATCGACACGAGCGTCGAAAATATCGATTCGCTCTACAGCAGCGGTGGCATTGAAGTTTCCTCGCTCAACACCCCTGGACCGTTTGTCGAAAACAATTTTGCAGTCGTTCGCAGCGGATCTCAATCCGCACTCACTCGTTGCGTCAACAATGAGCTCAAAGTTCTCGCTCATAATGCGCCCGAGGCGTGGGGTCTGCGAGCCCGTAGTAAAGAACAGCGCTTCTCTCTCGAATTATTACTCGATCCAGAAGTCACGGTAATTGCGCTCGATGGCCGAGCCGGCACAGGTAAGACCGTCATGGCAATTGCTGCAGGTCTTGAACAAGTTGTCGAGTCACGTCGCTATGAGCGACTCGCGGTGTATCGCCCACTCGTCCCTGTTGGTCGTGCCGATGTTGGTTTCCTGCCAGGAGATCTCAATGAAAAACTCGATCCATGGATGGCAGCAATTCACGATGCGATCGTTGCACTCACCGATCAACGCTCAAGTCGTGATGCAGTTGGACTTATTGACGACCTCACAGATCGCGGACAGCTCACACTCGAGTCAGTCACCTTCCTGCGCGGTAGATCGCTCCAGCAACAGTTCGTAGTAGTTGACGAAGCACAAAACCTTGAGCCAACGACGCTCAAAACGATTCTTACTCGCATCGGCGAGGGCACCAAAGTTGTATTCACGGGCGACACCAGTCAGATCGATGCCCCCTATATGGGCGAGACAAATAACGCGCTCGCCGTTCTCATTCATGCCTTTGCTGGTCAGCGATGCTTCGGGCACGTGACCCTGGCTGCCTGCGAGCGCAGCGAAGTGGCCAGCTTGGCTGCCGAGCTGCTCTAGCAAAGTCAATACCCACACGTTCAAATTCTTTTCAGAAAGTTTGAACCACGACTAGACATAACTGGTTCATCTCTGCTTAGGGTTAACCAACAAGATCCAAAGCAGTGGAGGTTTCCATGAGCGATGTGTATCAAGAGGGTAATTATCTCGACGCCTGCGACGATGAACCCGAGCAGTCTGTTGTCCAAGGAACGCTCGAGGGGTGGGCGCATCTTGCCAATTGCAAAGGTTACGCAAAACTCTTTTTTGGCAAAACCGCCGAGCGCCCCCAGGCCAGGGTTCGCCGAGAATTCAAGGCCCACTCGCTGTGTGTTTCTTGCGCTGTGAAGCAAAACTGTCGTTCGTTTGCACGCAATAATCACGAATATGGGTTTTGGGGTGACGAAAACGAAGAATCACGACACGAAGCTGGCTTCACACTGTCGTCTCCAATTGGTGTGCGAATCACACCAATTATTCTTTAGCAATCGAGAGCACCACCGACTGCCACTGCTATGTCGGTTTGAACACGACAAGCCTGCCAAACTAGAAACATGCCTGTTCATTCGATAGCAACAAATGAAATCACCAACCCCGGCGACTATGTCACCCGCTTTATCGAAAACATCGAGCAAAGTCACTTCACCGCAGCAATGGACATGGTGTCAGACGACTGTGAATACGACAATGTCCCAATCACCAAGGTGTTTGGCAAAGAGGCGATGATTCAGATTTTGTCCGACTTTTTGGCTGCTGCGACCAAGGTGGAATGGCTGATTCATCATCAGGTCAGCAATGGCGACATGGAACACGGTGTAGTCATGAACGAACGAACCGACCGATTCGAGATGGATGGCCGCTGGATTGAACTCGATATCGCTGGGCTCTTCGTGGTCAGCAATGGCAAGATCGCCTTATGGCGCGACTATTTCGACCGCGAATCGTTTACGAAAGCGCTCGCCACGAAATAAAGCTACGCGTTTTTAGGCATAGCGCTGAAGCATCTGGGCAGCAGTTCGCTTGCCCAAATCCCGTAATGCCACAGGCTCCAGCACTTGCACACCATCGCCTGCTCTCAACAGCAGCCTCGCAAGCCAGTGCTCGTTACCAACTGCCATTGTCACAAGCGTGCTGCCGTCTGCGTTGATCTCGCGCGACATATACGGGTACGACTCAACAACCCATCTGGCAGATGGCTCAACTCTCAGAGTCACATGTAGATCTGCGTTGTTAAACCATGTAGAGCCATCGGCAACTCTCTTAGTCGCAGAGTCTGGCTCGGAAAAATTGCCGGTTGCCCCGAGTTTTTCGATTCGATCAATCCGAAACTCTCGCAACTCGCCCGACTTATCGTCGTCAGCAGAAACGTACCAATGTCCACCGCGTTCAAACACGCTTCGTGGAATAATTGTGCGCTCGGACCTAGCAGCAGAGGCTGGCGTGAAATATGTGATCAACATATGCGCACCTGGAGCAACCGCGTTGCGCAGTTCTTCAAGGTATGCGACTGGCTTCAGATCGACTACGACTACTCCATCGTCGGACGGCAACAGTGGTCGCAGTTTTTTCAACGCAGTGGCTAGTGGGCCATTTTTATTAGCACCTGGCAGGCGCAACGCCGCTTTACCCATCACGGTGAGGGCAAATACTTCAGCAGAGTTCAGTTGCAATGGACGAGAAAACATCAAAGGGACTTCTGCAACTACCTCGTCCTCGTCCACAAATACGTCGATAAGTGCATCGGGTGAATACGGCGGTACGCCACACACCGAAGCCATCATGATGTCATCCACAAGTTCGGCTTCCGACAACTTGAACTGCTTTGCCATGTCCGACAATTTGACTCGTTTACGCTCAACCAGCCACGGCAGCATGACCATGAGTCCAGCCACGCGTTCGGCGGCCCCTCGTGGACCCCGGCGAGATCGGCGAAGCGCCATTAGTTATTCTCCGCGATCTTCTTGAGATGACTCACAATATGTTCCCTGACTCGCGGTGGCCCCAAGACTTCAGCGCGATCCACCATCGCAAACAACCAGACACGAAATGCGTTCAAATTTGCGCACGGGATAGCGAACTCAATCGAGCCATCACTTCGTTCTCGCAATACTGAGCCGTCTCCAAATTCTGCTTTCACTCGTTGTGCGAGTGTTGCATCTACCAACACTTTGGCAATTGCATCGTCACCATCACCCTCGGTCAGCAACTCCAGTTCTGTTGGCACTGCCTTCGCCAGATCAAAACCTTCTGGTCGGCTAAATGATTGCGCATCACCGTTGGTGATTTCGCCTTCGATCCGATCGACCCGAAATACACGCTGATCGTTGCGCAGGTGATCAAAGCCAACGATGTACCAAAAACCACCGCGCGACAACAATCCATATGGATCTACTTGGCGCTGTTGGCCCTTATATAAAAACTTGAGGGTTCGATGCTCGATTACGCCTGCAGCGAGGGCCGGCATTTGCTCATCGTCCATCTGAATGTTGACGCTCGTCGAAGGTCGATCAAGCGCACGCTCACCGCCCAACTTCCACAGAGCCTCGTCGCCGTGACTGGCACCTATACGAACTGTGGCAATGGCCATCTGTAGCGCCGAACGCTCAGCTTCGTTCAGACCGAGATCGCCAATTTCGAACTGTCGACGATCAACGGTGTACGCACCTTCGCCGGCCTTGTCGCCGCCCAATGTGATCATGTCCATTGGGATTCCGAGTGCGCGTAATTCGGCTTTGTCGCGTTCAAATGCTGCACGCGCAGCCGAGTCACCCTCTGGATATTGATGAACAAGTTCCTGACGAATTTGTTTCAGAGTGAGAGGTTGCGTGCGTTGGACGAGCAGGGCCAACAAGTTGATCATGCGCTCGGGTTGCGATGTCTTTGCGGCCATGCCCGCAACATTAGATGTTTTATTGGTGTTTGAGATACCACTGCAATAATTGCGAAGTCGAGGCGTCTTGATCACTACTTGGCGCGCCATGCTCAATCTGTTCAGAAATCTTTTGTGCCAGTTTCTTACCTAGTTCAACGCCCCACTGATCAAAACTGTTAATGCCCCACACACAACCCTGTACAAACACGCTGTGCTCATAGAGCGCAATCAGGGCACCCAAAGTTTGTGCCGACAACTCGCTTGCCATCAACACGGTCGATGCACGGTTACCGGGCATTGCGCGTTGAGACTCGGTGGATTCTGCGCCAAAAGCAAGAGCTTGCGCCTGCGCAAACATATTGGCCATCAACGAGTCATGTGCATCAGTGTGTTCGGCTTGTGTTTTTGCAAAACCAATCAAGTCGACCGGTACTACAGAAGTTCCTTGGTGCAACATCTGCATAAATGCATGCTGCGAATTGGTGCCGATGCTGCCCCACACAACGGGCGAAGTCTGTGTCGCAACAATGGCGTTATTACTGCCGACTTGTTTGCCGTTGCTCTCCATGATCAACTGCTGCAAATATGGGGCGAATAAACCCAAGGCACTTGAATATGGCACTACAGCCTGAGTCTCGCGACCCAAAATTGATCGATTCCACACGCTGATGAGACCCATCATCACGGGAATATTTTTGGCCAATGGTGTTTCGATAAAGTGTTGATCGACAGCGCGCATCCCACCCAGAAAATCATCAAACACATCAGAGCCAAAAGCGACGATGTTTGCCAAGTTGACAGCAGACGAAACCGAGTACCTTCCACCGACCCATGGCCAGATATTGAATGAATGAGTAAATGCAATCCCTGCAGCTGTGGCACGTTGCGGCTCTACCGACACGACTGCGCAATGTTGCGCTACTCCCGCCTCACCTACTGATGCAGCAAGCCATTGCTGGATGATTCGACCATTCGAAAGCGTCTCGGTAGTTGAAAAAGTTTTTGAGCACATCACGATCAACGTGTGTTGCGCATCATGCTTCTCTAGAACTTTCTCTACATCAACTGGATCGATGTTTGAAACAAACGAGCAATGCAACGATGGCGTGAGAACTTGTGAGAGTGCATCCCATACCAGCGCCGGACCAAGATCGCTTCCCCCGATACCCACATTGATGATGTGCGTAAATTGCTTCCCCGTAGATCCAACAATCTTTCCGTTACGCACGCCAGTAGCAAAGTCGGCCATAGAGCGCCGCACCTGTTGCACTTCTTTCACCACATCTTTTCCATCCACAACAATCTTTTGAGTGCTCGGTGCACGTAACGCAATATGCAATACCGGCTGACCTTCCGACGTATTAATTGGCGCTCCTGCAAACATCGCGTCTCTGTGACTCGACACCGATGCTTCTAGGGCCAACTCAAGCAATGCATCCACCACTTCAGATGTGATGTTTTGCTTGGAAAAATCAGCAATTATCGATCCGTTGACAAGGTCAAGATGAAGCGTGTTTCGTGCAGCTCGTTGGGCATCGCTCAGAAACAACCCAGTCAGGGTTGATTTTGGCGCTTCTTTGCCAAGAGCAACAAGCTTCTTCCACGAAGATGTGGTGGTGATCACTGTAAACAGGTTATCTCGCTCTCGCGAGTAGCGTCTTGCACCGTGATTACGTTATGACACCAAACGCCGCGGCAACGCAACATGATGCGTCGCGGCGCTTGCCCCAATCGGGTGTCACCCTCGGATTGGGTGCGTATCTTATTTGGGGTCTTGTCACCATTTTCTGGAAGTACCTCAAGGATTTTGATTCGTTTGAGCTCATCGGTTGGCGGATCACCACATCGGCAATCTTGCTTATCGCATATATGACGGCGACCAAACGAATGAAGCCGCTACTGGCAACGATGCGCGATCCACAAACACTGTTACGACTTAGCGTTGCCAGTATTTTGCTTACCATTAACTGGACAACCTATGTGTGGGCAGTTGTTAACGGACACGTCATTGAAACTGCACTGGGATATTTCATTGCACCGTTATGCACAATGGTGCTTGGCGTATTTGTCCTGCACGAAAAACTTCGCAGACCACAACTCATTTCGGTCTGTTTCGCTCTCTGCGGAGTAGCCGTGCTCACCGTCGGATACGGCCGAGTGCCATGGATTGCGCTCACCATTGCATCGTCATGGACCTTCTATGGCTACCTCAAAAAACAAGTGCAACTCCCACCGCTCGAAAGCTTGACCGGAGAAGTTGTTGTCGCGTGTGTTCCCGCTCTCATTTATGTTGCGGTGTGTTGGAACCACACCAATAGCGTTTCCAACAATGCCTCATCAACACAATGGTTACTCATTGCACTCACAGGGTTAGTCACCACTATTCCGCTTCTGCTATTCGCGGCGTCCTCTCAGCGCATTCCATTAACGCTGATAGGCCCAATGCAATACATCGTCCCCACTATCAATTTCCTTCTTGGTTGGCTGCTCTACAGCGAAGAAATCACGACAACCAAAGTTGCGGGGTTTGCACTGATCTGGATCTGTTTAGTGATCGTGTTGGTCGACTTATTCATTTGGCAACAGCGTGCTGCGCAGTCCCAGCCACAATCCGCTTAAGGCCTTCGATCACATCCAGGCCACGCTGTTGGTCATTGACGACTGTTGCAAACCTTGACAAACCTGTGAGCACAACATTGATGAGGTCTTGCAAAACCTGAGCATTAATTCCAGAAACAATCTCGCCTCGCGCAACTGCATCAGCGCACATTTTGGACAAAAACTGTCCAAGCCCAACTCGAAGCGGAGCAATGGCTTTGGACAGCTCGGGGTGACGTTGAGATTCGGATGCAACCCCAACAACAAAACTTGCCAACGATGGATCTTTTGCGCTCATCAGTGCTATCGAATCCAAGATCGCCGAAAACTTGTCGGTGAACGTCTCATGCATAGCTGCTGCTTCTTCAAACGTGCTCTGCACAACCTCTTGCATTTCGGCGTATGCCGCCACATACATGTCGAGCTTTGATGGAAAATAGTGATAGATCGCTCCGGCCGTGATTCCGGCTGCTTGCGCAAGAGCGCGATTAGTTGTTGCGTCATAGCCAACGTCGGCAAATGAACGACGGGCTTCCTTCACCAAAAGCTTTCGAGTTTCGCCAGCATCCGTGTCGCAAGGGCGACCGAGTTTTTTCTCCAAAACCTTCACGAGATCAGGCTAATTCGTTGTTCTTGGGCTAGACGAAGCGGCGCAAATGTGCCGCCAGCTCAATTGGGCGATCGCCTTGCACACTGTGCCCTGCACCATCAACCACAACGATTTCGGCGGCTGAGTAGTGCTTCTTCACGCCTTCGATGTCCTCGTCATCAACGACAGGAGATGCCCCACCGCGCACTACCAAGAGTGGGCATTGCAGTCGAGCAATGGCATCCCACAGCGCCGAGCGTGGTGATTCGGTTTCAAGATTTGTTTTCTCTGAGTTGATTTGGCCACGTCTGTCATAACGCCATTCCCAGCTTCCATCAGCAATCTGATGCGCGTTGTGCAAAATTCCTCGGCGCAAACTTGTAGCAGACCGCGTTGGGTTGTGCTCGGTAGTGCGTGCCAACAGATCATCAAAGCTGGCAAAGCTCTGTGGGCCGTTGATGAAGTCGAGCACGGCCTTTGCTTTTTTGCTAGTAACTCCTGGAGTGATATCAACCATGACCAAATGTCTGACCAGCTCTGGATATTTATCGGTGAGTACCAAACATGTAAGTCCGCCAAGTGACATACCGACAACAGCTTGAGCGCTTGGTGCCAGTCTTTGCACAACGATCGCAATATCATCTGCCAAATTTTGTGGCGTGTACGTCGCATCATCGCGCCAAGACGAGTGACCATGACCCGGTAGGTCAATTGCTAGCAACGGGCAACCAAGAGATAATGCAACAGTGTCCCACGTATGCGCATTTTGCGCAGTTCCATGCACCAAAACCAATCGCGGTTCTCCTTCACCCCATTTGAGAGCGCTTACCGTTCGCCCATCGGGCAATTGCACACTCACTCGTTGCACGGATGGTGTTGCACTCGCGCTAATCGAATATTCCTCAATGTTCTGTCCAAACATGGAGAACTCGTCGTAGGGAACCATCTCTTGATTGTGCATTGCTGGTTCTCCTATGGTGTTGTGACAGCAACAGTTGTTGGCGCGTTCGCAACTGTCGTCGCACTTGATTTTGGCAAAGTTGACACGGGAACTGTGGTGGGTACTGTCGTGTAATCCGGATCTGGTTTATCAAATGGGGGCACAGGAGAACCGTACTCCTCTGGTTCTTTCACACCATCGAAAACATATACGCGATCACCATAGGCAACGATTGCTTGAAAGTATCTGGCTACAGACATTGGGATTCGGATGCAACCGTGCGAGGCGGGCTTAAGGGGCACCAATATTGCACCGTGAATAGCGATGTTGTAGTTGAAATACACAGGATTGTACATGGTGCCAAGTTTTGACTCACGCATTCCCTGCCGGCGATTGTAGAAATAGAAAATACCTGGAGGAGTAATTGCCTCTCCACAAATACCACGCTTGATTTCTGCATCGGTACTGTTGCCGTCTTCACCCGGACTAATTGTTACTTCTTCGCACCATTTTTCATTAGACCCGCTTGAAATATGCGTAATCACCAAAGGTAAGCCATCTTTAAACACGATCATTACTTGCTCTGGCAAATACACCTCTACATGCGTTGCAGAATCGGCATCCCTTCGAGGCTTAATTTGGATATCGGACTGCATAATCGACCACGTTGACGGTGTCACAACCCCTGTTGCTCGTTCGCGTGGCGTACTCATCACCAGTTTTTCGAAGGCCCACACTGCTTGAACCGTGTTCTGCCCAAACACACTGTCTTGCGGACCTGGATCAAAGTGCAATGCAGCCAAGCGCTGCTGCACTCGCAACACGTCATCGCCCTTCATTCCGGGTTTTATTGTTCGTGTAAGAGGCACGGTCACCAACGGAACATTGGTTGATTCAGTAACGACATTTGGGTTACTGGTATTCGATTCAGATTTCTCGCCGTTGGCTACAACCGATATTGCTACAACTGTGAGTAGCACGGCAAAAGCCGCAATTGCGGGTCTCCAACGATCATAGAGACTGTGTTGCGCGTGAAATTGATCTAGATCATCGTCGTCAAACAACTCGCTTTCGTCAAAGAATTCGTCTTGATCGAAAAAATTATCGTCTGTGAAGTCGTCACCCATGGTTAATCATGCACCTGTGGAATTACTTCTTTTTCGGCCCGAGAGCATTGAGATGGCTACGCAACGTCCATGCTTCTTTCAAAATCTTGATAATTACTGAAGGCGAACTGAGTGTGGACACTCCACGAGTTCGTGGAAAGTAATCAACTCCGAATTGCACGACACTCATGTTCATTTTGCGCGCGCTCACCATCAGTTCAGCATCGATGAACGAACCTTCGCTTGTGAGTCTGACTTGTTCAAGTACCTTGCGCCGCACCAACTTAAATGCAAAGTTGACATCTCTGAAACGACAGCCAAACAATGCTCGCACCATCAAGTTGTAAAAGAATGAATACACCACGCGCACGTATCCCTCGCCTGTTCGATCAAAACGGTAGGCCGCGACAATATCGGCTTCGTATTGATGCATCAGACGCAGAGCTTTATGCACTTCGCGAAAGTCAAACGGCAAGTCGGCATCGGTGTACAACACCACGTCACCAGTTGCTGCGCCAAAGCCAGACTTTATCGACCCACCCAATTTGCGATTAACCGGATGATGTACAACTTTTACACGTGGATTTCTGGCTGCGGCTTCATCTGCGAGTCGAGCTGTTGCATCGGTTGATGCATCATTGACAATGATCATTTCGTAGTCACCGACAGTTCCAGCCGCAATCAATTCATCGCCCAATTCAATTGCAGCATTAAGCGCACGCTGTAGGTACTCTTCTTCGTTCCACATCGGGAAAAATACGGAAAATCGTTCGAAACGTGTATTTGACATGCCCAATCAGGCTAACTGCGGGTGTCGGATTTGAGATCCGACCAATCCCATATCGCCTGTATTGTGCAGGCTGTGACTGCTTCTGCCAACAACCATTCAGCGCTCACCAATACATGGAGAAATGTCGCAGTGGTCTCATGGCTCTTAGTCTTTTTTGCAATCATGGCTGTTGCGGTCACGAGCCGTACTATCGGCAAGCCAACTTGGTGGCTTGGCCCAGAGTCAAATCCATCATTCGTCCTGCTCTGGGCGCTTCCGTTTGTGGCGCCTATTGCCAGCATCATTGCCGCAATCAAATTTGGACACATTGCAAGTTTCGTCGGTTTCGGATCGGCACTTTTTCTTGGAGCGATCGGAATCGCCGACATAAACAGCACCCCTGGTGTTGCGTTGATTGAGTGCACCATTGCAATTTCGTCGGCATTGATAGCCGTTGCCACGTTTGCGGGTCGCGTAAAGTAGTCGCTCTCGACCCACCAAAGTAAGTACCGTAGATGTATGCCCGAGTCCAATACATCTGCTTCAAACGCCAAAGTTCTCTCCAGCCTTCCGGTTGGCGAGCGAGTTGGTATCGCTTTTTCTGGCGGCCTTGACACTTCTGCAGCAGTTGCATGGATGCGCGAAAAAGGTGCGCTGCCCTACGCGTACACCGCCAACCTTGGTCAACCCGACGAACCCGACTTAGATGGAGTTCCTGATCGCGCAAAGCAATATGGCGCGGAAGGTGCTCGCCTCATCGACTGCCGTACCGAACTCGTACACGAAGGTCTTGTCGCATTGCAGTGCGGTGCATTCCACATCACCACGGCTGGCAAAACATATTTCAACACGACCCCACTTGGTCGCGCAGTTACCGGCACGTTACTCGTGCGTGCGATGAAAGAAGACAACGTCGATATTTGGGGCGATGGCAGCACCTACAAAGGCAACGACATCGAACGCTTCTATCGCTACGGATTGCTCGCCAACCCAAATTTGCGCATCTACAAGCCATGGCTCGATGCCGATTTTGTGCGCGAGATGGGTGGTCGCTCCGAGATGAGTGCGTTTTTGGCAGCAAAGAAATTGCCGTACCGCGACTCCGCCGAAAAAGCGTATTCCACCGATGCAAATATCTGGGGTGCAACTCACGAGGCAAAAACACTTGAAGAGTTATCGACCAGCATGCACATCGTTGCGCCGATCATGGGTGTTGCGCATTACGACGAAAACATCCAGATCAAAAAAGAAGATGTTGTTGTGCGCTTCAAAGAAGGCTGGCCAATTGCACTCAATGGCAAAGAGTTCGATTCACAGACCGAGCTTGTTAACGAAGCAAACATCATTGGCGGACGTCACGGCCTTGGCATGAGCGACCAGATCGAAAACCGAATTATCGAGGCAAAGAGCCGTGGTATTTACGAGGCACCAGGCCTCGCACTGTTGCACATCGCTTACGAGCGTCTCGTCACGGCCATTCATAACGAAAACACCATAGAAAATTATCGTCAGATGGGCCGTCGCTTGGGCCGATTGCTCTACGAGGGTCGCTGGTTTGACCCACAATCGTTGATGCTGCGCGAACCACTGATGAATTGGGTTGGCTCACTCATCACGGGCGAAGTCACGATCCAGTTACGTCGCGGTGACGACTATTCCATCCTCAATACGTCTGGCCCGCACCTCACATACGCACCAGAGCGCCTAAGCATGGAGCGCGTAGAAGATGCAGCCTTTGGTCCGCTCGATCGCATTGGACAACTCACGATGCGCAATCTCGACATTCAAGACACGCGCGCAAAGATCGATGAATATCGTGCAGCCGGCACACTCGGTGGCGGTGGCTTGCTCGAACTCGATTAGCTCTCGAGTTGTAAGCGACTAACTGTTTACAAGTGCGCGAGTAATCGCTGCAGCAAGCGCAGCACGCTCACCCATCTTCGATACGTTGACATATTCGGTGTCAGCATGTGCGCCACCACCGCAAGCACCAAGTCCATCGAGAGTTGGTATGCCAATGGCCGCCGTAAAGTTGCCGTCTGAGCCGCCGCCAACTGCAATGCCCTGCAAATCAGTGATGCCAATACCCTTTGCAACACTTTGCGCAACTGCATACAGTTCGGTTGCGGCCGACTCGTGCATCGGTGGTCGATTAATTGACCCACTCACGCTTATTGTCGCACCAGCAATAGTTGGTTGAAGCGCAGCGAGCGCCGCCTCAACGCGGGTTTTTTCAGAAACAATATTGACTCGAACGTCAACCGTTATTTGCGCAGCTGCTGGCACCACATTTTCGGTTGTTCCAGCTGTGGCAATCGTTGGTGTCACAGTGGTTCCTATTTCGGGCTTTGCAATTGCGGCAATCGCTTGCACTTGCGCAGCGAGTTCCATCAATGCATTAATTCCCTTTTCGGGTTCGAGACCTGCGTGCGACGCCCGACCGGCAATGTTTACAACAAACGTTCCGACGCCCTTGCGTGCAATCTTGAGAGCATCACCATTGCCGCTTGGCTCAAACACCAATACATTGCCTACAGCTTTTGCACGTGATTCAATCAATTCGCGAGAAGCATACGAACCAATTTCTTCATCCGATGTAATCAAAATCTCTGCACCACTTGCTTCACGTATTTCGCTCAGTCCATAAATGGCTTGGATAATTCCAGCCTTCATATCAAAAATTCCTGGACCGCGCGCGATGTCTCCATCAATACTGAAACCGCGCTTCGCTACGGTGCCTTTTGGAAACACAGTGTCATGGTGACCGACGATCAACACCTTGGTGTCGTCGCTGCCCTTCCAGTGCACATGTGGACCTTTTTCGCTTGCAATGATTTGTGGGGCTTTGCCAAGTACTTCGGTCATGACCTGTGCCAAAAACTCAGCGCTTTGCTGCAACATCTCTGGTTCATTTGATGGCGACTCGATGTTGACAAATTGCTTCACGTGTTCGACCATTTGTGTCGTCCGTGCGTCCAAGTTGGCGCGCAACTCACTTGGTGTCGGCGTCCCGGTTGGCAAACTCATCTCTCTATCGTGCCACGCAAACTCATGCATTTTGTGCCCGGGATCGGACTCGAACCGATACAGCACTTTCGTGCCAGGGGGGTTTAAGCCCCCCGCGTCTACCATTCCGCCACCTGGGCTAGCCGTTTTAGGCTACGCGCGTTTGGGCCTGATCCGACCTCATGCTGGTGCTGGCATCCGTTGTGAAATCAGTAGAAATAAATCCACGTAAAGAAAGAATGGCCCAGAGGGATGTGCGAACCTGGTCGGCAACCGGGGCGACGAGTCGGTTAACCACGATGACGCCTTCGATCATGTCGCCCAACACTGCAACGAATGGGCGATCACGAAGTGCAACAGCCACCACTCCACCGTGTTCTCGGCGGCGTACTGTGCGATCTACGCCGACTACTCGCGGTGGGCTGCGAAAGCTAGGTGCGTCGAGTCCAAACCGCTGAGATTCAGCATTCAGCAGTCGAGCAACTGCAGCAAATTGCATTGTCAAAGACCCCGAGTTGTTTGAGAATTGGTCGGTAGTTGCTGCTTCCATATCGGCATCGTGACACACCCCTGTGACACAGTGATCCGACATGAAAAGTTCAACTACACATTCAGTTATGACGCTTCCACAACCGCTTCGCCGATCCCTCAACCCCATGCAACAACATGTCTTAGATTCACTTGCCAAGCAGCCAGAGTGGACTCCAATTTCCCGCGAAGTGATTGAAGGCATCCGCACTCAATTACATGATGGGCTTGCTGACGTCGCCGAAAAACTTGATCCGCAACGTGCTCTTTGGGTGAGCAAACACAAACTCACCACAGTGCACGGTTGCGAAGCGCACCACATGACCGGTCTCACTGACTTTGCATGGACTGTCAATAATGTCAAGGGCACAGTGCTGCACAAAGCGGTCGAGTTGGGTCTCAACTGGCAAGGTGCTGTAATTCCCGCAGACATCGTCGACATCGCACTCAATCAACTTGCCGACGACGACATGGCAAGTGCAGGGCCATTCATTGAGCAATTGTCGCCGAGCGAACGAGCACAACTGCGCAGTTCAGCAATTGATTTGTACACAAAGTTTGACGAGAGTTTTCCGCCGCTCAAAGCATCGTGGCGTCCAGTGCTCGAGAGCAGTGCAAGGTACGAGATGTTCGGTCAACGCATCAACCTTTCAACTCGTGCCGACCTCACGCTTGGTGCACCAGGCTCAAAAGTGATCGTTGATCTCAAATCAGGACGTATTCAGCCAAGCCACCGAGAAGAACTACGTTTTTACGCTCTTGTCGAAGCAATGCGCACCGGCCAGGCTCCACGGCGTCTTGCCACATACTCTCTCGTCACGGCACGTGCCGAAGTTGAAGATGTAACCGAAGGCGTATTGCAAGCAGCGGTGCGCAAAACCATCGATGGCATTCATCTCCTATTCGAATTGCAGCGCGAACGCCGTGAACCAACAACACGTCCCGGCACATCATGTTTGTGGTGTCCCCTTGCAACATCGTGCGCAACTGGCATTAAATATCTGGCCCACCGCGACGATCCAGATGCTGTGCTCGACTACTAAAACTTGTTCAAACTTCAGTTTGTGTCTTGCCCCATCAATGCAAGTGGCACGCCTAATCCAACCGAACTTCTAAAAGTCGCAATCAATTTTCCAGCCTGCACAGCAGGTTTTGGAATACTCAGCACGTCCGGGCCTACATGGTTTGCAACGGCATAAATATCTTTGACGTTCAACACAAAGCCCCACAAGGACGCAGGCCCCGGATGCATCGATGGTGCGGTAACAATTTCAACAACAACGCTTCCTAGCCGATGAAAACCTTGTTGCACATTATTGCCAGCATCTCGCACGCGTTTGAGTGGCGCACCAGTAGCCGCAGTCAATGCATCTGATGTGCGCATCAAATCCGGGGTATTGATCACCACGTGATCCACTCCGATCAAACCCAGATCAAAATCCGGCTGGATACTCACAGCAATTTGAGAATCACCAACAGCGTGACTGGTTGCAACGCCATCGATGTTGGCAACATCGATGTCCGCGCCTTGCAGAACCCAGGAATGCAATCCGGGTTCAAGCGATGTGTCCAAGCGCAACGCAACGTCACCGAGGGCAGCACAATGGTTTAGATCAAACGCAATTCCGATGAGAGCCCAATTTTGAGCCCATCCACCAACAACTAGTTCACTAATTCGTGCCTGATCAGAAAGAGGCACAACAGAAACTTTTGTTTAGCCGCGACCCATGTTTGGACGCTTGCCGTGGTTGGCCTTTGAGCGGCGCATACGCG
>JBIIAC010000072.1:0-4959 GCA_044240045.1 Ilumatobacteraceae bacterium
GAGCATGGTTGCCGCTTAAGTACTCAACTGCAAAGATCGGCTGACAGGTGTCGAAGCTTCGATACTTGTCAGCCGATTGGGTACAAGCAGTTTCTAATGCCGTTGCAACAAATACAGAGTTGCAACAGCTCTCTGCAATTCACTCAGTTGGATTGACGCAGGTTGTCACCGGAACACCCCATGGCGATGTCGTGTATCACTTACAAGTAGGCAATGGAGTGGCCGCGCTTTCAGGCGGTGAAGCATCACCCGAAGACGTGCGCTTTACAGAACCTTATGACACCGCAGTTGCGGTAGCGACTGGTGTGCTCAATGCACAAGAAGCTTTCATTAATGGTCACATCAAGTTTGTTGGAGACCATCAAAAATTGATTGATGCTGGTGACGTGTTTGCGGCGCTCAACCCAATCTTTGACAAGATTCGCGAAACTACCGACTACAACTAAAAGTTTGTAAGTAACTGCTTACGAGTAAAAGGGGTTGGCGCCTGTCGAGTGATCGGTCAGGTCGCGCACTTTTGTAATCGCAGGAATTTTTTCTGAGACCATTGTGCCAACGCCCTCGAGCATTGTCTGGCGACTCATTGAACAACCATGACAACCGCCGCCCATTGTGAAGTACGCGGTGCCCTCTTTGTCGTGACCTGCGAAAGTAACAAAGCCGCCGTGCGATGCGAGCATCGGATTTACCTCTGCTACAACAATCGCTTCGATCTCGGCAGACACGTCATCGTCATTGACCAGACCTTCGATCTTTGCGGACTTTGGTTTGTTGGGATTACGAATCAGTAATCCCTGAGTGTCGGAATGGTCAATGACTGCGTCTTGAAACGAATCGATGTCTTTGGCAGGGATGATGATTTTGAGTCCATCAATCGTTCGGACCTCATCAGAGAAAGCTGCTTTAGTGAAGAAGTCGAACGACAAGTCGTAGCGAAAGTCTTCGCCTGGCTCGGACAAGATCTCGAGACGCAGACCCAGCTGATCGCCTTCTGTCTCGGCATCGCGCAACTCGAGCAACTTGATGTGCGCGATTGGCGTGACCGTGACGATGGTGTTGGACTTGTCGGTGGTCTCTGATGTCATGCTGGCAAAGGGGCTCACGGGATTAATACTATCGCCGTGTTGTTTATTCAAACCCCACTGTGCGCGTGTGAAGCCGTGAACAGCGGTAGCGAGCACGCGATCTACGTGCCCTTTGGGCCATAAGTATTTGCAATCGCTATACGATTGAGTTGTACGCACGGGGAGTTCGCTGGATCGGCGGGCTGAGAGGGTGGCCGCCGCCACTGACCCGCTTACCTGCTGGATAATGCCAGCGCGGGAGCGAAGTTATGGTTGAGACAACGGCAGTGGTGGTGATCGGAGGGCTTCCGATCGCTAAATCTGTAGCCAAATATTTACCGAAGCACGACTACGTAATTGCTGCAGATTCTGGATTGCACAGCGCAATCGACTTGGGTTTACGCGTCAACCTAGTAATTGGCGATATGGATTCTGTTGACCCTGGCGTACTTGTTGCTGCCGAAATTAATGGAGTGACCGTACAGCGAATGCCACGTGACAAAGACGCGACAGACACCGAACTAGCACTGCTGGCCGCAGTCGCACACGGATCACGACAAATAGTGCTTGTGACCGGAGGGGGCGGTCGACTCGATCATCAACTTGGCGTATTGAGCGCAATGCAACACAAAGCATTGAAAGATTGTGAAGTTTCGGCTTTGTGGGACACCGCTCGCATACAACTTTTGCGTGGACCGGGCCTTTGCACAATTCATGGCAAAGTCGGCGACGTTGTTGGCCTCATTGCACAACACGGTGACGCAATTGGAGTCACCACCGATGGCCTGAAGTGGGCACTCAATGAAGGCACTCTTGAAGTCCACTCTTCGCGAGGTGTGAGTAATGAGTTGGTCGCAACAACTGCGACAATTTCGATTGCAACTGGGCAACTTTTTGTTATTCAACCAAACGCAGTGGAGGCATGAGATGAAAAAATACCTAGCCGCAATAGGAACGCTCGCGATCTTGACAGCGGGTTGCTCATCATCTCCGACAACTGACACGACCGACTCGGCCGGCTCGACCGACTCGACCAGCTCAATTGACGGCCCAGTCACTTTGACGTTGCTCGCACACGATTCGTTCACTCCCACACCTGGCATTTTTGATGCCTTTACTGCCGACACTGGAATTGCCGTCGAAATTGTGCAGGGTGGCGATGCCGGAGAATTGGTAACCAAAGCTGTGCTCACGAGTGGCAATCCAGAGGGTGACGTGTTGTGGGGTGTCGACAACACGTTGCTATCCCGAGCGCTTGAAGCCGATGTTTTTAGTGCATACGAAACACCAAATACTGCATCTATGAACGCAGCATTGTTGCGCGATATTCCTGGGCACGAGGTGACACCGGTTGACAGTGGCGATGTATGTATTAACTACGACATTGCTTGGTTTAAGACAAACAACATTGCTCCTCCCCTCACGTTGGACGCACTGGCCAACAAGCAATACGCCAACCTGCTTGTAGTGCCTAGTGCGCTGAGCTCTTCGCCAGGACTGGCCTTTCTCATGGCAACAATTGCCGAATATGGCACAGACGGTTGGCAGTCGTATTGGAAGTCGTTGCGCGACAACGGAGTAATGGTGGTGGATGGATGGACTCAGGCGTACAACACCGAATTCTCTGGCGCATCGGGCAAAGGTGACAGGCCAATCGTCGTCAGTTATTCATCAAGCCCGCCGGCCGAGGTTATTTTTGCTGACCCACCCGTTGATACTGCACCAACCGCAGTTGCTTCACTCACCTGCTTCGAACAAATTGAATATGCAGGCATACTTCGCGGCACCAAGCATGAAGCCGAAGCCAAACTGCTCATTGACTATCTCACTCATCCCGCATTTCAGAACGACCTGCCGCTCACCCAGTTCGTTTTCCCTGCACACAATGGTGCCGTTTTGCCAGAAGCCTTCACCAAATATGCACTGCGTCCAGAAAACCCTTTGCGACTTGAAGCAGACGTGATAGCAACCAATCGCACTGCCTGGCTAGATGAATGGTCAGCCATCGTGCTGAAATAACTACATGAAATAACCACTCAAAATAACCATGAATCAACTCGTGCAATCCAACAACACACTGTCGCCCTATCGGCGCAGTGCACGCTGGCTATGGATTGCGCCAACAGTGTTCTTGGTATTGATCTTGGTGATACCTACTACCGCAATAATTTCGCGTGGTGCAACAATCGATGGTTTCAAAGATGTGCTCAACAATTCGGCCATCAGACAAGCATTGTGGTTCACCACTTGGCAAGCACTTGCGAGCACTGCGCTGACCTTGCTTGTTGCGCTCCCAGCAACATTTGTGCTGTCCCGATTTACATTTACAGGCAACCGTGCGTTGCAGGCTCTTATCACTGTGCCATTTTTGTTGCCAACAGTGGTCGTTGGCGCCGCTTTTTTAGCTGTACTTCCTTCACAGCTGCATTACACAGCAACCGCCCTCATTCTGGCGCACGCATATTTCAATATCACCGTTGTGGTGCGCATCGTTGGTGCTCGTTGGGAACAACTTCATCCGGGCATTGAGCAAGCCGCGAGCACACTCGGTGCATCTCCAGCAACCGTTTTCCGTACGGTGACACTGCCACTCTTGCGCGGTGCACTTGCCACTTCCAGCGGAGTAATCGCACTTTTTGCTTTTACCTCTTACGGAATTGTGCGCACGCTTGGTGGCCCTGCAAGATCAACAATCGAAACGGAGATCTACACACGCAGCGTGTTAATCGGCGACATGTCCGGTGCGCTAGCGCTCTCGGTTTTGCAGATGATTGTGCTTACAGCGATGTTGTGGTGGTGGGCAAGTTTGCACAGCCGCAAAACTGCCATCCCTCAAATATCTGTTGAGATGCGACCACCGAGTACTCGTAATCAAATTGCGCTGGTGTACGGCATCGCAATTTCCACTGCCGTGGTTGTCATCGCCCCAATGACTGCGCTGTTGTGGCGCTCAGTTACCCAATCAACCACAGTTGACACTCGTTTTACTCTTGCTGGATGGCGAGCGGTTGCTTCGTCGACCACATTCTCGGCGATTACCACCAGCGCACAGTTTGCAATATGCGCCATGGTGATCGCAACAGTGCTTGGACTCATGGTGGCCTTAGGAGTTGCATATGGATCAACAAGATTCGTTTGGCTCGAGCGTATTTCGGTACTGCCACTCACCGTCTCTGCTGTAACTATCGGGCTTGGCATTTTGATCACATACGACACAGCACCATACGATTTTCGATCAGCCTGGGTCATCACCCCACTCGCCCATTCCTTAATCGCATTGCCTCTAGTGGTTCGCATAGTGCTGCCGGTCGTGCGACAAATTCCTAGAAGTTTGCAGTCTGTCGCCTCCACCCTTGGGGCAACTCCGCTGCAAACGTGGCTAACAGTTGATCGCCCGCTGATATCTCGCGCAATAGGTGCATCAGCGGCTTTGGCTTTCGCAGTGTCTATCGGCGAATTTGGGGCAACAAGCTTTCTTACCCGAAGAGGCAGTGAAACTCTGCCAGTCACAATCTCAAGACTGCTCACTCGGCCCGGTGACACGCTACGCACACAGGCCTACGCGCTTTGCGTCATTATTGTCGTCGTCAGCATGATTGCAATATTTTTGATTGACATGTTGCGACCGACCAGGAAGGCCAAGTAATGCTTGCGCTCACCGACATCACTATCAACTATGAAGGTCGAACCATTTTGGACAATGCTTGCCTCAGCGTCGCACGCGGTGAGATTGTCTCACTCGTAGGCCCAAGTGGTTCAGGCAAGACGACACTGCTGCGGGTGATTGCTGGCCTCGAACAACCAAGCCAAGGAACAGTGGTTATTGACAACAAACTGATGACCGGAATTCCGACCCACAAGCGCGATGTGGGTCTTGTGTTTCAAGACAACCAGT
>JBIIAC010000005.1:0-46035 GCA_044240045.1 Ilumatobacteraceae bacterium
GTCTACGGTTGTGACGGCAACATGGGTAACGCACTCGGCGAGAACTTTGACGCTGGTAAGTAACCACTAGTTCTTCAGAACTATATGTCTAGGCCCCGAGCGAAAGCTCGGGGCCTTTTCATTTCCCCGGGCGAAAGCTCGGGCCTCAGACCATTCCCGGGCGAAATCTCGGGCCTCAGACCATTCCTATATAGATTCAGCCACCTGTGGCTTTGGCCAATGTGCCCAAGTACAGCTTGATCACATTTGGATCTTCAAGCAACGAGCGACCCGTGCCGGTGTATGCATTACGACCTTGATCGAGTACGTATCCCCTGTCGACTACTTGCAAGCAGCGACGCGCATTCTGTTCGACCATCAAAATAGCGATGCCTTCAGCGTTGATGCGTTTGCACTGAATGAAAACTTCGTCCTGCAACACAGGCGACAATCCCGCTGATGGTTCATCCAACAGCAACAGCTTTGGTTCCATCATCAATGCACGACCCATCGCGACCATCTGTCGCTCGCCACCTGAAAGTGATCCTGCTTTTTGTGATGCACGTTCTCCGAGTTTGGGGAACAGTGTGGTTACATACTCGAAGCGCTCGTCAAAAACTTCAGGTTTGATGAAGCAACCCATTTCAAGATTTTCTGCCACAGTCAAACTCTGAAAAACGTTTTGAGTTTGTGGAACATAACCAACACCACGCTCTACGAGTTGATGGGCTTGAAGTCCCGTAATATCCTCGCCCAAAAATTTTGTTGAGCCTGATCGCACGGCACATTGGCCCAAGATGGCCTTTAAGACAGTCGACTTTCCTGCACCGTTAGGGCCGATGACTCCAACGAATTCGCCCTTGCCTACCTCGATATTGCAACCATTAAGAATATTGACTTCTGGAATGTATCCAGCTACGAGTTCGTCGACAATAAGTACGCGATCGTCGCTCATGACTTCTCCTCCATCAGAGATTTTCCTTGATGACTTCCGAGATAAGCCTCAATCACGGCTGGATTCGCTGAGATTTGCGCCGGAGTGCCTTCTGCAATGACTCGACCTTCGGCCATGACAATCACCCAGTCCGAAACATCATTCACCATGTCCATATCGTGTTCTACGAATAACACGGTCATACCGTCATCGCGCAAGCCCCTGATGTGCTCAAGAAGGCTTTGTTTGAGGGCAGGGTTAACACCAGCCATAGGTTCGTCAAGCATGACCAAGCGTGGATTAGTCATCAACGCACGAGCCATTTCGAGCAACTTACGTTGACCACCAGACAGCGTGCCTGCATATTCGCTACGCATATGGTCCAGCTTGAATCTCTTCAAGAGAGCATCCGCACGTTGCTCGATGATTTGCTCTTGCTTCTTCCATCGGAACGGAAGTAATGCATTCCACCATTTTTCGCCCACCTGTTGAGTGGCACCGAGTTTCATGTTCTCAATCACCGACATCTTGGTGAGGCTTTTCGTTAACTGAAATGTGCGAACCATGCCCATCGCTGCGGTTTTGTGAGCCACAATCTTTTCCATACTTCGACCGTCAAAACGCCACTCCCCAGTGTCGGGAGTATCAAAACCGGTGAGCAAGTTGAATAAGGTCGTCTTTCCAGCACCGTTCGGTCCGATCAACGCAGTGATGGAACCTCGTTGTACTTCAATGTGGTTGACGTCAACAGCAACAACACCGCCAAATTTTTTCTGAATACTGCTGGCAAACAGAATTGGATCTGGCTTTGGAGCGCCAGGTGCAGGGGCTACTGCCGACAATGCGGCGACTGCACGAGCCTGTGCGTCAGAAATAGTTGGTTTATCGGGCATCGAGTGCCATTTCTTTGCGGTTACCGAAAAGACCCTGAGGTCGGAATGTCATCAGCAACATCAATCCCACACCAATGAGCATGTAGTTGATAGCTCCAACCTGAATCTTTTGCATGACCGTAACTCCAAAGATCTTTAATGGCTGATCCTTTGTGAGTTCGCGTAAGAAGTTATCGCTGAACACAAATATGCCCCAGAACAACATAGAACCGACAATTGATCCAGAGACCTTGGCAACGCCACCAAGCACGAGCGCTGTCAGAATATAGAAAGTCACATCGCGGCTGTAGTTGTCGGGCTGCACGGAACCACGGTCGAGAGCAAAAATCACACCGCTAAACATGCCGATCAGACCGCCAATAATCAGTGACTGCATCTTGTAGCTGTACACACTTTTGCCGAGGCTGCGCACTGCGTCTTCATCTTCACGAATTGCCTTTATCACTCGCCCCCATGGGCTCCGCATCAACATAAACACAAGAGTGGCAAATATGCCGACCAACGCCCAGCCAACCAATAACGTCCATATGGTGTACCCGCTGTATTGGAACGGTTTGATTCCATATTGGGCGCCGGGATCGAAAGGGCTTAACTCTCGAAACTGAACGCTAAATCCATTGATGCCATCGCTTCCACCGAAGTAGTGCTTGAATCGCACGGAGCGAACGATCAAACGAACCATTTCAGCTAATGCAATCGTCACAATCGCCAAGTAGTCAGCCCGCAAGCGGAGCGTGGGAATACCTACAAGAAGCGCGAGAATAATTACAAAGGCCATGCCAATTGGGATTCCCCACCACATTCCGATACCAAAGTACTTACTCGTCATTCCTATGCCGTAAGCACCGCAGGCCATAAATGCTGCCTGACCGAAGTTGAGCAATCCTGTGTAACCAAATTGGACATTGAGACCGATAGCGGCCAACGCGAAATATGCAGCATCAACACCCGTCAACGCTTTCAAGGTGTTTTGAACAATATTTATCCAGTCCATAAATCAGCCAACCCTTTGCTTGCGTCCAAGGATCCCCTGCGGGCGCGCAACTAAAACAATGATCAGAATCAGAAGTGCTGGTGCATTCTTCAACTCGGCGGGGACAACGAGTGATGCCATTTCCACCAATATTCCAACCAAAATTCCGCCTACTAGTGCACCAAAAGCAGAACCAAGTCCGCCCAACGTGATCGCTGCGAACATCAAGAAGACAAGACGCGATCCCATCTCAAAACCAACCTGCTCATCGAGACCTCTAAAGATTCCACCAAGTGCGGCTAGCGCGCCACCGGCGAACCACACGATGCGAATAATGCGTTGTGTGTCGATTCCTGTTGACGACGCCAAAGTTGGGTTGTCGGACACTGCACGAATAGCTTTACCGGTTCGTGACTTTTGAATGAACAACGCAACAGCGATGAGAACTAACAGCGAGAGGATCGCAGTCGTTAGGTCGCGAGGAGTAATTGAAGCTGGACCGAGCCTCATCACGGTTTGCGCACTGTAATCGTTTAACGGTTTCGTCCGTCCACCAAATTGATAGAGATACATGTTGCGTAAAACAATCGAAAGTCCTACCGATACAACCAATTGCGAAATAAGCCCTACGCCACGTCTTCGTAACTTGCCAAAAATAAATACGTTGAGAGCAAGGCCAAACAGACCACCCAGCGCGACAACAACGGGCGCAGAGATGAGCAGAGGAATGCCCATTGTTACGTTGAGCAAGAAAGCCATCAAGCCACCAAATGTCACCATCTCGCCGTGGGCAAAGTTGGTGAGACCGGTTGTTCCAAAAATAAGTGAAAGTCCAACTGCGCACATCGCAATGACCAGACCGAGACGAAGACCGTCGGCTCCACGCTGGATCATGCGATCTATCAGAGTTTGACTTGATGTGTTTGATGATCCAGTAAAAAAGGTTGCTCGCTTGACCGAAGTTGTGAAATCGTCTTTCAAGATGTTCGAGACAGCTTTGGCGTCATCGATCAAGGCGAAACCATCCGGCAACGATGCGATGTCCAATGTCACCACATAATCGTCACGTGATTCAACTGGAAAGGAAATCAAGCCAGATGCATCGGTAACTCCTGCGGCAATGACAACTCCAGAGACCGAACTGACGGTGATGCTTACTCCGGCAACTGGCTCTTTCTGTGATACACCATCCAAGACAGTTTGGTTTTGCACTGAGGCAACGATTGATAAACCATCTTCTGCCGAAACGCTTTCGGCTGAAACACCGAACATGAGTAGTGACCCGACGACAACGGCAAAGGCACGCATGATCTGCCAAGATCGCCCCGCTATTTCGCCTCTTTTCACGCAAAGACTCCCAAGTTCAAGTTAATCAAGTCAAGCACATCGGAGACTAGATCTTGCATTTAGTCTCGAGTTGCTAAGCCAAGCCGAAGGGCCGAAATCCATACCGCAATTGCCAGTGCAACATGCAACGCAACCATCTGTGCGGGAACACCCGAAAAGTACTGTAAATAGCCGAGTCCACCCTGCGCTACCGCTGCACCTAAGAAAATCTCGAGGGGTCGACCGAGTACATCCCACTCCTTGGTCCGACTTTTGATGCGTAAAAACAAGCCAAGAGTCAGTCCTATGCAAAGCAGTACAACGATGCTGTGAAATTGAGTGATGGTCCTCAAATCGAACCCTAAACGCACAGCCTTTTCATCGCCCGCATGAGGACCAGTACCCGTTACCAATGTGCCTGCGACGATCGCAATGGCACATAACGCGACTACAAAAAGTGCGATCCGCCTGGAAGCCAGTGAAAGATCAACAGGAACCTTTGATCGTTTATGAACTTGAGTTCTAGCCTGTTCGACCAACAAGACGGCTGTTGTAACAAGAACCATGCTGACAAGGAAATGAGCCATGTTCGACCAGGGATTTAATCCGGTCAGCACCACTAATGCACCCAACAAGACTTGAGCTAAAACTCCGAACACCAGACCCAATGCGAGCCAAATTGTTGTGCGTCGGCGCGGGAAGATCAGAAAGGCCCCTAGCGCCGAAGCCGCAACTGCGCCGCTGACCACACCCGTAAACAGCCGGTTTATTTGTTCGATCGCAGAATGCCCCGTTGAAACATCAACAAACTTGGTCTGACTACATCCAGGCCAATCGACGCAACCCAAACCAGAGCCCGTTAGTCGCACAAGGGCCCCACTCACAATAATGAGGCAAAGAAATCCAAGTGCACATTGAGAAATCCTCAAATACGACTTGTGAGATAACTGAATTCTTGACACCTAAAACACACTACTAATCACAGTCTCTGGCGCTTCAGACCACTGAATGCGCTCAAAAGTGCTGTTTTGACTGCTTTAGACAAATAATTACCACTCTAGGTGGTTAGTTCAATATTTTCTGTGGTTTTTTCCTCAAGTTTTTCCTGTTCATACCGATCCCTAATGCGGAACTCACACCGCAGGCAAGTCAAGGGAGCACAACATGAACAGCAATCTTTTCCGCAAAGTCATCGCAATCGGCGCATTGTCCGCAACTTTCGGTATCGCAGCAACGGCAATCGGTACAACAACTGTCTCAGCATCGACACTTATATCTGCAAATGTTTCGCAGCTTCCGATATATGGAGAAAACGGTCCAGAAGTAATTCGTCTCCAAGAGGCAATCATGGCGCGTGGATTCTCGATCAAAGGCGGTGTTACTGGTGCATATTCGGATGCGACACGTTCGGCTCTTAAGTCATTGCAGAAGGTGGCCGGATTTAGGGCTACGGGAACCCTCGATGAAAAAACTGCAAAGTTTCTAGGTCTTGTCGATGTTGTCGCTTTGAGTTCATCGTCTTTGCCAGCAGTTGGAGCATCAGGAGACGCAGTGTGGTCAGTGCAACAAGCATTGATCAACAGTGGATTTGCGGTCAAAGGTGGTGCCGATGGCAAGTTCGGTATCGCAACAACGATCGCGATTACAAAATTTCAAAAAGCAAAGGGTTTGGCAGTAACAAAAGTTGTCGATGAAGCAACTGCAGTTGCACTTGGAATGTTGAGCGCACCAAAAACAGTTGTTGCTGCTGCTGTGAAAACAGTAAATGCAAGTAATGCAGTTGTGGCTGTGAAGTCAACTACCTTCCCTAAGCAGGGTGACCGCAGCGATCAGGTGAAAGCAATTCAACAAGCATTGATTAATGACGTGATTGGTCTTGTTGGTGGAGCTGATGGTCGCTTCGGCGCAGGTACATCTGCTGCAATCGCCGAATACCAACGTCGTCGTGGACTCAGCATTACTGGCATGATGGATGATGCTACGAATGCTGCAATGTTTGCAGCACCTGCGGTTGCACCTGCACCAGCGGTAACTCCCGCTCCAGCGGCAGAGTCGACTATGACATTTGAAACGCTTCCAGCTCGTGGCCAGTCTGGCGAGTTGGTTCGCGCATTGCAGAACGCATTGCTTGCCAACGGCACTGAAGTCAAGGGTGGCGCTGATGGCGTGTTTGGAGTCGCTACAACAGTTGCAATCACAAATTTTCAAGCTGCTCGGGGCCTCACTCAGTCAAAGGTGCTCGACGTCAATACAGCAGTTGCACTTGCATTAATCCCAAGTCTTGAGTCGCTCGGTTTGCCAACACTGCAGGTGTTCCCAATGCAAGGCCGCTGTGGTTTCACCGACACGTGGCACCAACCACGATCAGGTGGTCGTTTGCACGAAGGCGCAGACATCATGGGCGCCAAAGGACTTGCGATATATGCAACCAATGACGGCGTCATCAGCAAGGTCTCGACCGGTGGTCATTTGGGCGGAAATGCAATTTACCTAAAGATTCCAAACGGTACATATTTCTATTACGCCCACCTCGACAGCTTCGCGCCAGGTATGGCTGCAGGTGTTCCCGTCAAAGCTGGTCAGATTATTGGATACAACGGATCAACTGGTACAACTACTCCACACTTGCACTTCGAAGTGCATCCTTTTGGCGGAGCAGCAGTTAACCCATATGCAATTCTCAAGGCAGTAGATGCTTGCAACGTTATGGATGTGCTCCCACAACCATAAGGCGCAAACAATACAGTCTCGAAGGGTGAGACGATGACGATGTGAGAACCATCATCGTCTCACCCACTTAAGTTCAAGAATTATCTGGTTCGATCAGCCTTTGAAAGATGTTCCAAGTCACTCAATTTCTCGAGGCTAAACGTATAGCCGTCGCCCAGCTTGATGGCTTTGATCGTGGTTATTGATGCATGACCGATTACGAAACGCTCCCACTCCCATGGAGTTGGTTCCAGCCCGAGCAAATGACAGATGATGACGCTGTTCGTACCGGCGTGCGCTACGAACACGAAACTCGTCTCTGGATCATCTATATCCCATACAGGAAGCAACGTATCCTGACGACGTACACCGTGGCGCGCCAAAAAATCTGCACACCCACTTCGAATTCGGGCAACAAATTCACTGACGGGTTCACCACCTGACAATCCAGACCATCTATCAATCGCGTTCGATTTAGCGTCATCGTTGTAAGCCTTAACCGTGACCTCTGCTGGCTGACCATGCCACGCGGGTTCGCGTATCTCTTCAAGCCAAGGTTCAATCACAGGAGCACGCTCGTGGAATGGTGCTGCGGTTTGACGCGCCCGTAATAGCGGGCTCACAAATAAGTGATCAAAGCGATCATCCCTCAGACGCTCACCCAGAATGTCAGCCTGACGAAACCCTAATTCCGACAACGGTGGATTGACAATACTCCGACCATCTTTTACCCATTCGGGTTGGGCATGTCGAATCAAAATAAATTCCATAACAACAATCTAGTTTGAGTCAATCGACCAGTGTGGTTACAGACACCCTGTCAACCTTGCATTGAATGAACGATTTGTTTACCAAAACATCGAACTGCGCATCCGACAACGCTCCTTGTTCTAGTACATCATTGGTCAGCAAGGTGCCAATGCATAGCGCCCCTTCTGGCGTCAATACCTGCCCTAGCCGTTCAGCAACAAAATACGCATACGAACGAAGCGCACTCTCTTCGTTATAGAAATCTGTATTCAAATCTGGTTGCGGTTCCACATCGATGGAAGGACTCGGCAGGTTCAAATCTTCTCCGGGCACACGATTGATGCCACTGCCTAGATCTACCCTGCACGAATCCGCGATAAAAGCGCGCACGGCACCAAGGGCCTCAACATTGTCGGTGCGAGTGAGATCCTCTATCGACGCCTGAACCGCAGCATCACTCACCCCAACAGAGCCTTCCCAGAACACGTTTTGAAGTGCGACAGATACAGCGTGATAAGCGCGTTCTACCTGCGCGAATTGGTCAACGACATCGGGCGGAGCGACATCGCCTATAGAAACCAAAGAAGACAACAAGACAGCGAACATGCTTTGTAATTGCCGTGCCGAAACATCAGACATGGATACAACAGCAGTATCCACGGCGACTATTGAACTTTCAAGCTCGGGAGCTCTGCTGCAAACTGCGGTTGTTTCTCCAGATTCGGAGCAACCGAGCATCAGTATCGGTATCAGGATCATTGATACGAGAAAAGATGCACTTCTGGAAGTTCTGCGGGCCATCACAGTGATGAGTCTAATGATTGTTGTGATTGTGACTGATCGCACATCGCATATTGACACGTAACGTCCATCGTCTCGATCACCTACTATCAACACGTGGCAAATTGGATGATCAAAAGAATATGAAACGTAATGTTGGCCGTGCAGTTATAGCGGTTGCGATCTCGCTCATATTTGCCATGTGGGTATATGCCCTCTTCTTCGCCTCAAAAGAAGTGGCAAATGAAATTGCAGATCAAGAATGGACCAAGCGTGCAGAACTCATTTGTAAGGAGGCTGCCAAAGAGCGCATTGAGTTAGCTGATTTTCGTCCTCTCAATGAGGCTGGAGCAAACGCATTGGAAGAGAGGGCAACTTTGGTCGATCTAGCTACCGACACTCTTGACCGCATGATCGAGCAACTAGAGCGAACATCGCCAACAGACCCCAAAGGACAGGAACTTATTCCTCTGTGGATGAGCGATTACAAAACATACATTGCAGATCGCCGCGCTTATGCCGATGAGTTACGACTTGGAATCAATGTTCCGTTCGGAGAATCAATTTTGATGGGTATCCCGTTGAGCGAAAAAATTGCGACTTTCGCCGCGGACAACGCCATGGCATCGTGCAAGCCACCGATGGACTTATCAATTTAGAACTCTTCGGCAGCGACCCAGCCACTTGATGCGGAGTATTGCTTGATCACGCGAGCCGGAGATCCGACAGCAACACAATAATCGGGAAGAGTTCCGGTTACAACTGAATTAGCTCCGACCGCAACGTGCTTTCCAATAGTCGCTCCTGGTAGTACGACGACTCCTGCGCCTAGCCAAGATCCATCGCCTATCGAAACTGGTCGTTCTGTTTGTGTTTGCTGCGAAATGGGAATGTCAATCTTTTCGTAACCGTGATTTTGATCGGTGATGTAGACATGATGACCGGTCCATACGTCATCACCAATGTCAATTGATAGATGCCCAACAATGCCGCTACCTCTGCCGATGAGACACCGATTTCCAATTCGTACGACAGGATTCGTCAGGCACACTTGACCAGGAATCATTCCGGCGGATAATGCGACGTTTGATCCGATCATTGTGTCATTGCCGATATGAATATATTGCTCATTAAAAATAGTGGTCTGCGGAAAACAAATGATGCTTCCGGTGCCGAACTTTCCAAATTTTTTGCCTTTCGATGTCTCTGGTCCTATTGCGCCGTGCAGATTCATCAACTCCCAAATGGCCGAAGTCCCTTTCTCCAAGAGAGGGTTAAATGTGCGAAGTAGCCGAGCGACTAGACGAGCGGTTATACGAGTCAAGAGTCGTTGCGACATACACCCAAAATCTAATGGATAGCCTGATCTCATGACATTGGTGGACACCCCATGCGGGCAGTTGCGTGGAGTTATTTCTCCATCCGGCGTAGCAGTCTTTAAAGGCATTCGCTTTGCTTCCGCTGCACGCTTAGAACCCCCTGAGGTCGTCACACATTGGGCGGGTGTCTTGGATGCCTTATCAATCGGTGCTGAATGTCCGCAGACCGAGAGTCAACTCAGGCAGCTACTCAACGCAGATGACTCCGGACAGAGTGAAGACTGTCTCTTTCTCAACATCACAGCACCAAAGCCCGGCGAATCTCTTCGACCTGTTTATGTATGGATTCACGGTGGAGGTTTTACAAACATCACTCCGCCCTTGTCTTGGAATGAATCGGAAAGCATCACTCTTGATGGCGACGCTGTGGTTGTCACGCTGAGCTACAGACTTGGTGCCTTCGGATTTCTCGGCAATCTCAATTTAGGTATTCTCGATCAGATCGCGGCGTTGGAATGGGTGCAGACAAACATCTCAAGCTTTGGTGGAGACCCGAAGAATGTCACGATCTTTGGTGAATCAGCAGGTGGTTGCAGCGTTGTCGCGCTAATGGCTGCGCAGTCCGCAACCGGTCTGTTTTCACGAGCATGGGCTATGAGCGCTTCGATTGGACAACTGCGCACAACCGAAGTTGCTCTGAGCGCCCAGGAGAAATTCTTTGAAATTGCGAATGTAAAAACTCTCGATGAACTCAAAAAACTCACCACGGCTGAATTTCTTAAAATTCAAGATTCGATGCTGGTCGATGTTGAAACGTGGCTGCAAGGCTTCTCGCCAACAGCGGATGGCGCGGTACTACCACTAGATATTGTCAGCGCTGCAGCAAACAACCCTGTCGACCTTGTGATCGGCACAACCAAAGATGAATCCCGAATATTCAACTTGCTCAATCCTGCACTGAATAATCTCGATCAAACCCAAGCGCTAGATGTTTTGCGGATCAATCATCAAGAGCGAGCTGATGACATATTTGCGCTATATACGAATTGCTATCCCGATTACTCACCCACTCAGATAATTGCCGCTGTTGATACGGATACTCACTTCAAACTTCCAATGTGGAATCTGCTCCACAAACGGGCGTCATCGTTTTCAAACACATGGTCCTACATGTTCACTTGGACATCACCAATTTTTGATGGTGCGCTTGGCGCAAGTCATGGGTTGGACATCCCATTCATATTTAACAATGTTGATTCTCCTCGAGTGCACGTCTACACGGGCAATGACCCAAGTGCGCCCGCGCTAGCGAAAGAAATGTCCAACGATTTATTGGCTCTAGGACGCACAGGTAAACCAAATTGGGATCCTTATGATCTCGATTCTCGCACCATCAAAATATTTGACGTTTCATCGAGTCTTCTTCATGCCAGTGATCAGTCTTCGCACAACCTGATTTACAACTTTTGGATGAACTCATGATTCGTCCGAGAGTTACCGTGCCGCAAATTCTTGAACGCAAAATAAGATCAGGCTCGACGCAGCGGATTTCAATGATCACTGCATATGACGCAACTTTTGCATCAATAGTTGATGAATCTGGCGTAGACATAATTCTCGTGGGTGACTCTGTTGGATCAGTTGTACAAGGTGTTGCTACAACAATCCCTGTAACGCTCGAAGAAATGGAATATCACGTCAGGCTCGTAGCGCGAGCTCAACCTCGCGCACTCATTGTCGGAGATTTGCCATTCGGTTCCTACCAAGTAAGTTCGGAACAGGGAGTACGCAGCGCAATCAGATTGATAAAGGCTGGTGCTTCGGCAGTCAAGCTAGAGGGCGGCGTAAATATGTTTGACACCATTGCTGCGATCAGCCGCGTCGATATTCCTGTCATGGGCCACATCGGACTCACACCTCAGAGTTACCACCGCATGGGCGGTCACCGAGTTCAGGGACGTTCGGATAATCGCGATGCCGGTGGCAGGGAACGGATCTTCGAAGATGCACATTCGGTCGAACAAGCAGGCGCTTTTGCTGTGGTGCTAGAGGGCATCCCTCGACAACTCGCTCTAGAGATCACCGAAAAGGTGTCAATACCTACTATCGGCATCGGAGCCGGACCAGACTGCGACGGTCAGGTGCTTGTTCTCCACGATATTTTGGGTCTGACAACTCACAATCTTAAGTTCACCAAACAATATGCAGACATCCGCAGTGCAAGTGTTGAAGCGTGCGCAAATTTTATCAACGAGGTTCGCGACGGACAGTGGCCCGATGACGCTCATTCGTTCCACTGAGGACCTCGGACATTGGAGGTCAAGTGTCCTTGACCAGACGGTTGCATTTGTCCCGACTATGGGCGCATTGCACAGAGGTCATTTGCAACTCATACATGTTGCTAGGCAGCAGTGCGACCTAGTCATCGTGTCAGTTTTCGTCAACGCCCTTCAGTTCGGCGATGAAGAGGACTTCAATAACTACCCCCGTTCGTTAAACACCGACTATGAAGCATGCATCGCTGAAGGTGCAACAATTGTGTTTGCGCCAACAGCGAATGACATTTTTCCGACCAACTTTGATCGGCACATTGAACCATCGTCCATTGCAAATCTTTTTGAAGGTGCTTCCCGTGCTGGACATTTTGCTGGCGTAGTAACTGTCGTCAATCGCTTATTCGAACTTGTTAAACCACATGTAGCCATATTCGGTGCCAAGGACTACCAGCAGGTTGTCGTCATTAGTGAAATGTCTCGCAAGCTGCACCCAACTGTCGAAATACTTCGTGTCGACACAGTTCGAGACATCGATGGTCTCGCACTTTCGAGTAGGAATGCTCGGCTCAGCCACTCAGCACGTGAGAAAGTGCGAGTCATCCCCGATGCACTTTCTCACATAGCCGAAGTATTTCAGGGTGGCCAGTTCGATTGTGCGATTCTCAAACAATCCGCCTTTGAGATGTTTGGTACTGAGCCAGATCTCGAAATTGATTACTTGGAGATAGTGGATCGTGAAACACTCGAACGACAAGCTATTGCGAGACCAGGCAAATCAGTCGTATTGTTTGCAGGAATAATCGATGGAGTTCGACTAATTGACAATATTGAGCTCTAAATAATTCAATTATCTATGCAGGTCTGCGACCTGCTGATCCACCAGATATCGAACACTGAATACAGAATCTCCTGACAAGATTCCCCCACGACCAAGAATTCGACCTGATTGCCAATTTGACAATCCAAGTTCTGGTTTATCGAGAGCAAATTGTCCATCGACCCATCTGGTCATGCCATTCCCGACAAATGGTGCATCAGCATCGCGCCAAACCCGTTGCATCTCTTTGGGATCCTCAGAAATTACCGAAACGATGAATTTCGGAGCGTATTGATTGAACAACAAGATTGCTTCTTGGATATCGTCAACAACAACTAATGAACACTCGGGATCATCATCCCATTCCCATTCCGTCGCAAGATCCGAGCGCTCTAGCATCGATATCGTCATGCTGGAAGGCGATTGCTTAATGAGCGATCTTGCCCCCGCATCGACATGGAGCACCGAATGCGCATCTCTCGCTAGCGCTGCCCTCTCCAGCGCTTCGACGAAGACAGGTACTAGCTCTTTTGCACGTGAACGGACGATGCAACAAACATTGAGTGTATTGCAAACTTTTCGATCCATCGAATAACCCACAACACGATCGAACCAGTGCACATCGGCAGATTCCCCGGCAACCATCCAAGCACCACCCGTACCATGAAGACTTGCAGGAATTCCGTGTTGTTGTGCCACAGCACCCAACTGAGAAACTGCATTACCGCTCCCCCGCGCAATCGCAAGAGAAAGGCGGCGATCCGAGAACAAGGCCCAGCCGCTTGCATGCGAACGAGATTCCACAAGCGTCACAGCATTCGATGGCAATCCGCTCGCTGACAGTGCTGGTCGTACAGCAAGATCCATAATAATTGTTGCTGTTGAAAGAGCATCGCTACCAATTCTAAAAACGCAACTATTACCCGATCTCAATACGCCAGTTGCATCTGCAAAAACATTTGGTCGTCCCTCAAATATGAAAGCGACAACGCCTAGAGGAGCTTTCACGGCAGAAACTTTCCAACCGTTATGTTCGGTCACTCCCAATAGGGATCCATCAACTTGGGGTGTGGCCGCCCAAGTCAATAGAGCGGAGATCATGTCACGACGCATTGATTCGGTAAGTACCAATCTTGTTGTTGTTCTTCCTCGATCCTTTGCAGCCAAAACATCCGCGGCATTGACTGCCTGAATCTCCTCAAAAATGTTGTCGTCACTGAGCAGTTTTGCAAACTCGTCATAAAAACGAGTGGTTTGATCTGCCGAAACTGACATCATTTGCCTAAAACCTTCGACACTTTGGGTGACGGCTTCAAAACTCACTTGTAGTTCTGCTTTTGGAATGTGCAGAAGTTGGCCTCCACTCAAGCCAATGAGGCGATCCCCGTGTTCGAACTGATCGGCAATCGTCTCACCGATCGGAAAGGGCTTGCCATCAATGAGAACACTGTCAGTCGGGTTCAATACACGATTCACGACATCACCTCTGTGTTCAATACCTCGCTGATCAAAACCAACCGCCCCTCTTCTATCGACAAGTGGGCAGCCTGGCCAATCGCAACAGATATCAATCCCTCTTGCAAACCAACTTCAGCTTTTCGACCGCCGCGTACAGCAGTCTGCAGCTGCATGTGCTCTACGAAGGACGCTCCATGATGAAATCCCTTGACGACTTTCTGATCAAGTGCAATCGGAAATTCTTGAAATGAGCCGTATCCATCTTTGCGTTTCCCTATCCGCACAACAGACTCTGAGATCATCGCCTCAATCTTTCCCTTGTCGCCGACAACGCTGATTTCTTGCTCATTCTTTGACGCCTCAGCGAACATACAGAGATCCAATAATCCACGAACCCCATTCTCGAAATTCACAATGACATAAGCGTTGTCCAGGATGTCGGGAACCTTTCCGTCATATTTTTCGTTCAGATGATTAACATCCTGCGATCCACTTGCCATGACAGAGATTGGGCGACTTTTTGCGACCAGACACATTAAGTCAAAGAAGTGACAGCACTTTTCCACAAGCGTTCCGCCTGTATTGGCATTAAATCGATTCCAGTCGTCAACTTTTTCAAGAAACGGATATCGATGTTCACGAATTGAAATCATCTTGACTGCGCCAACAGTCCCCTTATCAATTTCTTGTAACACTCGCGCAGTCGGCGCCATGTATCGGTACTCGAGGCCAACCCAGACCACTTGATTTTCAAAAGTTCCATTTGCTTGTTGTGAAATCAATTTCTCGCAGTCTGAGACTGTTGTGCAGAGTGGCTTTTCGATCAGAAGATGCTTTCCAGTTAGAAGCACCTCGGAGACAATTTGCGCATGCGTATGGTTTGGCGTAGCAATCACCACAACATCGGCGATGCAATTTGCGAGCAGATCCTTGAAATTCGCAAAATAACGCACACCTTCAATTCGATTCAAAGCTCTTCGTGCCTTCTCCAGGCTCGGTGTGTGCGGATCACATACTGCGACGATTTGCGTATTGGGTATTTCACACAAATTACGGATGTGCTCGAGACCCATCATCCCACTCCCGATAATGGCGTATTTCAGTATTTGATCTTCAACCTCAAGCACCATCCAATAGTAGATCGCTAATCTAGGGATATGACACGTCCGTCTGAACCATCGCGATCCCCAGACGACCAGTCGAGCAATCTCTATTTCAGACAATTGCTTTCAGGGAGAGATTTTGCCGTCGGAAACCAGGTTGCAGAGCAAATGGTCAATTTTGTTTATTTGATCGGTGATACGGCGAGCCGTGAGTGCGTCATTGTTGATCCGGCTTATGCGGTCAACGAATTGCTTGCTATTGCAGAGTCTGATGAGATGAAAGTCGTCGGAGCACTTGCGACTCACTACCACCCCGACCACGTTGGCGGATCAATGATGGGCTGGAATATCGACGGTATCGCTGCACTGCTCGGTCAGGTTGACGTGCCGATCCATGTGCAACAACTCGAGGCAGAGTGGGTGATGCGCACTACTGGCGTAACAGCAGACCACTTGCATCAACACCAACCTGGAGACATAGTCAAAGTAGGTGACGTTGAAATATGTCTGTTACACACTCCTGGTCATACACCTGGTAGTCAGTGTTTTTTGGTGGACAACTGCCTTGTTGCTGGAGACACGTTATTTCTTGAAGGGTGTGGCCGCACTGATCTTCCGGGTTCGAATCCCGAACAAATGTATGACAGTTTAAAAACACTGGAAGCGTTACCTGATAAAACCGTATTGTTTCCTGGTCATCGATATTCTGACCCTTCTTCACGAACTCTCGATGAAGTGCGGCAAACAAATTATGTGTTTAAACCGAAGACTAAATCGGATTGGTTGCAGTGGTTCAGTTAACTCACTAACGCTGAAAGAATACTGCTTACTCCTCCCAAAGTGAGTAACACCAAAACCATATTTCTGAACGCAGCAGCATTTATGTGTTTGCGCATAACGATGCCCAAATAAACACCCAGAATCATGAGTGGTGTTGCGACCAGTGAAACATACAGCTCTTCTGAATGAATTTGACCAGAGAGTGCAAACACGCAAACACTAAAAACTCCTGTTACTGAAAAAATAAGATTAAGAGTTGCTCTCTGAGTATCCGGCTCAAGTCGTCTGGCCTGCAGTGTAAAAACGATCGGCGGACCGTTCGTTGAAGTCGCCATCAATAGCACTCCACTCAGCCAACCCATGATCCAATCGAGTGATACGTGCGCGTTTTGCATGTCGCGTCCACGAGCAAGCATCCAAACCCCAAACAACACTGCCAGCCCCAACAACACTTTCAAAATACTTTGATTTCCAAATCTAAATAGCGCAAAACCAAAAGGCGCGCCCAAACATGATGCGAAGATGAAGCGAGTCGCGATAGGCCTGTGATGGAAATGACGCAATTGCCAAGCCTGTCCAAAATTACTTACTGTTCCTAGCAATGTTGCAACGATTACAGCCTGACGTAAATCAACAAATAGGACCATGAGCGGAACCGCTAGCAACGAAAACCCAAAACCTGCTACAGACTGGACAATGGAAGTAAACAGAATGATGATTGCGACAATCAGTAGATGATCTTGCAACAAATTCAAATTATTGCCTCAAGCGCGAGCGTAAAAACTTCAGTATGCAAATCAACATCAGCTTCGCTATGAAACGGCGACATCAAAGCCATGTTGTGGAATGGCGCTAGAAGTACACCACGATTGAGGCAGAACAGATGCAGGAATGATTCCAGCATTGGATCTACTGCGCCAGCGGCCTGAGCGCCATTTAGGGGTGGAGTACAAAACCAGTATTCAGCACGGCATCCGAGCTGCTGCACGTGCCAATCCAGGTTCATTAGTTTGCACGCGTCTTGCACGCCCTGCGTCCATCGAGTTGCCAGTGGGATCGTCTTTGCGAAATCACCTTCCTGCAGAGCGTTTGAGAGTGTTGCTTTCATCGCACTCATCGCAAGGGCGCTTCCGCTCAGAGTGCCGCCTACTCCTGAAACATCCACATCGTGTCCGGACATTTCTTGCTCCAGTCGGTGCGCTATCTCCGCAGACATACCGTATGCGCCAACCGGAATACCTCCGCCGATGGTTTTCCCGATAACCACGAAATCGGGATCAATCCTCCACAACTTCGTACAACCACCAGGTCCGGCACAAATAGTGTGAGTTTCGTCAACCACCAACAAAACATTGTATTTTCTTGTTAACTCGCGAAGACCAGAAATGTAGCCATCAAGCGGCAAAACAATACCGATGTTGGTCAAAGCCGGTTCAATCAACAGACATGCAACATCGCCTATAGAAAGCGCAGCCTCAAGCGCAACAAGATCATTAAACGGAACTGCACGAGTAGTTAGGGATGGATCAACCTGTGGTCCTATTGCTCCCGGACGACTTACCGTTTCACCCTTCTCATTCAGAATCACGAGTGTTTCGTCGACAGACCCGTGGTAGCACCAATCGTGCACAACAACCTTCGGTCGACCAGTCAACATTCTCGCGAACCGCAGGACAAATCTGTTTGCATCCGTTGCACTTATAGCAAACTGCCACTTTGGAACACCAAAACGTTGCGCAAGATTCTCTGCCACCCACTGTGCGTCGGAGGTAGGCAACATTGTGGTTAAACCCTGCCGAGCCTGGCGGGTTACAGCATCGGAGACTGCTTCCAGCGCGTGTCCAGTCATTGCCCCTGTATCCCCGAGACAGAAGTCGACATATTCAATATCGTCAACATCTTCAAAACGCGCACCATGGGCTCGCTTAACATGCAAAGGAAAACTTCCTGGCCAACGCGTCATCCACGGCATTGGTACACCGGACAAAAGAGCGTCCTTGGCCGTATTGGCTAGTGCCAGCGAATTGGGGTGGATGTCCCGAAACAATTGCTCCTCACTCGCCAACGCGAATTCGAGCCTCTTCCTGTCAATCATCTGATCATTCTTACATTTAGCGCTCCCAAATCTCTACACTGAGATCAATGAGTGCAGGCGAAAATCCATCATCAATACAGCTGGCGCTTCGCATCGATGCGCAAAGACTGATGGATCGCATCATGAGCTTGGCCGAAATTTCACCAATTGCTGGCGGCGGTAACTGCAGGCTCGCCCTCACTGATGACGACCGCGACGGACGCGATCTTGTGGTTTCTTGGATGCGAGACCTCGATATGGATGTTTCGGTCGATGCGGTTGGAAACATCATTGCAATCTGGCATGTTGGGTCTGGATCACCAGTCATGACTGGCAGTCACATTGACACGGTTCGCACGGGCGGAAAATTCGATGGCAACTATGGCGTTCTTGCAGGCTTACAAGTAATCGAAACTTGCCAGAAGAACAACTTTTTTCCCTCTCGTCCTTTGGCGGTTGTGGTGTTTACCGATGAAGAGGGTGCACGATTTGCTCCGGACATGCTCGGTTCGCTCGTATACGTCGGTGGTATGACCACCGAAGAAGCACTCGAGATCAACGCGATCGATGGACCTCGACTTGGAGACGAACTCGTTCGCATCGGATATGCGGGATCAGCTCCATGCCCTGGCATTGTTCCGCACGCATTTGTTGAATTGCATATCGAACAGGGGCCGTTGCTCGAGGCAAATAATGTTCGCATCGGAGCTGTTACGGGTGTTCAAGGTATCTCCTGGCAAGAGGTAACTATCGTTGGTCAATCAAACCATGCAGGCACGACGCCTATGTCGTTACGTCATGACCCGACGTATGTAGCCGCAGAAATCGCGGTCTTCCTTCGCAAATTGAGTGCACAATATGGCGCGCACCAAGTCTGCACTGTTGGTAAGGTCGATGTCTTTCCTAACTTGATAAACGTTGTAGCTGCCCGAGTCACGATGACCTTGGACATTCGCAATACCGACGAGGCTTTGCTGCAACGCGCCGAGCAGGAAGTTGCAACTTTTATTAATGAAATTGCCGCATCTGAAGGTGTGACTATCACTACGAAGAAACTAGCTCGCTTTGAACCAGTCGTTTTCGACAATCGCGTCATCGACATAATTGAGCAAATTTCTATTCAACTTGGTAACACGACGCAACGCATGCCGTCAGGCGCAGGGCATGATGCGCAGATGCTTGCAAGAGTGTGCCCCGCTGCGATGATTTTTGTGCCCAGCATCAACGGCATCAGTCACAATCCTGCCGAAGATACCGATACAGCTGATCTTGTTGCGGGAGCAGACATTCTGTTGCAATCGATGCTTCAACTATGCACGACTGATTTTGCGACAGCATGAAAGGCTCTCATTCATGAGCAGATTGATCACCGTTGGTGCGGCACAACTTGGTCCAATCCAAAAAGATGATGATCGTTCATCAGTAGTCAAACGATTAATTGATCTATTGCATCAAGCAAAATCCGCTAAGTGTGATCTCGTTGTTTTTCCAGAACTCGCTTTAACAACTTTTTTCCCTCGATGGTTTGTAGAGAATATCTCTGAAGCCGACCACTGGTATGAAACTGAAATGCCGTCTGCGGTCACACAGCCACTATTCACAGAGGCGAAACGTTTAGGCATTGGTTTTTGTCTTGGTTATGCAGAACTCACACCCGCAGGTGAACGCTTTAATACGCAAATTTTGGTAGATCGCGATGGAACGGTTATTGCAAAATATCGGAAGGTTCATATTCCGGGTCACGCAACACACGAACCCGATCGACCTTTTCAGCATGCTGAGCGCTACTACTTCACCCCTAGCGAGGAAGGTTTTGGGGTTTGGAAGGCGTTTGGCGGCCGACTTGGAATGATGATTTGCAATGACCGCCGTTGGCCCGAGTCATATCGCGTAATGGGCTTGCAAGGTGTCGAGATGATTTTGTGTGGTTACAACACACCGATGCACTATGTGCCAGATCCGACCCAAGATGTATTGCAGGGTTTCCACAATGCTCTTGTCATGCAGAGTGGCGCGTACCAAAACGGAACATTCGTAGTCGGTGTCGCCAAAGGTGGGGTCGAGGAGGGAGTCTTAGGATTGTGCGATTCGAGCATTATTGCTCCTTCTGGCGAGATTCTTGCGAAGACCAGTAGCTTTGACGATGAGCTTGTCTCTGCCGTTTGCGACCTCGATTGGTGCAAGCAATACAAGGAAACACTGTTCGATTTCGACAAATATCGCCGACCAGAGGTGTACGGCCGAATCACCGGTCAGCGTGGGAGCATTCTCGCTGATTAAATCGACATGGTCCCAATGCTTAACATTTTGTAAAGCATTTGCTGTAGCGTAAAACCTATGACAGCTATGGATTTGAGCGCAACCCGGGTCGATTCTGTTGCCTTTACTGTCAACGAAACCCCAGTTACGGTTCGCTCAGATCACCCACATCTTTTGGCTGCCCTCCGAGAAGAATTGAACATCACATCACCAAAGGATGGTTGTTCACCAACTGGTCAATGTGGATGTTGCACGGTACTGGTTAATGGCAAAGCCGTCGTGAGTTGTCAGACTCCTCTCTCCAAAGTTGCTGGTTCCACTGTCGTAACCCTCGAAGGCGTTCCAGAACTAGAACGCAATACATACGCTCAAGCTTTTGCAGCCTGCGGCGGATTGCAATGTGGTTTTTGTATTCCTGGCATCGTCGTGCGAGCCAAAGCTCAGGTCGATAAAAAAGGTGCTGACCTCTCACGCACCGACATGGCAAAGCATCTAGGCGCGCACCTGTGCCGATGTACTGGTTACGTGAAAATCCTTGACGCGATTGAGATGGTTGCTCGTGGAGAAGTGCCCGTCATGGTGCAGCCTGGCGGCGTCGGTAGTCGAACTGTCAAGTATGAGGCCGAAGCTCTTGCTCTAGGTGATCGTGGGTACATCGACGACATTCGCATTCCTGGCATGCTTCATGCAGCGCTTGTCTTCACTAAACACACACGTGCCGACGTCAATGCAATCGATGCTTCGGTAGCACTACAAATGCCGGGCGTTCAGGCAGTTTTTACAGCAGCCGACATTCCTGGCGAACTCATGGTGGGCATTATCTATAAAGATTGGCCCGTAATGATTCCGATTGGTGGTCGCACATCGTACGCAGGAGACGTTCTCGCAATAGTCATTGCCGATACACGTGAACATGCAAGATCAGCAACTCAAGCGGTCATGGTCGATTACTCGATTCATAAGCCAATCACCGATCCCATCGCGGCTCTCGCAAACTCCGAAATCGCAGTTTGGAAAACCGAGAACAATGTTTTGAGCACGAGTCGCTACGAGCGTGGTGACGTTACAACTGCATTTGTAGACAGTGAATTCGTTGTCGAAGAAACCTTTGTAACGCAACGCATTGAACATGCATTTCTGGAGCCAGAAAGCACCGTTGCTATTCCGTCAGCTGACGGCAAATCCCTACATGTCTATTCGGGCGGCCAAGGTATTTGGGATGATCGAAACGACATTGCGAAACTACTCAATCTCGACAATTCCCAAGTAACCGTTGAACTCGTCACGAATGGTGGAGCGTTTGGTGGCAAGGAAGACATGAGCAACCAAGCTCACACCGCATTGAGCTCCTGGCTCTTACAGGTACCCGTGAAATGCACGCTTTCGCGCGAAGAAAGTCTCTTGATGCACGCCAAACGTCACCCAATCACGATGAAATACAAAGCGTCATGCGACAAGCAAGGCAAACTCACTGCATTACACGTGCGTGCTATTGGTGACTCCGGAGCGTACGCAAGCGTCGGAATGAAAGTTCTCGAACGCATGGCCGGTCATGCGAGTGGACCCTACCGCGTACCGAATATCGACGTTGAAGCGATTGCGGTTCGCACGAATAACCCCGTTTGTGGAGCATTTAGGGGTTTCGGTGCGAACCAAGCACAGTTCGCAATGGAAGGTGTTATCGATCGCCTTGCAGAAATGGTAGGGATCGACGGCTGGACAATGCGTCAACTGAATGTCATTATGCCCGGTCAAGTGTGGGGCCCAGGACAGATCATGGACGACGGTTGTCTAGGAGCATCAGAATGCCTTAAAGCAATCAAACCTGCCTACGACGCAGCCCGAGCATCTGGAAAAGCTGTTGGCTTGGGTCTCGGACTTAAAAACAGTGGACTGGGAAATGGTTTTAAAGAGATCAATCGTGCGGTAATTCGATTCAAAGAAGACGGTCGAATTGAGGTTCGTCACGGATGGACTGAGATGGGACAAGGAATCAACACCGTCGCGCTACAAGTTGCCGTTCACGAATTAGGTATTGACGGCAATCTCATCGATGTGATTGTGGATACAACGCGCGAATTGGGACTTGGTCAAACCACCGGCTCACGCGGCACATTGATGGGCGCTGGCGCGGTTAAAGATGCATGCGACACCGCAAAGGCTGCAAATTGTGCTGTTGGTGTAGACCACTATGGCGAATACCGCGTTGATTGGACTACAAAACTCGGCGACCCAGATGTCATTAACCCAATTATCCACTCAACTTTTGGATACGCAGCGCAGATGGTTGTTATGGATCGTGAAACGAACAAGATTGAACGCGTTGTTGCTGCTCACGATGTTGGTAAGGCCGTCAATCCTCAGCTTTGTGAAGGACAGATCGAAGGAAGTGTTCACATGGGTCTCGGCTATGCACTTTCCGAGGACTTCCCAAGCGATCCGGAAACAGGCTTCCCTCTCAACAAGACGTTGCGCTCGCTCAAAATTTTGCGACCAAAGGATGTACCTGCGATTGAAGTGATCTTGGTTGAATCACCACAACCGAATTCGCCATACGGTATTAAAGGCGTTGGAGAAATTGGATTAGTGCCAACCGCTGGTGCGGTGGCAGCCGCATTTCGCCAACTCAACGGCACATGGCATACAACTTTGCCAATGCTCAAGTCCACTGCCGACGACACGGAAGATTAACCGCAGTGCCCAACACAACGCCCGGACTTGTCTGCGCACACCATCATTTGTATTCTTCGCTCGCCCGCGGTATGCCAGCACCTCGGCAAACACCTACTCAATTCATAGAGGTTTTGCAGCAAGTCTGGTGGCGCTTGGATGCTGCACTTGATTCCGACATGATTTACTGGTCGGCGGCTCTTGGCGCCGTTGAAGCTCTCATGAACGGCACCACAGCGATAATCGATCACCACGAATCACCAAACATGATCGAGGGATCTCTGTCTCTCATCAATAAGGCCTGTAGCGATGTGGGGGTTCGTGTCAACACTTGTTACGGAGTTACCGATCGCTGGGATGACAATGGACAATTGCACTCTAAGGTTTCACCTCTTTCAAAAATGACCGACGCAGCCCAAAGAGGACTCGCCGAATGCAAGCGCTTCATCTCCGACGGAGGACGCGGCATGATTGGTGTCCACGCCGCTTTCACTTGTAGCGATGAAACATTGACTGCTGCAGCCGAACTTGCAAAGCAACTCACTGTCGGAGTACATATTCATGTTGCCGAAGGAATCGAAGATATTCATGCAGGAGCCAGACTCACTGATTTAGCGACTGACGACTGGCTGCTGGTTCACGGCGTACATCTTGATTCTCCCCTACGAGGTCGACTTGTACATAACCCGCGATCCAATATGAATAACCATGTTGGCTATGGCGCGCCTACTTCAAAGCAAAATACGATCTTGCTTGGCACTGATGGAATTGGAGCAGACATGCTCGAGGAGTCCCGACTGGCATACGCAAGACTTCGCGAATTTGATATTGCAGAAACGCCTGACACTGTCGCCCAATGGGTGAAGAATGCATATCAAATCTTTCCGGAGGCAGAAAGCGACGTTGTTACATGGAATTACGATCAAGTTCAGAGTCCATGGCATGTTGCGTTCACACCCGGAACACGAGCCACTGATGTGCTCATCGACGGACAGGTTGTATTGAAAGATGGATCGCCGACACGAGTCGACGTCGGTGAAATCCGAGCAAAAGCGCACGAACAAGCAGATCGACTTTTTGAAAGGTTGCAATAATGTCACTCCCCGCACAAGCAATTAATCCATTGACCGGCAAGGCCCGCGTAGCGATTTATCTTCAGGATGCTCACCGCATTCGAGAGGGAATGGAGTACGCACAATATGCAGAATCAAAAGGATTTGAAGCGGTCTGGCAGGCGGAGAGCAGGCTCGTTCGCGAGGCAACTGTCCCAATGGCCGCATTTGCATCGGTAACAAACACCATCAAGGTTGGCTCAGGAGTTGTTGACTGCTGGAGCCGCAACCCAGCACGCCTTGCAGCAACATTCTCAACTCTTGACGATCTTGCCCCAGGTCGAGTGATTCTCGGTATCGGTGCATGGTGGGACCCGCTGGCTCAGAAGGTTGGTATTTCTCGTGCCAAACCATTGCGCGCGATGCGAGAAATTGTGCTCAATGTTCGCGCTCTTCTGAACAATGAAAACGTTACATTCGATGGCGAGTTCGTCAAATTCGATGGCATTGAGTTGGATTACGTTTATCAGGACCGTCGCGCCAAGGATGTCCCGATTTATATCGGTGCTACCGGCATGCAAATGATGGAACTCACCGGAGAGATCGCTGACGGAGTCGTTCTCAACTACTTGGTGTCCCCCGACTACAACAAACAAGCAATCGAGGCACTTACTGCCGGCGCCGATAAAGCTGGACGCAAAATTGCAGGCATAGATAGGCCTCAACTCGTTGTATGCAGCGTGCATGAGGACAGACAAACCGCTTTAGATATGGCACGCGAAATGGTTACTCAATATCTAGGTCAACAACCGCACATCATGAAAGCATCGGGCGTTCCTCAAAGCCTGCTCGACAAGGTTGGCGAGGTGCTGACATGGCCAGCTACGCACGAGCAAGTTACAGCCGCTTCAAAACTAGTTCCTGATGAAATTGTTCAGATGCTGACTGCGAGCGGCACACCAGCGGAAGCCAGGGCAAGTGTTAAGCACTACATTGACAATGGAGCTACGTGCCCAATTTTGTATCCACTCGGCGACGTCAAAGCAATGATCGATACATTTGCCAACTGGGATGGTAATCAATGAGTGTTGCTATCCCTCTCACGCTTCATGAAGCACTCGATGCGTTAAGGATCACTCCAGACGCACGTCTGATTCAAGGTGGAACCGACATGATGGTGGAAATCAATTTCAACCATCTCAAGCCGAATAATGTGATTGCATTACGACGTGTTCAAGAGTTGAGGACCTGGAGAAAGAATACAAATAACACCGTCACAATCGGGACCGGAGTTCCCTATCAAGAGATGGAGACCGGCGAACTCAAACAATTATTGCCCGCTCTCGCCGAAGCAGCACGAACGGTAGGTTCGCCACAAATTCGTGCGGCCGGGACACTCGGTGGAAATTTGGGAACGTGCTCCCCAGCAGGTGACGGCCTACCCGTATTGTTCGCACTTGACGCTATTGTCCACCTTCAAAGCAGCGACTCTTCTCGTGATCTTTCAATTCATGAATTCATGCTTGGTGTAAAGCGAAATGCACGCGCATCAAACGAAATCATCACCGCCGTTACCGTCCCATTACTCGACGGTTGGCAGGGATATGCAAAAGTTGGTGTACGCAACGCAATGGTCATCTCAGTTGCATCGGCTTGCTTGGCGATTGATAAGACATCTAAATCTTTACGCATTGCTCTCGGTGCCGTTGGTCCAATAATTATTCGATGCCAAGATGCCGAGTCTTGGCTAACTGAACAATTTGATCTCTCATCAACAACAAGTATTGACGCCGCATTATCCAAAGAATTCGGGCGTCGTGTCGCTCTTGAGTCAAAACCAATCGACGATCACCGATCTACAGCCGAATACCGCCGACACGCCGTAGGAGTGCTTGCTCAACGACTCATCACAAGGGCATATCCATCATGAACGACTCAATCGGAAACGAAATGTACACACTGCATATCAACGGTCAGGATCGTCCTGTGATCGATGCTTGGGTGGGCGAAAGTTTGCTCTATGTGTTGCGGGAACGACTTGAGTTACCTGGGGCAAAGGGTGCTTGCGAACAGGGCGAATGCGGAAGTTGCACTGTATTGATGGATGGAGACGCCGTATGTTCATGTTTGGTTATGGCAGCGACGGCTGTCGGTTCCGACATCGTCACAGTTGAAGGATTGATCGAACAAAACCCTTCCATGGCTTTCACTGCGCAGGCAATTACAAGCCAAGTAACAGATGTGCAACAGGCATTTATCGAGGAAGGCGGAGTTCAGTGCGGCTTTTGCACCCCCGGACTCATCGTTGCGGTGCATCACCTACTTGACAAAAACCCTGAACCCTCCGAACTGGAAGTCAAAGAGTCCATCTCGGGCAATATATGTCGATGCACGGGCTATGGCCGTATCTTCGCCGCTGTTGAAGCAGTCGTACAAGTACGGAGGGCAAATTCATGAGCGCAATCAAACAAGATGTTCGTGCTCGAGACACTCTTGGCGCGAGCGCCCTTCGCCCAGATGGAGTTGCAAAAGTTACCGGCTCATTTTCATTTTCATCCGACATGTGGGCCGAAGGCATGCTGTGGGGAGCGACACTGCGTTCGCCTCATCCATACGCTCGTATCATTACAATTGATACGACTCAAGCCCTTCTGATAAGTGGTGTCTCAGCAGTGCTCACTGCGCAAGATGTCCCCGGCAAAGCAACCTACGGTCTCATCTCTGCAGACCAACCAGTATTTGCCTCAGATTATGTTCGCTACATGGGTGAGCCAGTTGCGGTTGTCGCTGCAGATCATCCCGAAACTTGTCGGCGTGCGCTTTCAGCAATCGTCGTGAACTACGAAGTACTCACGCCGGTTGTAGATCCCGAATTTGCAATGCTTGCTGATACTGATCAAATTCACCCTGACGGTAATTTGATCCGCCATCAACACATCCAACACGGCGATCCGAATGCAACCGGAGTCATCACCGTCGAAGGCAACTACACCATCGGTATGCAGGACCAAGCATTTCTTGGCCTTGAAGCTGCGATGGCATTTCCTGATTCGGGTGGAAATGGAGTCGAGCTTCATATCGCAACGCAATGGTTGCACGAAGATCGTGGACAAATTGCCGCTTGCCTGGCACTCCCCGAGGACAATGTTCGACTTGTCTTGGGTGGTGTGGGTGGTGCATTCGGCGCACGTGAAGATATCAGTTTGCAAGTGCACTGTTGCCTACTTGCATTGCGCACTGGAAAACCCATCAAAATGCAGTACAGCCGTGAAGAGAGTTTCTTCGGTCACGTACACCGACATCCAGCCAAGATTTGGATGAAACACCATGCAAACAAAGACGGCAAGATTGTCAAAATTGAATCACGAATGGTGTTTGACGGTGGCGCGTACACGAGCACATCCCCTGCAGTGTTGATCAATGGAATCACTCACACTCAAGGTCCGTACCAATGCGACAACGCTGTAGTTGATGGCTATGCCGTACGCACTAACAATCCACCGTGCGGAGCAATGCGCGGATTCGGTGTGGTTCAGGCTTGCTTCGCCCACGAGAGCCAAATGGACCTCTTGGCTGAAGCTTGCGGTCTCTCACCTGTTGATGTGCGTCTCAAAAATGCAATGCGCACTGGTGACAAGTTGATCACTGGTCAAACTGTCGAAAGCGTTGCCCCAGTAGAGCGTTGCATTCGCGAAACGAATGCAATTCCAATGCCTGAACCCTTGGCTCTAGACGCAAACGTGCTCGAGTTTCCAGGTGGGAGCGGCAGGACTGCCGATAGGCAAAACATCATTCGTGGCATCGGCTGGGGTGTCTCAATAAAGAACTTGATGTACTCCGAGGGTTTCGATGACTACGCAACTGCTCGATGCACTCTTTCCAACGGTGTAGCTTCACTCAAATTTGCAACATCTGAAGTTGGCCAAGGTTTCGTGACGCTTGCTCCGCAGATTGCACGCAGTGTGCTCGGTATCGATGAAGTAGTGCTCGAAACATCCGACACCCAAATTGGTTCAGCTGGTTCTACATCTGCTTCTCGCCAAACGTGGATGAGTGGCGGTGCTGTCGATGGTGCTTGTCGACTTGTTCGTGAGCGTCTCTTTGAGCATGTAGGCAAACTGCACAACATTGACCCAATTCGTTTAATGGTTGAGAATACCGACATCATTGACACGGTTGGCACATTCCGCATCAGCGTTGCTGAAGCAACCCAGGGCATCACGCTCTCGGAGACCTTTGAGCACCATCACCGCAAAACTGAAGATCTTGACGAGAACGGTCAAGGCAACTGTCACGTTGCCTTTGCATTTGTGGCACACAGAGCAGTTGTCGATGTTGACGTGGAGCTTGGTTTGGTGAAGGTAGTCCAGATTGCGACAGCCCAAGATGTTGGCAGAGTGCTCAACCCTCTCTCAGCCATCGGTCAACTTGAGGGAGGCATTGCACAAGGTCTCGGCCTTGCTGTGATGGAAGAAATCATTATGGACAACGGTCGAGTAAAGAATCCAAGCTTTACCGATTACTTGCTCCCCACCGCGCTAGATGCTCCACGCGTAGTTGCAGTCATGATTGAAGAGCCCGAACCCCAAGCGCCACTTGGCGCCAAAGGTATCGGAGAGCCTCCATGTATTTCGGTGACACCTGCAATCGTCGCGGCGATTCGAGCGGCTACCGGAAAGGCACTGTTGCGCGTACCAGTACGGCCACAAGATATTTGCTTGTGACCTATCGCGAGATATTTGCTTGTGACCTATCGCGAGATATTTGCTTGTGACCTATTCCGGCTGAGGACCAGCACCAATAAGCGCGAGTGTGTGCACCGTGCCGATTGATCCCGGACGAGGAGACTGCGCTGGCACAGAAGTATCAACAAACTGAGGATCAACAAAGACGACATCGAACGGCATGTTCTTTGTCAACTGAGTAGTTGATCTGCGAATCGACTTGTCAACAAACGAGATAACGACACCCTTCTCGCCTGCGCGACCTGTGCGACCAGAGCGGTGAATGTAATCCTTCGGATCTTCTGGCAAGTCAAAGTGAACGACGACTGGTACGGCATCGATGTGAATACCGCGAGCTGCAACATCGGTCGCAACCATCACTGTTGCTTTGCCGCGTCGGAATTGCTCTAGTGCTCTTTCGCGCTGCGCCTGACTGCGATTACCGTGAATCACGCAAGTCTCAACACCCAACGACTCGAGGTTGCCAGCAAGGCGATCTGATCCGTGCTTGGTGCGGCAGAACACGATTGCGCGCTCGTAGTGATTGGCAATTTCTGCAACCATACGTGTACGTTCATCGCGATTGACGTTCCAAAACAAGTGCTCGATCTCACCACCATTTTCCGCAGCGGCTACTTGATGCTTCTTAGGATCGCGCTGAAATTCACGAATCAAGTTGTCGACATCGCCATCCAAGGTCGCCGAGAACAACAAGGTCTGACGTCCGCCAGGAATGGTACGCATGATGCGTTTTACCGCTGGCATAAAACCCATGTCAGCCATGCGGTCTGCTTCGTCGATAACAACAAGTGCAACTGCGCCTAAGTCGAGGTCGCGACGCTTCATTAAGTCTTCTAAACGGCCCGGAGTTGCAACCACGATGCTTGCTGCTCGTGCTGCCTTAACTTGCGGACCATAACCTGCTCCGCCATAAACGGCAGCAACAGTAATTCCGCCTCCGGCGCACAACATCGCAACTTCTTTCGCAACCTGAGAGGCAAGCTCGCGTGTTGGTACGAGAACTAAACCGTGTGGTCGACCGGGCTTGGATTTGACAACTTTGACAGCCAGCGCAATACCGAACGCTAAAGTCTTGCCCGATCCAGTTGGCGCCTTGCCACAGATGTCGAGACCCATTAACGATTCTGGGATTGTTGCAGCTTGAACCGGAAACGGTTCTGCAATGCCTCGCTTCAAAAGGCCAGCAACGATTCTCTCGGGTACGCCGAGCGCGGTCCAACTCTTAGTCATGAAATTCTCCTCAATTACCTAGGGGGTTTATCTACGGTTGAGGCGAACTAGCGACCCAACACACGACGCAAATAGTCGTTTGTGAACACACCCTCGGGATCGAGACGGTTCCGAACTTCGATATAACGCTTCCATTCAGGATACAGGGACTCAAGCGAGTCTGCTGTCTTGAAGTGAATCTTTCCCCAGTGTGGGCGACCATCGTAATCACTCATGATCGCTTCAACTTCGCGGAAATACGGCTCATACTTCATGCCCTTGAACACATGTACCGCAATGTACGCATTCTCTCTTCCAGTGCCGGTTGATAGCGGAATATCATCACCAGCGGTGAATCTCACTTCTACGGGAAAGTTCAGCAAAAAGCCACAATCGTCAACCATGCGCCGTACACGATTCAATGCTTCAACTACCGAATCTCGACGGATGGAATACTCCATCTCATAAAAACGCACAAGGCGTTTACTTGCAAAAATACGGTGGCTCGAGTTTACGTATTCAGTTCTTCCCGAACTTGGTAACGCCTTGGACAGACGAGGAATAAGAAATGGCAATAATCGACCCACATAGCAAAGCGCACCAAATGCAATGTTCTCCAACAACATCTTGTTGATCCAAGTCTTCATTCGAGCAGGCGGATCAGCCGGTTTGTCCGTCACATTATTTCTCTTTGTCAGAGCCCAACCAGTGTGAGGAATCCAATAGAACTCAAAGAAATCATTGTCTTTCACATACTCATCCAAATTGGCAAGCAAGGTATCAACACGCATTGGTTCCTCTACAGCGTGCAAACGAAATGCAGGCACAATTCGCAATGTGATCGTGCTCAAAATCCCTAATGCACCAAGACCAACTCGCCCACTATGAAAAACTTCGCCATTTTCAGTTGCAGAACATTGCAACACTTCACCACTTGCAATAACGAGGCGAAAAGCAGTCACTTGTGCGGCGAGTCCGGTTCGCAATGCACCAGTTCCATGCGTCGAAGTCGACAGCGCTCCAGAGATCGTCTGGTACGTGACATCGCCAAGATTAGGCATTGCGAATCCGGCTTTATCTAGGTACTCGTTGAGGTCGCTAATCACAATCCCGGATTCAACAGTGACTTCCATGCGACTGGCATCGAGACCAACCACTTTGTTGTACCGGGTCATTTCAATCAAATGATCTGGCGCTACCGCAATTGCTGTGAAGCTGTGTCCAGAACCCACCACTTTCACACGCTGTTTCAACGCTGTTGCATATCCAACTACGGCGACAATGTCAGATTCACATTGCGGTCGATGAACCTTGATCGGATTAGCGCTTTGATTGCCCGCCCAATTTTTCCAAGTCATAACACACCTACCGTTTCAGATGATTTGGATGCCTTCTTCCACACCACAATCACCAATAAAACGCCAGCCAGTAGCGTTCCAATATTCGACAAAACGTGATAACCGACTGCTTTACGAATAAATCCGCTTGAAAAGCCAGCAAGACCGCCGCAGAAACTCATCATCAAGTCAGCGGCACCTTGAACACGTACCCGAATCTGCGAATCAATCGAATCAACTAGCAAACTTGAGCCGCCAATCAAACCAAAACTCCAACCGACTCCGAGCATCCATAAAGCTGGAAACAAAAGTATTGGTGAATCACCAGCAAGCGACGAAAGCACAGTCGCACCCATCAACGTCAAAGCTCCGACCTGGATTGTTGCCAAGCGGCCACGACGATCAGCAAATCGCCCAACAAGCGGACTGAAGGCATACATGCCTGCGATGTGCAGAGAAATAATGTAGGCACTTACAGTTTCATGATCGTGCAGTTTCAGATGTACTGGAGTCATCGTCATCACCGCGACCATTGTCATTTGTGAAATAACCATCGCAGTCACCGCAATCTGCGCATTGCCCGAGTTTCGAATTGCTAAAAATGCATCTGAAAACAGTCTTGTGGGCGCTCCAGCTTCTGCTTGACGATTAAGTCTGCCCGCGACTTCAAGTGGATCAGGTCGAAGACGCAAAGTCGTGTTGATGAGTGAGGTGAGGAAAAATGCCCCTGCGAAGATCCATGGCCCTGTGTACTGCCCCCACCCGAACCAACTCATACCGGCTTGCTCGGCTGGCTTGATGAGTAATGGACCGAACACAGCTCCGAAGGTTGAGGCAAACAGAATGCGGCTCATCGCACGACCACGTTCGTCAGTTGTAGCCAAATCGGCAGCCGCATAGCGCGAAAGCAGATTTGAGGCCTGACCATTGCCAAAAATGAAAAGCCCCAGCAAGAACACCCATAAAGTTTTTGTCTCGGCCCCATAACCGGCGATAAAGCCACCGAAGATCGCCAACAAGTATCCGGCCTGCAAACCATTACGTCTTCCGCGAGCGTTCATGAGTCGAGCGAGCATCTGCGACATGAATGCTGTACCCATCGTCACTGTTGCTGAGGCGATACCACCCCACGCAGTTGTATCGCCGAGAATATCCTGGATGACGAAAGCGCCGACTGTAACTGCAGCAGCGAGAGCCGCTGAACCTGCAATCTGACTCACCACCAAGACTCGCAATGTTCGCTTTTGGATCTCAGCGATTTCGATAGGTGTGTATTGCATAACTATCTCAACATCGTAGGTGATCACCCACGCACCTCTATGCCCAAACTCTTGTGTCGAAGAGGGGACTTGAACCCCTACGCCCTTTCGAGCGCCAGCCCCTCAAGCTGGTGCGTCTGCCATTTCGCCACTCCGACGTGGTACTACTTTTTTCTGTCTTAAAATCTGCTCTTTATGCGAGAAGCAAACCTAATGCAATAACCGTAAAAATCCACACAAGTGCGAACACTGTGGTTATTCGGTTGAGATTCCGCTCCGCTGCAGCACTTCCTAAAGCAGCAGATCCGCCACCGCCAAACATGTCGCTGAGACCGCCTCCACGACCGCTGTGGAGTAACACTCCGACGATCATGGCAAACATGGAAATCACATTGACAACGATGGTGATGACTTTGATGAACTCTCTCACGGCTTAAATCCTACCGTTACTACTCTGGAAAATGGCAGGCTGAAAGCTGCCCTACACGGCTTCACAAAGAGTCAAGCAGGGTTTGCAGGATGCTACGAACGATGCAGACGAAACTGCACGATTCTCGCAAATTCGGCTGGGTCCAAACTCGCACCACCGACGAGTGCCCCGTCAATGTCCGGCTGCGACATTAAGTCGGCAATATTTGCAGCTTTGACACTGCCGCCATATTGCAAGCGCACTGAGTCAGCCGCCTTTGCGCCACTTAATTCCAGGACTTGAGCGCGTATTGCTCCGATAACAGCCTGTGCATCAGAAGAGGTGGCGGTGCGACCCGTGCCAATTGCCCAAATCGGCTCGTAGGCAATCACCATGCTCGCTACTTGCTCCGACGATCGTCCAGCAAGAGCTGATCGAACTTGCCCCATCACCTTGTGCGTCGTTTGACCCGCCTCTCGTTCCGCGAGTGTCTCCCCTACGCAAACGATTGGGGTCATCTTATATTTTTGTATTGCCGTAATTTTTTTGGCCACATCTTCGTCGGATTCACCAAACAATTCGCGTCGCTCGCTGTGACCGCAGATTACATATTCAACATTAAGTTTTCCCAAAAATACCGCGCTCACTTCGCCCGTGTAGGCACCCTTTTCGTCCCAATGGCAGTGTTGGGCCCCAAGGAAAACTTTCAATTCATCGGCATCGATAAGAGTCTGAACGCTTCTGATATCAGTGAACGGCGGGTGCACACTCACATCACACGATGCATAATCTTCCTTGGTCAACAAATACGCAAGTTTTTGCAAGCACTGAATCGCCTCAAAGTGGTTGTGATGCATCTTCCAGTTGCCACTGATCAGTGGCTTTCGAACAATTTCATTTGACACGTGGTGCTCCTCGCAACGCTTCAAGACCAGGAAGGTCGCCTAACTCTAGATACTCGAGCGACGCACCGCCGCCTGTTGACACGTGATCGACTTCATCATCAAGCATAAATTGTGCAAGCGCAGCAGCAGAATCTCCACCACCCACGACTGTAAAGGCTTTGGTGTCCGCCATCGCTTGGGCAACGGTTCTTGTGCCATTGGCAAATCTTGCATCTTCAAACATTCCCATCGGTCCATTCCAAAAGACGGAACGCGCATCCATGATGATGTCCGTAAATGCTGCTGCAGAACCCGGACCGATGTCGAGTCCTTTCGCTCCTTTTGGCAAACGAATCCCATAAGTTGCGTAAACGCCATCCGAGTCCAATCCAACGATGTCTTCTGGAAGATGAATTGGCACCTTGCCTTCCAACAGTTTCTTGCAGACATCAATGAGTTCCGGCTGGCAAATTGAATCACCAACTGGATAGCCCATTGCCGCCAAAAATGTAAAGCACATTCCACCACCAATGATGAATGCATCAACACGTTCTTGAAGAGCCTCAATGACTCCAATTTTGTCGCTCACTTTTGCACCACCAAGAACCGCAACAAATGGTCTATTTGGTTTTTCACGCAACGCACCCAGAACTTCGATCTCGCGCTGTAGCAATCTGCCAGCCGCAGATGGCAATGTTTTAGGAGGGCCGACTATGGATGCATGGGCTCGATGTGTTGCGCCGAAGGCATCGTCTACATAGAGATCGAACCCTGCAACTAGTTCTTGCACGAATTTGGAATCATTTGCTTCTTCACCTGGATTGAATCGCAGATTTTCTAGTAATTCAACACCGGGTGCGATCTCTGCCAGCCGCGCCCTTACTGGACCCATCGAATACTTGGTAGAAACTGTTCCTTTAGGTCTTCCTAAATGACTCGCGCACACAACAGTCGCACCGCGGTCGGTGAGGTATTGAATAGTCGGGAGGGCCGACACAATTCGAAAATCGTCAACGATCACACGATTATCATCTGGACCAGACATTGGCACATTGAAGTCCGTGCGCACGAGCACTCGCTTCCCACGTACGTCTCCCAGATCCTCCAAAAGAGGCAGCGTTGTCATGTTTACAGGTAGTTCGACTTTGCTGCAGGCTATTTTGTAGAGCCGACATGGAGAGTCAAATCGACCAAGCGATTTGAATAGCCCCACTCGTTGTCGTACCAACCAAGGACCTTCACAAGAGTGCCCATGCTCATGGTTAAGTCACTATCGAATACACAGCTATGAGGATTGGTAACCACATCGCTTGAAACGATGGGAGCTTCTGTGTACTCGAGCACACCCTTCAATTCACCAGCTGCGGCCTTTTTGAAGGCAGCATTAATTTCATCTTTGGTCGCAGCTTTCTTCAAGACTGCTACAAAATCCGTAATTGATCCTGTTGGAACTGGTACTCGCAATGAAGTTCCATCCAGCTTGCCCTTCATCGACTCAAGCACTAATGCAGTCGCACGAGCTGCACCAGTTCCGGTTGGTGTGATGTTGATAGCTGCACCACGAGCACGACGCAAATCGCTATGTGGCCCATCAACCAACTGCTGGTCACCTGTGTAGGCGTGGACTGTCGTCATTAAACCCTGCTCGATACCAAATGCGTCATCAAGAACCTTGACCATTGGAACAAAACAGTTTGTGGTGCAACTTGCATTAGAAACGACCTTGTGTTTGGTGCGATCGAAATCCATGTGATTCACACCATAAACAAATGTGGCATCTGCACCAGTTGACGGAGCAGAGACAATCACGAGAGGAGCACCGGCGTCCAAATGCGCTGACGCTTTGTCGCGTTCAGTGAAAAACCCTGTCGATTCAATGACTACATCGACTCCGAGTGACTTCCATGGCAAATCCTTCGGATCACGAAACTGCAACACCTTGAGCACTTTGCCGTCGACAGAAATGCCATCTTCTACGGGAACGATCTCGTTCGGAAGGATTCCTAGAACTGAGTCATACTTCAACAGGTGGGCCATCGTCTTGATGGATCCAAGATCGTTAACTGCAACAATCTCGATCGGCGCATTCGTTGCATTCACTGCACGAAAAAAATTGCGTCCAATTCGTCCAAATCCATTAATTCCAACTCGTATAGGTGTCTGTGCCATAACGCAAGATAATAGCGCAAGGGATTATCTAGAACCCTTTAGCGCCTACCTAAAGATGTCGCGATGGGTAATACGTGGTCGCAGCCCGTTCGCCGTCAACCAGGAGCCAATGGCCTCTGTCACAGCAACCGACCGATGTCGCCCACCGGTGCAACCGATGGCAACGGTGAGATAACTTTTCCCCTCAGCCTGATAGGCCGGCAGTAAAAACTCAAGTAAATCTTGCGCTTTTACCAAGAACTCTTGAGCCAGAGGTTGGTGAATGGTGAAAGTCTTAACAGCATCGTCTAGACCAGACAACTCACGTAGATGTTCTTCCCAGTGCGGATTTGGCAGAAACCGCACATCCCAAACCATGTCGACGTCCAAGGGAATGCCATGTTTAAAGCCGAACGATACAAGCGACAACTGCATGACATCTCTGTCTCCGGTTGGCGCGAACAACTCAACGATCTGAGATTTCAGTTGATGGATATTGAGGCTTGAAGTATCAATGACGAGATCTGCTGCCCCTTTGACCGTCTCAAGAATTGAGCGTTCTTCGTGAATGGCTTCTTCCACGCTCGAGAAACGACTGGCGAGCGGATGCTTCCTCTTTGTGGCCCCATAACGACGAACGAGCTCTGGTGTTGACGCATCGAGAAACAGCACACGCACTCGATGACCGGCTTCTCGTAAACGGTGCACAATAACGACAGCATCAGTCTGATGAGTCGCAGCCCCCACTACAAGTGCGAGTTGGGACTGTTCCCCTGTTGCAGCGAGTTCAACTACCTTGTCAATTAACGCGATAGGCATGTTGTCGACAACGAACCATCCAAGATCTTCGAGGTCATCTGCGGCCTGCGAACGGCCAGCGCCAGAAAGACCTGCAATTAAGAGGATGTCAGCCACTGCTACTCAGGCTACCCAATATGTGAGTTGTTCAAGTTTGATGCAGGGCATTGAATACAGCTTGGGACACAACTGGTGGAAGCCCCGATTGAGCGAGGATCTCCTCCGCGCTGGCTTCGCGTAGCGATTTGATGCTCCCAAAAACCTGCATCAATTTTTCTTTACGCGCAGCACCAAGTCCAGCAATTCCGTCTAGACCACTCACCTTCATCCTTTTGCCCCGCAATTGACGGTGGAAAGTATTGGCAAACCGGTGAGCTTCATCTCTAATGACTTGCAACATAAATAGCGCTTCGCTGCCGCGAGGAACATCAACAGCAAGTGACGAGTTCGGAATGAATACCTCCTCAAGGCGTTTTGCGAGGGATGCAACAGGTATTTCATTTTCAAGACCCAACTCTTTTACTACCTCAATAGCAACTCCAAGTTGTCCCTTGCCACCATCTACCAAAATCAATTGCGGTGGATATGCAAACTTGCCTGGCTTGCTTCCACGCTCGCGGATTGGAAGATCTCGTTCCTTTTTGTATGCGCTCAATCTGCGCATCAACACCTCGCGCATTGCCGCATAGTCATCGTTGCCCGGAACATCCTTGATCTTGAAGCGACGGTATTCGGTCTTCGCGGGCAATCCATCTTCAAGCACCACCATCGACCCGACGTAATCAGTGCCGTGCAAATGCGCCATGTCGTAACACTCAATACGTAGGGGGAAATGTGGAAGTTTTAGAAGTTGTTGCAGATCATTGAGCGCAAGCGTCCGACTGTGTTGGTCAGCAGATCTCTTCAATCGATGTCGTGCCAGTTCCTTTGTTGCATTCATTGTTACGGTCTCTTGCAGCTCACGTTTATCGCCGCGCTGTGGCACTCTCACGCTTACCTGAGTTGTGCGAACATCACTGAGCCACTTCTCAACGGCCTCATGACTTTCAGGTAGCACTGGTACCAAAACTTGTTTCGGAATACCAAGTGCCGGCTCATCTCCATAAACATTTTCCAAAATTCGATCAACCAGCAATTCGGGACTAACGTCCTCCACTTTGTCAAGCACAAAGCCGTTACGCCCAATAACACGACCTTTGCGGACAAAAAAGATTTGAACTGCTGCCGTGATTTCATCCTGAGCAATTCCAATCACATCTATATCGTCTTCTTGCACGCCGACCATTTGCTGCTTTTCCAGGACTTGATGGATCGCCGTCAATCGATCTCTAATCTTTGCTGCCCGCTCGTAATCCGTGGCTTCAGACGCAGCAATCATCTGTTGCTCCATGGTCGCAACGATTTCTGTATTGTCACCATCGAGAAACTTCATCAGTCCATCAACATGCATTTTGTAGTCGGCGGCGGAGACTTCGCCAACGCAAGGTCCGCTGCATTTCTCAATATGGAACAACAAGCAAGGTCGACCCAGCCGTTCGTGTTGCTTGAATTTGGATGCAGCACAGGTACGAACAGGAAAAGTTCGAAGCAGCAATTCCAATGTGTCCCGAATTGCTCCAGGATGAACATAGGGGCCAAAGTAGCGAACACCTTTGCGTCGCTTTCCGCGGAACATCATCGCACGGGGCCATTCTTCATCGGTAGTGATTGCCAAGAATGGGAAACTCTTGTCATCCTGCAAACGAATATTGAATCGAGGTTTGTGTTCCTTGATCAAGGAATATTCAAGAAGTAGAGCTTCAACCTCGTTTCGAACCTCAATCCACTCAACTTTGTCGGCAAAACTCATCATGCTCGCCGTTCGAGGATGCAACGTTTTAGGATCAGCGAAATAGCTTGACACTCGAGAGCGCAAGTTGATTGCCTTACCTACATAAATGACTCGACCCTGTACGTCTCGAAATTGATAGGAACCCGGAGTGACTGGAATGCTTCCGTCTGGTCGTTGCATCGATCGGTACTTTTGCGTCTCTGCTACTTCGCCGTTTTTAGTAACGGGGCTAGATACTTACCCGTATAACTTCCCTTTACTTTGGCAACAGTTTCTGGAGTGCCCTCTGCAACCAGTTGACCACCGCCATCGCCGCCTTCAGGTCCGAGATCTATAACCCAGTCGGCTGTTTTGATCACATCGAGATTATGTTCGATGACGAGAACAGTGTTTCCCTGATCGACGAGACGGGCCAACACAGTGAGCAATCTGCGCACATCTTCGAAATGCAAACCAGTAGTCGGCTCATCAAGGAGATAGATCGTGTGACCCGTGCTTCGCTTCGCAAGTTCTGCAGCCAATTTCACACGTTGTGCCTCGCCGCCAGAGAGAGTTGGCGCAGACTGACCAAGCCGCACGTAGCCAAGACCAACATCAACAAGCGTTTCCATGTGTCTGGAAATGCGCGGTTGTTTCGCGAAGAATTCAACCGCTTCTGCAATAGGCATATTTAGTACATCTGAAATGTTTTTACCCTTGAATGTGATGTCGAGGGTATCGCGGTTATACCTCGCGCCTTTGCAAACCTCACAAGGAACATAGACATCTGGCAAGAAGTGCATCTCGATTTTTATTGTTCCGTCTCCAGAACATGCTTCACATCGACCACCTGGCACATTGAAGCTAAATCGTCCAGGCATGTATCCACGAACCTTCGCTTCGGGTGTCGTACTAAACAATTTGCGAATGTCATCGAAGACGCCTGTGTACGTTGCGGCGTTCGACCTAGGGGTTCTACCAATTGGGGATTGATCCATATCGATGACCTTGTCAAGATGTTGCACACCATCTACCGCAGTGTGTTTGCCTGGAGCATCCTTTGACTTGTAAATCTTCTGCATCAAAGAAGGCAACAGAATGTCTCGAATCAAGCTGCTCTTACCACTACCTGACACTCCTGTGACCGCAACGAAACAGCCAAGAGGGATCTTGACACTCAAATTTTTGAGGTTGTGCTGACGAGCACCCCTAATCGTCAACCAATCCTTTCCAGTGCTTCTGCGATCTTGTGGAACGGCGATGGACCTTTTGCCGCTCAAGTACTGACCAGTAATTGAAGCCTGTACAGAATGCACTCCTGGTACTGGACCGCTGTACACAACTTCCCCGCCATGCTCTCCAGCTCCCGGTCCAATGTCGACCAACCAATCACTGGCATTGATTGTGTCTTCATCGTGTTCGACAACGATGACAGTATTTCCGAGGTCGCGTAACCGCATCAACGTTTCAATCAGTTTGTGGTTATCACGCTGATGAAGACCGATCGATGGCTCATCCAACACATATAGAGTGCCCACCAGACCTGATCCGATTTGACTCGCCAAGCGAATGCGTTGTGCTTCACCACCCGCAAGAGTGCCGGCCGCGCGCGACAGTGTCAAATAGTCAAGACCAACATCAAGCAAAAAGCTCAGACGCGCATTGATTTCTTTCGTTACTCGCTCAGCAATCATTCGATCTCGGTCACCCAATACAAGTTTCGATAGGAATGCAGCCGACTTGGCGATTGACATGTTGCAGACTGCACTGATGTGCTCACCGTTTACCAATACAGCGAGCGACTGAGGCTTAAGCCTCGCGCCCCTGCAGGCCTTGCATGGAACTTCGCGCATATAGCTTTCAAATTGCTCACGTTGAGTGTCAGTCTCAGCTGATTCATGTCGTCGTTTGATCCACGGAACGACGCCTTCATACGCCGTTGAATATTCACGTACGCGGCCATATCGATTTTTGTACTTGACCATCAGCGCATCTCCCGCGCCATTCATCACGATCGCTTTTTGCTTATCGGTCAACTTTGACCATTTGCGATTCATATCGATACCGAATTCATCGGCAACAGCCTCGAGCATGCGAGTGAAATATTGCGTGTGAGCCGAGCGCCAAGGAGCAATCGCTCCTTGGTTGATTGCTAGTTCGGCATCAGGCACGACGAGATCAGGATCGACTTCGTATCTCGTGCCAAGCCCAAGACAGGTCTCGCATGCACCGAAGGGTGAGTTAAAGGAAAAGTTGCGAGGAGCAAGCTCTTCATAACTCTCTCCGCATTTAGGACAGCCAAGGTGCTGACTGAATGTGATGATTTCACCAGGCTCGTCTTGATCGATGTTTTTACCTGTTTTCGTACCCATCAATTCAATTTCAGCTACTCCATCGGCAAGTCGCAATGCAGTTTCAAGACTGTCGGTCAATCGTCGCTGTATGCCTGACTTCCGGACCAGGCGATCGACAACGATCTCGATCGTATGGTTTTCGTAGCGCCCTAGTTTCTGATCAGACTTTAGAAACTCCGCTATCTCGACCACTTCACCGTCAATGCGAGCACGCGAGAAACCTTGGGTTGACAGGTCAGACAGGAGTGACTCGTACTCACCTTTGCGTCCGCGAATCACTGGTGCAAGAATTTGGAAACGAGTTCCTTCAGGCAAGTCAAGTATTCGATCAACAATCTGCTGCGGAGTTTGTTGCTGCAACTTTGTTCCATCATTTGCGCAATGTTGAACTCCGATACGCGCCCACAACAATCGAAGATAGTCATAAACCTCCGTAATCGTGCCTACGGTCGAACGTGGATTGCGCGATCCAGATTTTTGATCAATCGAAATTGCGGGTGATAATCCTTCAATGATGTCAACATCTGGTTTATCCATTTGTCCAAGAAATTGACGAGCGTAAGAACTCAAACTCTCGACGTAGCGTCTCTGACCTTCGGCATAAATCGTGTCAAATGCAAGGCTTGATTTTCCCGATCCTGACAGACCAGTAAAAACCACAAGTTGATCGCGAGGCAAGTCGACGCTGACATTCTTGAGGTTGTGCTCTCGCGCGCCGCGAACGGAAATGTGGCCAGCATTTAATACGGATGACTTTGAAGAGGCTTTAGCCTTCGATTTGGTCGGAACCTTAGCGAGTGTGCTCTTTGGAGATTTTTTATTTGCTGACTTGATTGCTGCTGGCTTATGAGAAGTAGACATCAGAAAGCAGACTACAAGTCATTACTTTGCGTCGCGTAATTCGCGCTTCAATTCTTTTACTTCATCGCGTAAACGGGCGGCATATTCAAAACGCATCTCCGAAGCAGCCAGCGTCATTTCTTCTTCAAGTGTCAAAATAAGCGCCTCAAGTTCTTGCTGCGGCAAAGACTTCAGTTCATTGAGAACCTTGTCACGCTCCATGTTCTTTCGATCCCCAAGTTTTGGAACCTTATTGGCCTCATTGGGCCGCAATATCGACAGAATGTCGCCCACTGCCTTGCGGATGGTCTGTGGATCTATGCCGTGCTCAAGGTTGTACGCGATCTGCTTCTCGCGCCGTCTACTGGTTTCACCAATTGCCTTATCCATGGCGGCAGTTCGATTGTCGGCATACATGACGACCTGGCCATTGACATTTCGCGCCGCACGTCCGATCATCTGGACAAGTGAAGTTTGGCTGCGTAAAAAACCCGCCTTATCGGCATCAAGAATTGCGACAAGCGAAACTTCGGGCAGGTCAAGGCCTTCTCGCAACAGGTTGATTCCCACAAGGACATCAAATTCGCCAAGACGCAAAGCTCGCAAGATTTCGATTCGCTGGACGGTATCGATATTGGAATGCAGATACCGAACCTTGAGTCCCTGCTCAATTAAATACTCACTCAAATCTTCCGCCATCTTCTTTGTCAAGGTCGTGATCAATACACGATCTCCGTTTGCGACTCTCCCGTTAACCATCTCAATGATGTCGTCAATCTGACCCTTGGTCGGTCGCACGATCACTTCAGGGTCAATCAACCCAGTAGGTCGTACGATCTGCTCAACTACTTGGCTACTCAGGCCCAACTCAAAAGGTGCAGGAGTTGCTGACAGAAACACACATTGGTTGATTCGCTCCATGGTTTCTTCAAAGCGAAGCGGCCTGTTGTCGGCCGCAGATGGCAAACGGAAACCGTGTTCGATCAATGTCGCTTTTCGATTTTGATCTCCCGCGTACTGTCCATGTAACTGTGGAATCGAAACATGACTTTCGTCCATCACCATCAGGAAGTCATCTGGAAAATAATCCAACAGCGTAAATGGCGGTTGACCGTGCACGCGTCCATCAATATGCATCGAATAATTCTCAATGCCATTGCAATACCCAACTTCAGCCATCATCTCTAGGTCATACTGCGTGCGCTGTCTTAACCGTTGAGCCTCAAGTAGTTTGCCTTCTTTTTCAAACTGTTTCAGTCGCGGCTGCAACTCCGCTTCGATTTGCAGCATCGCTCGCTGCATGCGCTCGTTACCCGCAACATAATGCGTCGCCGGAAAAACCATTGTCTGATTGAGATCCTGCAAGGTTTCACCGGTTACGGGGTCCACGATCGTGATGCGCTCCACCGTGTCGCCAAACATTTCAAAGCGAGTAACTGTTTCGTCATAAGCTGGATGGACTTCAATGGTGTCACCGCGCACACGAAAATTGCCGCGACCAAGTGTGAGGTCGTTCCGGTCGTACTGCAGATCCACGAGACGCTTCAAAATGCTTCGCTGGTCGTAATCCACACCAACATGCAGCTCGAGAAGGTTGCCGCGGTATTCGTCTGGATCACCCATGCCGTAGATGCAACTGACCGATGCAACCACGATGGTGTCTCTCCGAGTCAACAAAGCCGCTGTCGCAGAGTGACGAAGTCGGTCGATTTCGTCATTGATTGCAGAATCCTTCTCGATGAACGTGTCGCTCGAAGGGATGTAAGCCTCTGGCTGGTAATAGTCGTAATAGCTAACGAAATACTCCACCCGATTCTTCGGAAAGAACTCTTTCATTTCTTGCGCCAATTGCGCAGCAAGACTCTTATTCGGGGCCAATATCAAAGTAGGTCTTTGTACGGCTTCAATTGTCCACGCCATCGTGGCCGACTTTCCTGAACCCGTAATACCGAGCAGCGTTTGAAATCGATCACCTCGATTAATACCTTTGGCCAATGCAGCGATCGCTGCAGGCTGATCTCCTGCCGGCTGAAATTCGGAGACAACTTCAAACCTGTTGGCCGGAATGTCAACGACACCGCCGTCTTTTTTGGTCACGCAATCTCCCCTGCGTCGGCTCCTGCTTTCGGAAGAGCCAAAATCCACTCCCAAGCTTCAGAAACTTGCCGTACCAAATCGTCCTTCGTTCCCGAATTATCGAGCACACGATCGGCTATCGCCAATCGATCCTTTCGGGATGCTTGTTTGTCTATTCGAGCCTGCACATCACTGGCCTTCATGCCGCGATCACGCACGACTCGTTCAATTGCGATTTCAGGGTCAACATCAACAACGATCACACCGGATAGGCCTTTTCGTGGCGATTCGGCCAGGAGCGGAAAATCTAAGATTGCAATGGCATCTGTATCTCGGAGTTCGCCAATACGCCGCAGCATCTCTTTTCCAATTGCAGGATGCACAATCTTGTTGAGATCAGCAAGAGCCTCTGCATCCGAGAATACCAACGATGCAATTTTCGCTCGATCGAGTTCCCCATCAGCTGCAACTACATCACCGAAACGCTCCACCATCGCCGTGAAAACGGCAGTGCCAGAGCGCTGGAGAGCACGTGCTATCGCATCACCATCGACAATAATTGCACCACGATCGGCCAACATTTGCGAAACTGTTGACTTACCAGAGCCAATGCCACCGGTAAGACCAACAAGAATCATGAACTACACGCTGTCAGGTGATGCCCAAAGTTGTGGCACCACTTCGGATCAAACGGCTGGAGTCTCACCTGCAGGGGCTTCTTCGGCCGATGCAGCTGGCTCTGTCGCGGTTGCTGTTGCGTCTGCTGCTGGGGCACTTGCGTCGAAGTACTCAGACCATGCTGCTTCGCGTGCTGAGTCGTCGCCGCCAACCCAGTTGCCTTGGTCGTCGACTTGAAACTGACCGCGATACTCTTCGGCCAATTCGCCACCTTCTGCAGCTTGCTTGATAGAAAGGCTGATTCGTCGGCGAGCGAGATCGAGATCGATGATCTTGACCCACAACTCTTCACCTGGAGTAACGACTTGCTCTGGGGCTTCAACATGGTGTGTTGACATTTCCGATATGTGCACGAGGCCTTCAATCCCATCGCCAACTTGTACGAAACCACCGAATGGAACGAGTTTTGTAACGCGACCATAAACGAGCTGACCAACTTGGTGACCACCGGCAAACTCTTGCCATGGATCTTGCTGCGTGGCCTTCAACGAAAGACTGATGCGTTCACGGTCCATGTCGACTTCGAGCACTTTGACAGTGACTTCGTCGCCGATGGTTACGACCGCACTTGGATTGTCAACATGCTTCCATGACAATTCGGAAACGTGAATGAGTCCATCCATGCCACCCAAGTCGACGAATGCACCGAACGCAACAACGCTCGAGATGCGACCCTTGCGGATCTCGCCAACCTTGAGGTTGCCCAAGAAATCGTCACGCTCTCCGCGCTGGTTTGCTTCGAGCAATGTGCGACGCGACAACACGACATTGTTACGTGTGCGATCCAACTCAAGAATCTTTGCAGTGATCCGCTGACCAATGTAAGGAGCGAGGTCACGAACACGACGCATTTCAACAAGTGACGCGGGCAAGAAGCCGCGCAAACCGATGTCAACAATGAGTCCGCCCTTAACGACTTCGATGACCAAACCTTCAACAGTTCCGTCCACTTCTTTAACTTTCTCGATGTCGCCCCATGCGCGCTCGTACTGTGCGCGCTTCTTTGACAACAACAATCGACCTTCTTTGTCTTCAAGTGCGATGACAAGAGTTTCAATCTTTTCGCCCAACTTGACGATGGTGTTTGGATCGACGTCTGCGCGCATTGAAAGCTCGCGACCGAGGATCACACCTTCAGTTTTGTAACCAATTTCAACAAGCACCTCGTCGCGCGTAATTCGCACAACTGTTCCGGTGACGAGCTGACCATCTTTAAGTTCGACAAGCGTGCCGTTGATTGCATCGGCAAACGACTGGGTGAGATCGCGCTCAGTGACTTGGCGCGGTGTGTAATTTCCTTCTGCGTCGAAGGTTCCCATTGGAGGGCTTTGCATTA
>JBIIAC010000073.1:0-4860 GCA_044240045.1 Ilumatobacteraceae bacterium
CCGCGGGCAACAGCACGGCAAACGCATGTCAGTCGTCGCCCGCAGGCGAGCCACTCGCAATCACGGTTGGTTCTACGACATCAGCAGATGCGCGCTCATCGTTCTCTAACTACGGATCATGTGTCGACGTGTTTGCACCCGGGTCAAGCATTACTTCGGCGTGGTACACATCAACAACCGCATCAAACACTATTTCTGGTACTTCAATGGCGTCGCCGCATGTTGCTGGTGTTGTAGCACTCGGCTTAGAAATTGCACCAAATAGTTCTGTTGCACAAATTTCCGAATGGATTACGAGTACGGCCACTCCAGGAGTCATCGGTGACGCAGGCACAGGCTCTCCAAACCTCTTGGTGTATTCGAGACTCAGTGCCTCGCCGCCTAGTGCATCTGCGCCGACTACTACGTTGCCTACTACTACGTTGCCAACCACAACCGTTCCCGCCGGTGGCGGTGGCGGTGGCGGTGGTGGCGGTGGTGGAGATGATGGCGGCGGCGGTGATAGTGATGATGGTGGTGACGCGGCACCTGAGTCGACAACAACTCTTCCATCCACAACAGTTCCGCCATCAATAGTTCCGCCTTCAACAGTGCCACGACCTTCGGTTACTGCACCAGCTGTAGTTCTCGGCAAGGTTCCACCAATAGATCGCATCGTCAATCCAATTCTTGGCTCGCAAATTCCAACAGTTGTACCGCGAGCGGTGTTTGCGCCATCGTCAAATAAGGTTGTGGGCAACAATGTTGTGCTCAAGGTCAATGCGCCGGCACAGTCAATGGTGCATGTCTATCGCGATGGAATCCTTGTCAAAACTGTGCCGTCCGCTGCAGCGCAGTCCATCAAGATCGCCAAAAACAAGGTTGGAAATTCTTCATTCCAAATCCTTATCGTTGACAAAAAAGGCGTAATTACAGTGACAAAGAAGTCCACTGTGCGCGTGCAGAAGGCAAGCAAGTAACCTCCGCGCATGGCTCATGCGCACACACAACCAGTAAATCTTCCGACCACCATCGGCACGCTTCGGGCGTCAGGGTGGCAATCTCTGCCAGTCAAAGAAGAGCTTCGACGCAATGCGGTCAAGCGCATCGCAGCAGGTCTTCCATTATTCGAAGGAGTTCTTGGCTATGAAGACACGGTGATGCCGCAACTCGAAAATGCGCTGCTCGCAGGTCACGACGTCATTTTTCTTGGAGAGCGTGGTCAGGCAAAGACGCGAATCATTCGCTCACTCACCGGTTTGCTGGATGAGTGGATGCCAATCATTGCGGGTAGCGAAATAAACGATGATCCTTACAACGCGGTGTCGCGACATGCGCGCGAGTTGGTGGCTACGCATGGTGAAGACACACCCATTGCGTGGGTGCATTCGAGTGATCGCTACGGAGAAAAACTTGCCACTCCAGATACATCCGTTTCAGATCTCATCGGTGAAGTTGACCCGATCAAGGTCGCTGAAGGTCGTTATTTGTCTGACGAATTGACGATTCACTACGGCCTCGTGCCGCGCACCAACCGCGGCATTTTCGCTATTAACGAATTACCAGACTTGGCCGAACGAATTCAGGTTGGTCTCCTCAACGTGCTCGAAGAGCGTGACGTACAGATTCGTGGTTACAAAATTCGGTTGCCGCTAGATGTCATGCTCGTGGCCTCTGCAAACCCCGAGGACTACACCAATCGTGGCCGCATGATTACGCCGCTAAAAGACCGTTTCGGTAGCCAAATTCGTACGCACTATCCGCTCGAAGTCTCTACAGAAATGGACATCGTGCGTCAGGAGGCCCGTTCTTCATCAATCGGCGATGTACAAGTGCAGTGGCCAGAATTTATGGAAGAAATCATCACGACAATTAGTCATGTTGCACGCTCAAGTTCGCAAGTCAATCAACGAAGTGGTGTGAGCGTGCGATTGTCGGTCAGCAATTACGAGACGCTGGCTGCTAACGCTGTGCGCCGCGCCCTTCGTGTTGGGGAAACCGATGTTGCACCGCGCGTGAGTGATCTTGCGGCGCTCGCTGCCTCAACTTCGGGCAAGATTGAAATTGAAAGCATGGAAGAGGGGCGTGAGTCTCAAATTCTTGAAAATTTTGTCAAGGCGGCCGTATTGCAGGTATTCAAAAAACGGGTTTCCTCCGCAAAAATCGGCGAAGTAATTGCATTGTTTGAAGGCGGAGTGATCGCTCACGCTGGGGAGGACATCGCGTCCGCTCAATATGTAGAACTCTTCAATCAAGTTCCGCCGCTGCGACAACTTGTTGTTGCAGCAGTTGGCAACACAGATTCTGTTGCTCAAATTGCAAGCGGTGTTGAGTTTGTGTTGGAAGGTCTGCACCTTTCGAAGCGCCTTAACAAAGACGAGTCTGGTTCGCGCGCAACGTATCGCTCACGCACGTAATACTCGAATTCGTTAGCCGACGAACGGCGAACGAGTCCAAAAGTCGTTGATGTCGTAACGACCATCGATGAGCGGTTCACCGCCAAGAGATACAACTTCAATCGGCTTGGAAAAACCTGGCAAATTAACGGGTGCATGGGGCACGGCAAATACTCCAACAGGCAAATTTATGGCTTGGTCTGCGGGTATCAATGTGCCAATTCCTACTGCTGCATCGCAGAGACGAGCTGCCAAGTTTGGTGCATTTCCGATGTAGTCCTGGCCTTCGAACAACATGGTGTCGCCAGTTGCGATACCAATGCGCAACGAAAGTGGTGCACATGCGGTAACTGCATGGCGTTGCAATTCAAGAGCAAACGTGATGCCATCCAGTGCTTCCACTGCGACTGCCATTAGCCCGTCGCCCAAGTACTTGTCTATGCGCACGCCTTGGTGAGAACCAACGGCTCGAGCCACCCCGCGAAACTGGGTGAGAAGCTGCGCCGCTGCGCCGTCGCCAAAACTCTCGGTGTAATTGGTGAACCCTGAGAGGTCAACGAAAATGAACGTTCTTCCGAAGCGCATATTGAGCCTCAGCCTAGAGGTGTGACCGATGTCTTGCCACAGCGGTTAGCACTAATCTTCCTTCATGCCATCTCAGTTCACTTATTCGCGTTGGGACGGCTCTCAACGGGGGTTTGACCTTGATGCCGAAGGGCTCCTAGGCGAGTTGGCAGACGATCTGCTGTATCACGGCGATGTCAACAGCGCGTTGCGCAAACTCATGCAAGATGGAATGCGCGACATCAACGGTGACCGCATTGCGGGAATGCGAGAAATGATGGAACGCCTGCGCGAAAAGCGTGAATCAATTCAAGAGCGCGGAGATCTGGGCGGCGTATATTCCGAGATTGCAGACGAACTCAACGATGTCGTCGACGAAGAACGCCATGCGGTTGAGAATTACACGACCGAGGCAAAGAACTCTGGCGATCAGCGTCGCGCAGAAATGGCAGAGCAGTCTGCGATGGAACGTAATTTCCGTCTCGATATGTTGCCTGCAGACTTGGCGGGAAAAATTGCCGAACTTCAGCATTATGACTTTCAATCGAAACAAGCTCAACTGCGTTTCGAACAGTTGATTGAGAAGTTGCGTGAGCAACTGATGCAACAGCATCTCGACCAGATGTCTGGGGAGATGCAAAAACTCACCCCTGAGGACATGCAGCGGATGAAAGACATGATGTCAGAACTCAACGCAATGCTTGAGCGGCGTCAGCAGGGCCAGGATCCAAAGTTTGAAGATTTCATGAAAAAGTTCGGTGACTTTTTTCCTGAGAACCCAGAAACGCTCGATGAACTGCTTGAGATCATGGCGCAACGTATGGCTGCTGGTCAGGCGATGCTCAATTCAATGACTCCCGAGCAACGAGCACAGTTGCAACAGCTCTCCGACCAACTTCTTGAAGATATGGATTTGCGTTGGCAAATGGATCAGTTGTCGAAGAATCTGCAGTCAATGTTTCCGCAAGCCGGCTGGCAAAAAAGTTATGAATTTTCAGGCCAAGACCCAATGGGTTTTGCCGAGGCCATGCAGTCGATGCAGGAGCTATCAGAACTGGACCAACTCGAAAACCTCATGAAAAACGCTGCAAATCCTGCTGCTTTGGCTGAGGCAGACCTGGACAGGGTGCGTGAATTGCTCGGAGAGGACTCCGCAAAATCACTCGAAAAACTGTCTCAATTAACCCAGATGATGAAGGATGCAGGGCTCATCGACCAATCGGAGGGGCGCCTACAACTCACACCTCGAGGCATCAGGCAACTTGGCGCGAAGGCTCTGCAAGATCTGTTTGGCAATTTGTCGAAAGACATGATTGGTCAACATCAGATCGACAAGATCGGCACTGGTCACGAACGTGCCAATGACACAAAGCCGTACGAATTTGGTGACTCATTTCGACTCGATCTTCACGGCACCTTGCGCAATGCATTGCGACGCGGCGGACCAGGGTTGCCAATCAAGCTTTCGCAGGATGATTTTGAGATTGAACGAATGGAACATTCAACGAGATCATCAACAGTGTTGCTGCTTGATCTTTCGTTATCGATGCCAATGCGCGACAATTTTTTGCCTGCCAAAAAGGTGGCGATGGCTCTCCATCACCTGATTTCATCGCAATTTCCAAGGGATTATTTGGGTGTTGTTGGGTTCGGTGCAACAGCCCGCGAACTAGCAGCCGAGCGCATTCCGGAAGTGAGTTGGGACTTCTCGTATGGCACAAACATGCATCACGCGTTCACACTGGCGCGCAAATTACTTGCACGCCAGACAGGCAATAAACAGATCATCATGATCACTGATGGTGAGCCAACTGCTCACGTGATGTCATCTGGCGAGATATTTTTTAACTATCCACCAGTGCGCGAGACAGTCGAAATCACTCTTCGTGAGGCATTGCGATGTACAAAAGAATCAATTCGG
>JBIIAC010000017.1:0-15802 GCA_044240045.1 Ilumatobacteraceae bacterium
CATGCTCACCATGACCGACAAGGCAATTCACTGTTACAGCCTTGGCCGTCAACGCAACCAAGACGTGCTCGAAATGTCGCGCATTGCTCGTCAAGTTTCGCCAGAAGCACTCGACAAAGAACCATCGGTGTTCTCGATCATTAACTCGTCGTCACCATTGCGACTTGATATTCCGATGCTGCAGGGCATTATGGAGTTTTCGTCTCGCAATCAGATCATCATCATTACGCCGTTCACATTGGCCGGAGCGATGGCTCCGATCACACTTGCTGGCGCACTCGCCCAACAAAATGCCGAAGCACTAGCTGGCATGGTGTTCACCCAACTTGTGCGGCCCGGTGCGCCAGTTGCGTACGGTGGTTTCACATCCAACGTCGACATGCAGTCTGGTGCCCCCGCATTTGGAACACCTGAGTACATGCGCACCGCAATGGCAGGCGGACAACTTGCACGCCGTTACAACGTGCCGTACCGCTCAAGCAATGTGTGCGCAGCAAACGCCTTGGACGCTCAAGCTGCATACGAAAGCGTGTTTTCGCTTTGGGGTGCAATCCAAGGCGGTGTCAACGTACTGATGCACGGCGCTGGCTGGATGGAAGGCGGCCTTCACGCCTCACTCGAAAAGTTTGTACTTGATGCCGACCTCTTGGCAATGGTTGCTGCGTACCTCGAGCCAATAGTTGTTGATGAAGCAACACTTGCTCACGAGGCAATTGGACAAGTTGGCCCGGGTGGTCACTACTTCGGTGTGCAACATACACAGGATCGTTTCCGTGATGCTTTTTACAAGCCAATTCTCTCCGACTGGCGTAACTACGAGTCGTGGGAAGAGGCTGGCAAGCCAACGACCGATCAAAAAGCCCGTCAACTCGCCCAGGCATACCTTGACGGTTACGAGAAACCTGCAATGGATCCAGCAATTATTGAGGAGCTCGATGCATTTCGTGCTCGTCGAATTGCCGAGGGTGGCGTAGCAACCGACTTTTAAGTACAGATTTTTAGCACAAGACAAGGAAAGCAACTATGAAATCATCAGCACGCGTTGTAGTAATCGGTGGAGGCGTCGTTGGCGCTTCGGTGTTGTATCACCTCACGAAGGCCGGATGGACAGATGTAGTGCTCGTTGAGCGCAAGCAACTTACAGCAGGTTCGACATGGCACGCAGCCGGTGGCATGCACACACTCAACGGTGACCCGAACGTTGCTCGCTTGCAGCAATACACCGTCAATTTGTACAAAGAGATCGAAAAAGAGTCGGGTCAAAACTGTGGCATTCACTTGCCAGGTGGACTCATGCTCGCCGACACACCAGAGCGTCTTGACTTCTTGCGCATGGCGCAGGCTCGCGGCCGCTACTTGGGCATGCACATGGAAATGCTGTCGATGAAAGAAGCAAAAGCACTCAACCCGCTGCTCGAAGAGAAATATTTTGTTGGTGCGTTGTACGACGAAGATGAAGGTTCAGTTGACCCATACGGTGTCACACACGCATACGCAATTTGTGCAAAAAATCGTGGAGCAGAGGTGTACACCGACACGTGGGTAACAGGGCTCAACCATCGACCAGACGGAACATGGGATGTCATTACCGACAAGGACCACACGATTCACGCAGAGCACGTAGTGAACGCTGGTGGTTTGTGGGCACGAGAAGTTGGACGCATGTGTGGAATTGAGTTGCCAGTTTTGGCAATGGAACACCACTACCTCATGACAGAGCCAATGGACGAAGTAATTGAATACAACAAGACAATGGGTCGCGAATTGCCGCACATCATTGACTTCGCTGGCGAAATCTATGCTCGTCAAGAAGGACAAAGCATTTTGCTTGGAACGTACGAGCAAGAGAACCGCCCTTGGGCTGCAAAAGAAACACCATGGGATTTTGTGTTCCAGTTGTTGCCACATGACCTAGAGCGCATTGCGCCAGAACTCGAACGTGGATTCGCCCACTTTCCTGCTGTTGGTCGTGCGGGTATCAAAAAGTTTGTAAACGGTCCATTCACATTCTCCCCTGACGGCAACCCACTTGTTGGTCCAATCCGCGGTATGCGTGGCATGTGGTCTGCGTGTGGCGTTATGGCCGGTTTGTCTCAAGGTGGAGGCGTTGGTTTGTCGCTTGCTAACTGGATGGTCAATGGTGACCCTGGTGCAGATATTTGGGGCATGGATGTTGCTCGCTATGGCGACTACGCAACACTCGCATACACCAATGCGAAAGTGCGTGAAAACTATTCGCGTCGCTTCCGTATTACCTTCCCCAACGAAGAACTAGCAGCAGGACGCCCGTTGCTCACCACTCCGATTTACGATCGCTTGCTTGAGCACAACGCCGTGATGGGTGTTGGCTTTGGTCTCGAGCACCCATTGTGGTTCCAGGACAAGGGCAAAGAACCAGTAGAAGAAGTGACGTTCTACCGATCGAGTGCGTTCAAGAACGTTGGCGAAGAATCGCGTGCGGTGCGTGAACGTGTTGGGTTCTCCGAAGCTTCCAACTTTGCTAAGTACAAAGTGAGTGGCCCAGGTTCGGCAGCATGGTTGCAAGGATTGTTCACCAATGCATTGCCAAAGATTGGTCGCACCGTACTTACCGCGATGCTCAACCCACAAGGTCGAATCGAAGGCGAATTTTCGGTATCACGAATTGGAGAAGAAGAATTCTTCTTGTTCGGTTCACAGGCCGCAGAGGTGCATCATCCACGTTGGTTCTTGGCGCACTTGCCAGAGGGCTCTCCAATTCGATTCGAGACACTCGCACTTTCAATGGTGGGCCTCACCGTTGCTGGTCCTCGCTCGCGCGACGTCCTGCAAAAATTGACTGATACATCGCTTGCTACTAAGGACTTCCCGTTCATGTCATTCCGTCGCGTCAACATCGGCATGGCGCCGGTGTGGTTGTCTCGCATGACCTACACAGGTGACTTGGGCTACGAGATTTGGATAGCTCCGGAATATCAGCGCTACCTGTTTGATCTCATCTGGGATGCCGGCAAGGAGTTCGACATGCGAATGTTCGGCTTCCGTGCCCTGATCACGATGCGACTCGAAAAGAACTTCGGTACCTGGTACCGCGAGTTCCGTCCTATCTACACACCACTCGAATCCGGCATGGAACGTGCGATGAAGTTTGACCACGAATTCATCGGTCGTGCTGCTGTCGAAGCCGAGATGAAGACCGGCCCAGCGCGCAAGCTCGTGATGTTTAGGGTTGATGTCGACAAGGACAAGCCTGCAGACGTGCTCGGTGACGAGCCTGTGTTCCACAATGGCGAAGTTGTTGGCTGGATCACATCTGGTGGTTATGCCCACTACTCGGGTGTCTCACTTGCACTTGGCTACATCCCCGCTGCGTTAGCCGCAGAGGGTACGACTGGCTTCGAGATTGAGATCATTGGCAATATGCGTCCCGCCCACTTGCAACTCGAGCCTGTACTCGACCCAAGTGGCTCCCGCATGCGCGCCTAACTCTCAACTCATGAGCACTATCACACGCATCGAGATCACACACCATCGACTGCCGTTAGATCCACCGTTCCCAGCTTCGTGGGACACGGTTCCACGCACTCACTTTCCCGCCACGATTGTGCGGGTCTTTGACGACGCAGGAAGATGCGGCATCGGTTCTGGTGATTCGATGTATGGGTTTACCGACTATCAAAAGTATTTCATCGGTCAAGATCCAACCAACATTGATCGACACGCTGCAGTGCTCTCAAATATTGAGTTTCATGCAGGGCGACCATGGCCACTCGATCTCGCACTGTGGGATCTCATCGGAAAAATTAATGGCGAACCTGTCTGGAAGATGCTCGGCGGGTTCAGTAACAAAATTCGTGCGTATGCGTCGTCGGGTGTTCACCGCCCAATCGCCGACATGGTCACCGTTGCACGCCAAGCCCGAGATCTTGGCTTCCCTGCCCTCAAGGTCCGTTTTGGCCGAACGAATTTGGACGATGATCTTGCGGTTGTCAAAGCAATTCGCGACGATCTCGGCTCATCGCTCGAATTAATGGTCGATTGCAATCAAGGCTGGCGCATGCCGTGGGATATCGCAGCTCCCTGGACTGTTGATCACGCGACAGATGTGGCCAAAGTACTTGAAGATAATGGCGTGTACTGGATGGAAGAACCGCTCCACCGCGGTGACTACGACGGAATGACAGAACTCCACAATCGTGTCAAGATCCGCATTGCTGGTGGCGAACTCACACGTGAGCCATACGAATTTCGTGAGCTACTGCAACGCGGTTGTTTTGATGTGTTTCAACCAGACGTTGTCTGCACACAAGGCATTACCGGCCTCGCCAAGTTTGCGCACGAAGTTGCGGCAGCAGGAAAGATCTTTACGCCTCACACCTGGGGCACGGGCATCGGCGTAATGGGCAATCTGCACGTCACTGCAGGCACAGTTGGCGCACCGTTTATCGAGTTTCCATTCGACCCACCAGAGTGGACAACCGAACGACGCGACTACATGCTCACCAACACCATTGAAGCTGATGGTGAAGGCTGGATTCACCTTTCAGACGAACCAGGACTCGGCATTACCCTCAACGAACAAGTTTTGCAGCAAACAGCAAGCGCTCAAGCAACTTTTTCGTAGACCTACATCTGCACGCGATGATCATGCGTGTAAATATTTGCCTTACCGTCGCGCAAAAATCCAATCAGCGTTATCCCAAATGCATCCGCCGTTTGGACAGCAAGGCTTGAAGGAGCGCCGACAGCAGTGATGAGCGCGATACGCGCCATTGCTGCTTTCTGAATAATCTCAAACGACAATCGCCCACTGCAAAACAAACCGTATTGCGTGAGTGGTACAGACTTATCAAGCACGCTGTGACCGATCACTTTGTCTACTGCGTTATGTCGGCCGATGTCTTCTCGTACTACTTTCATTTTGCCCTTGGAGTCGAACAATGCAGCCGCATGCAGCCCGCCCGTCCGATCAAACGTCGGTTGAACCTTGCGTACAGCGTCCGGCAATCCAATCAATACCGAAGTCGTCAGCGTCGGTCCAGACTCTCGGTCAACGGGAGTTGTGCACGTCAGTAATTGATCGAGTGATTCAGTGCCGCAGATTCCGCAACTCGATGACGTCACCATTGCCCGTCGAGCGAGGGCCATATCAAATGCGCGCGTGAGGCCAACAGTAACGATGTTGTACTTTTGCTCTTCTTCGCCGTTGAGCTCGCAATACTTCACTGTTGCAACATCACTCGGCGAAACAATCATGCCTTCCGTAAACAAAAAGCCAACCGCCAACTCAAAATCATGACCAGGTGTGCGCATCGTGACCGAAACCGATTCGGGCTCCTGGCCAGGTGCTCCAGCTCTGATCTCCATCGGCTCTTCAGTCACCACAAAATCGGGCTTTGAGCCCGATCGACCCTCAGCGTTTACGGTCACGACCTTGACATCGGTGGCTCGGCTTCGAGCTACGCCAGTTGGTGAAACCGAACTCATACCTACAGACTAGTTGTCGTCAAGAAAAGCGCGCAGGTTGGCGCTGTTGTGCGGATGGCGCAATCTGGCCAACGTCTTTTGCTCTATTTGACGCACTCGCTCGCGCGTCACATTCATCTTTTTTGCCACATCCTCGAGCGTGTGCGGCTGTCCCGCATATTTGCCAATTCCAAAACGCATTGAAACGATGTCTTGGTCACGTTCTGGCAAATCGCTCAGAGTTCGCTCCACTGCCTCACCAAGTTGACGCCTTTCGGTCGATTCGCTCGGATCGTTGGTCGCATCGCCACTCGCAATTGTGTCGCCGACTGTGAGGTCGTCAGAGTCGCTGCCAACTGGGGCGTCGAGGCTTGTTGTCGAAAGTGCGAGCTGCATTACATCTAAGAGTTTTTCGACAGTCATTTGTGTGCGCACAGCAACTTCGTCCGGAGTCGGGTCACGCTCAAGTTCGGCTGCGAGTTCGCGTTCGGCGCGATGAACGCGATTCACAATTTCCATCATGTGACCAGGGATACGAATATTGCGACCTTGATCAGCCATCGCTCGGGTCATGGACTGACGAATCCACCATGTCGCATAAGTGGAGAACTTAAAACCTTTTTCGTAGTCATACTTGTCGGCCGCATGCATCAGACCGATGTTGCCTTCTTGGATCAAGTCGGCAAGTTGCAGTTCCTTGCGGTCGTAGCGACGTGCGATAGACACCACAAGCCGTAAGTTGGCTCGCACCATGTGTTCTTTGGCTTTGACACCCTCAGTCACAGTTCTTTGGAGCGCTCGCCTGTCACGAACTCCGAGCGTCCCAATACCCCGCTTCAACTGCGCGTCTGCCTCTAGGCCATCTTTGATGGCCCTTCCGAGACGCTTTTCGTCATCTGCATTCAGTAAATCCACTTGTCCGATTTCGTTGAGATACATCCGCACTGCATCTGGCCCAGTATCACTGCCGATCGCGTGCCTCATGCGTGCTCGCCAATTCGTTTTCCGAGCCAATCCAGAAGCTCCATCGCAGCAGCATCAGCCATAGTTGCGTTATCAAGTTCTTCCAGCAAAATACGTGCGTCCCGGTCGGCTCGTATCTCATCTGGGTCAGTAATGCGATTTCGACTTGTCAACTCGCGACGAACTGCTGCCGAAATGAGATTCTTCGCCTCGCTAAATGGGTCCGAATCAATATCCGCAACTGCAGCCCGCTCAATAACTTCTCGCGCTTCAGGGTCAGCAGCCTCGAGAGCACCGGCAACACTGCCCGTTACCGATGCAACGGCCAGATAAGCACGGCGATAGACATCGTCCGAGAACAGACTTTCGCTCATCCACGTCGCAATTGCGTTCCAGTCCTGCACCATGATTGCAAGAGCCACAAATTCGGCGTTTTCGCGACGCGAAGAATCAACAGTTGGGCTTGTGCGCACTTCCGGTTTGCGACTTCCACGTTCGGCTAATTGCATCAGGTCGACAGCTGGAATACCCACGTGGCTCGCGACTTCTCCTGCATAGATTTTGCGCACATTTTTGTCAGGGTGTTCATTGATCACAGCCATTGCCTGCTGGGCCGTGCGGGATCGAGCCTCGGGAGACGCAATTGATCCGGCATCAAGAGTGCGCTGCAACCGGAAACCCAAAAATGGTTTGGCATCTTTAATCGCTGCAGCGAGTGCTTCGGGGTTTGTCATCGCGAGTTCACCCGGGTCTTTGCCATCTGGAAACTTGGCAACAAAAACCTGCAGCTTGTATCGACTCTCCCATTCATAAAAACGTTCCGCAGCACCCTGCCCAGCCGCGTCTGCGTCAAATGCCAAGATCACCTTGTTTGCAAATCGCTTCAACAAGCGCACATGCTCTTCGGTCAGCGCCGTACCGCAAGTTGCAACTGCACGGGAAATTCCCGAGCGGTGAAAGCCGATCACATCGGTGTAACCCTCGCACACAATCACTTCATCTGCAGCGACTATGTCCTGCTTTGCCCAATTGAGGCCATACAACGTTTTTGATTTTGCATAAATTGTTGTTTCAGAAGAGTTCTTATATTTCGCTGGGTCGGTACTACCCGGCAGAATTCGCCCACCGAAAGCAACTGCGTCACCTGCATCGGTGAAAATCGGAAACAGCACGCGTGCACGAAATGAATCTTGTGACTTACCGCGCTTATTAACAAAAGCGAGACCAACTTCTTTGAGTAGGTCGATTGACACACCGATCTCACGACTCATGGCGTCCCAGTCATCTGGCGCCCAACCCATCCTAAATTGTCGTGCCACGTCTCCAGAGAGTCCACGATCACGCAAATAGTCGCGCGCTACTCGAGCATCTGGACTGGTTAACAGCCTCTCGTGATACCAATTCACTGCTTTGTCCATTACTTCGATGAGTTGTTTGCGATGTTGCCTGTCTTTGCTCTGTCCACCCGTGGTGTAGGTCAGAGTTATGCCGGCTTTATTCGCGAGATGTTCGATCGATCCCACAAAATCAAGATGCTCAATTTCTTGGATAAACTTAAATACGTCACCTGCTGCACCACAGCCAAAGCAGCGATAGCGCTTCGTTTCCTCGCGCACATTAAATGACCCAGATTTTTCGGCATGAAATGGGCATAGACCCACCCAATTACGACCAACTCTGCGCAAGGGCAAATAGCCCTGCACTACGTCTACAAGCGAAACGGTTTCGCGCAGCCGCTCTATGTCGTCATCACTAATGGCCACGCCATGCAGACTAGTGCTTGCGGTCGTGGATCACTGAAGCGACGATTGCGACGGTCATGACCGTCAAAATGAAGAGCAGGGATATCCAAGTTGGGACGTGGTACCAATGCGCAATAGTCATTTTGATGCCCACATAAATCAGCAGAACCGAGATGGCTGGCTTGAGGTAGACAAAGCGGTCCTTGATATCGGCGAATAAAAAGTAGAGCGCGCGCAGACCCATAATGGCAAAAGCATTTGCCGCGAACACAATGAACTGCTCATTGCTCACTGCAAGCACGGCAGGCACAGAGTCAACTGCGAATATCACATCAGAGATCTCAATGACAACCAACACTGCAAGCAACGGCGTTGCGAACCTTTTTCCGTTTTTCTTAGTGAAGAGCTTCTGCCCATCCAACTCATCCGTAGTTGGAACAAAACGGTGGAAAAGTCGCATCGTACGTGTGTCGGATGGATTTTTCTCATCCTCATCTCCGTGTCGAAACACGCCAACTCCGGTGTAGATGAGAAAGAGTCCAAAGGCAATCAAGATGTAATCAAAGCGCTCGATGATTGCAACACCAAGGAGAATGAATATAAAGCGCATCACTAGTGCACCAAAAATTCCCCAGAACAATACCCGGTGCTGATACTCGCGTGGCACTTTGAAATGAGTAAAAATCATCGCCCACACAAACACGTTGTCAACGCTCAGACTCTTCTCAATCAGATAGCCACTGATGTACTCAACAGCAGCCGCCCTTTCGAACATCGCCCAAATGACAAAAGTAAAACCAACACCGATGGTCACCCAAACAATCGATTCCATCGCTGCTTCTTTAAGGTGAGCAACGTGTGGGCGACGGTGAACCACAAGAATGTCAACGAGCAACAGCGTTCCGATTACACCAAGCAACATGTACCATCCCCACCATGGGACAGTGATATCTACAAAGTTTTCGCTACGTGAACTTGCGCTAAAAAGGGTACTAAGCATTTGATTCCTTTGACCTCTCGGGTTTTATGCAGAAACTATTTAGTTTCAGCTTTACTTCCCCCGATGATCGCTTGCGCTGACGCAAGTCGGGCTATGGGAATACGATACGGCGAACACGACACGTAGTCAAGTCCCGCACGGTAAAACAATCCAATTGATTCCGGATCGCCACCATGTTCGCCACAAACTCCCAATTTGAGTCCACGTTTTGCCTTGCGACCCCGACTGGCTGCAATTTTCACAAGTTCACCAACTCCAACTTGGTCAATTGTCTCAAATGGATTTCGCTTCAGCAGTCCAGCCTCCAAATAGGCCGGCATCATGCGACTTTCAACATCGTCGCGGCTAAAGCCAAAAGTCATTTGCGTCAGGTCATTCGTTCCAAAACTAAAGAAATCGCTGATCTCGGCAAGCTCGCCCGCTACGAGTGCGGCTCTCGGAGTTTCGATCATCGTTCCGATAGTCACTTTTGGTTGCTTGGATTTTTTGATTGATTTCTTGACTGAGTTTTTTGCACTTGACTTTTGTGACGACTTAATTTGCTTGCCATGATCGAGAATCTCTTGCTCAACCCAACTGCGAGCCAGAGCCAGCTCTTCTTTATTCACTACGAGAGGGATCATTACTTCAACGATTGGTGAGAAGCCTTCGCTGGCCACTAGGTCGGCCGCCGCGAGCAACGCCCGCACCTGCATCGCGTACAAACCGGGCTTAACGACTCCAAGGCGAACACCACGGGTTCCGAGCATTGGGTTAACTTCTGCCCACGAGTGCGCAGCCTCAATCAACTTGGTTTCCTCTGCGGTCAGTCCAACTGTCGCTTTCTTGATCTCAAGTTCGTCCACGCGAGGCAAAAACTCATGCAACGGTGGATCGAGCAATCGAACAGTGACTGGTAGTCCGCTCATCGCTCGCAGGATCGATGCGAAGTCCTCGGTTTGCACCTTGCGCAGTTCGTCCAATGCAGCTGCCTCTTCTGCTGGCGTACTTGCCAAAATCATGCGTCGCACGACAGGCAGACGATCTGGAGCCAAGAACATGTGCTCGGTGCGGCATAACCCGATGCCTTCTGCTCCATATTCGCGGGCCTTGGTGGCATCCTCATCGGTGTCGGCATTTGCACGCACAGCAAGTTTGCCCTTGCGGATTTCATCCGCCCACTTCAAGATGGTGTGGAACTCTTTTGTCGGTTCGGCAGCAGCAAGTGTCATAGCCCCCACAATTACTTCACCGGTTGTGCCATCCAGCGAAATCACGTCACCTTCGCGAACAACTGTCTCGCCAACAGTGAACTTTTTGCCGTCAATATGCACAGATTCGGCACCGACAATTGCGGGAGTGCCCCAACCGCGGGCAACTACTGCTGCGTGACTCACAAGTCCGCCGCGAGCAGTCAAAATACCCTTGGCAACCATCATGCCATGGACATCTTCTGGACTTGTTTCGCTTCGGACCAAGATCACGGCTTCGCCGCGTCCTGCAGCAGCAGCCGCATCATCGGCAGTGAAGTAGACAGCACCAACTGCAGCACCCGGTGATGCAGCTAATCCCTTCGTGAGAGCCTTTGACTTATTTGCAAACTGTGGATGCAATACCTGATCCAAATGCTCTGCCGCAACTCGCATGAGTGCGTCTTTCTTCGAGATTTTCCATGCGGCCTTACCCTTGCCAGAAGGCTTAGTCATGTCCACTGCCATTCGCAATGCGGCTGCGCCAGTGCGCTTACCCACTCGCGTTTGCAACATCCACAACTTGCCTTGGTCAATTGTGAACTCCGTATCGCACATGTCTTTATAGTGACGTTCAAGTCGATTGAAAATAGTCATTAACTCTGCATGAATTGCAGGGAACTGACGTCTGAGGTCATCAAGAGTTTCAGTGTTGCGAATTCCCGCAACGACATCTTCGCCCTGGGCGTTTACCAAAAAGTCTCCATATGGTTTGTTTTCGCCCGTAGCTGCATTGCGGGTGAAGCCAACACCTGTACCCGAATTATTGTCGCGGTTTCCAAACACCATCGCCTGCACATTGACGGCAGTACCTAAGTCATGGCTAATTTTTTCGCGCACCCGATACGCAATTGCTCGCGCACCATTCCATGAACGAAACACTGCCTCGATTGCGCCGCGCAGCTGTTTCATTGGATCTTGCGGAAACTCGCGACCTGTCTCGGCCTTAACGACCTGCTTGTATGTTTCGCACAAGGCCTTCAATGCCGATGCTGGCAGGTCTGCATCACTCTTCACTCCCGCAGTCTTTTTAGCATCATCAAACGGATGCTCGAACTTGGCGCCGTCAATACCAAGCACGATTCGGCCGTACATCGAAATAAAACGTCGATAACTGTCGTACGAAAAGCGCTCGTCATTTGTAGTCCGGGCCAAACCGATCACACTCTTATCGTTCAGACCCAGATTCAGAACAGTGTCCATCATTCCAGGCATCGAAAACTTGGCGCCAGAGCGCACCGAGACCAACAACGGGCTCGAAGGATCGCCCAAGCGTGCCTTCATCTTGCGCTCGAGTGCAGCAACTTGCAGAGTGATTTCTTTATCGAGAGTCTTTGGCCAGCCGCCATGCATATAGTCGCGACTCGCGTCGGTGGTTACCGTAAATCCATGTGGCACCGGCAAATGCAGCACACTCATCATCTCTGCCAAGTTTGCACCCTTGCCGCCCAATAAGTCCTTGAGGCTCATCGGAGATTTACGATGTTTGTGATCAAAGGCGTAAATGTAGGTCATGTAGCCATCCTAGAGGGGCAGAATTTTTCCAAATGGGTCGCTTATTTCGACTCCGCGCTTAATCAAAGCGAGCGCATTCACGCCGGCAACTGTTGTGTACACGCCAACCGTTTCGTTATTGACCACAACTTCATCACCCGCCTTCACGCCTGGGGCACAAAGTACCCTGCATAACCTTCGCGGTGCCATGGAACCACGCGAATCCATGCGTTCAACAAGTTCTTGACCTGGATAGCAACCTTTAGTGAAGCTCACCGCCACATCGACCACACCTGTTTCTGCAGGGATCATCTCGGTCGTGATGTCGACACCCATTTCTGGCCACAATGCACGCACGCGAGATTCAACGAATTCGCCTTGAGTGCCTTCGCGCAAAGTTGCAGGCAATGTCATAGTCGGAGAAAAAACATCAAAGGCAGTGCCATCATTTCTCCAGGCGGGTATTGCGCCAATCGCATCAAATGGTTGATCAGTTTTTGTTACACCTGCAATCGACGAAACGGTCCGTAAGGCACGCCAAGTTTGGCGCTGCAGTTCTATGTCCGCGTTTACTCTGATCTTGAAACGACTGAGTCGTGCAACGGTTGACTCACCAAACCCTGGGTCACAGTCCAGCACGAAGCGATCGGCCGCTGCACAGGTAACCCGCAGCAACGAATCGACCTTGCCAGTCGGCTGCAATAAAAGCGATGTGCGGACATCGCCCGGTTGCATTGAAGCAATATCTTGACTGAGTTGCGAATGTAGATACGACTTTGCATCAGAGCCAGTGATTGTGATCACGTCTCGTTCAATCGAGACCCAATACCAAGCGTCGCTCAACAGCAATCCCTCATTGACTTTCCGCTGCAGCCTTGCGGGCTGCAGTCATACGTCGTGCTGCGGGTATCGCAGCCATCAACGCTGCCGTCTTATTAAAGCACTCAAGATCTTCGTCTTCGGGAATGCTGTCGGCAACGATGCCGGCACCAGCCTGCAACGAAGCACCGTGCTCACCGATAAACATCGTGCGAATAGCAATTGCTGTATCCAAGTTGCCGCAAAAATCTACATAGCCAACTACGCCGGCATAAGGTCCGCGCTTGACTGGCTCGAGCTCATCGATAATTTCCATCGCACGTACTTTCGGCGCACCGCTCACCGTGCCTGCTGGCAATGTTGCGCGCAAAACGTCGATTGGCCCAAGTCCGTCGCGCAATTCACCCGACACCTGCGAAGTCAAGTGCATTACGTGGCTGTAACGCTCAAGAGACATGAGTTCATCAACATTCATGGTCCCAAACTTGGCAACTCGTCCAACATCATTACGCGCAAGGTCAACGAGCATGACGTGCTCTGCAACTTCCTTGGGATTCTCTTTCAACTCTGCTGCCAATTTGCGATCGTGCTCTTCGTCGACACCCCGCTTTCGAGTGCCTGCAATCGGACGACTAACAACTTTGCCATCCCGTAGTTGCACCATCGGTTCAGGCGAACTACCGACAATGGTTAACTCCGGGTGCTTAACGTAATACATATAAGGACTTGGGTTGACTTGCCTCAAGACTCGATACACATCAAACGGATCGGCGTTAAGTCGAAGATCAAACCGCTGCGAGAGTACAACTTGGAAGATGTCGCCGGCTTTGATGTATTCCTTCGCAGCCAAGACTGCTCGTTGATACGAATTGCCATTCTTCGCAGGATCAAATTTCGACTTATAGTCGTCGGGCTTCGGGGGTTCAACGGCCACATACGACAATGGCTTAGTCAAATCTGCAGCTGCCTTTTTGATTCGCTCAATGGCGGCGTCATATGCGGCATTGATCTCAACGTTGTTGAGTTTGATCAGTGGAACGCTTTCAAGCAAGTAGACGCGCTGCCTCCAGTGATCGAAAGCCGCGAGCGAACCAATGACGCTGATAGTTGCATCCGGTAATTTGCGGTCATCACGAGGCACATTTGGCAAGTCCTCTACCTCGCGCACAATGTCGTAACCCAAGAAACCCATCAACCCACCCTGGAGCGGTGGCAAATCTTTCATTACAGGTGCCCTGTAGATCTTGAGGAGGGATTCCATTGCCGCCAGCATGCCCTTATCGAGCACTGTGCCACTTGGAACATCACCAGTCGTCGTGATCTGACCATCTCGTAAAACAAGTGTTGCCAACGGATTGCGTCCTACGAACGAATAGCGACTCCAACGTTCACCGTTTTCAACTGATTCGAGCAGGAACCCAGGATCATCACCAACAAGTTTCAAATATGCGGCGACAGGAGTCTCCATGTCGGCAAGTACTTCTGTCCATACAGGCACAACCGTGTGTGCTATTGACAATAAATGAAAATCTTCGCGGCTTGGAAAAAATTGCATCAGATATACAGTCCAGTGCTTGCTTCGATTCGAGATGCAGCGACCGCATGGATATCGCGCTCACGCAACATGATGTAATCCTGACCACCAACTTCAACCTCGTAGCGATCGTCAGGACTAAACAGCACTCTGTCGCCTGCTTCTGCTGCACGGACGTTTTGACCCATGGCTACTACTTCGGCCCACACCAGCCGTTTTGCGACTTGGGCTGTTGCCGGGATAACGATGCCACCGTGGGAACGTCGCTCATTTTCGCCCTGGGGTATGCGCACCAGCAGACGATCGTTGAGCATCTTGATTGGAAGTTTTTCGGGCGCTCCAGTCACGGTCGTCAGGGTACTAGCGACCCTGACGTGCCGCACGTTGCACGAGTCGCAGTGCAGTATTTAGCCCTCGCTCGGCCTCATAGATAGCGGTCAATAGGTCATCTCCTGCATCGGCATTCTTTGGATCTCGTATCGCCATCAATCGTGATGCCCCAAGTGACCCCAAACGTTCCCTGCAGCGGTCGAGAGTGTCGGCGATAGCTGCCAATTCGGCCTTTGTGCTTTCAGTATTTGCGGCTCCGTCAGAAGTGGTTTTCTTCGGCATTGTTATTTAGCTTTCTTTGTTTTTTGCGCGACTTTCAATTTTCCATACGGCATCTCTGACGACGGGCAGATATCAGCAAGTTCGCAATCATCGCACTTTGGTTTCTTCGCATCACACACGCGACGACCATGCAAAATTAGACGCAAACTAAATCCACCCCAATCTTTAGGGTCGAACAATGCATTCAATTCATATTCCACCTTGACTGGATCTTCCTCTTTAGTCAGACCAAGTCGACGCGACAGTCTTCCAACATGTGTATCCACTGGAAGTCCAGGCAAATCGAAAACTACGCTTCGCAAAACGTTTGCGGTCTTTCGACCAACGCCGGGCAAAGTCACCAAATCCTCAATCGCACTTGGCACAACACCATCAAATCGATCCATCACATTGCGCGCCATGCCCACCAAATTTTTAGCTTTGGTTGCATAAAAACCTGTACTTCGAACAAGTTCTTCCACTCGTGCGACATCTGCTGAAGCCATCTTTTGTGCAGTTGGAAATTCAGCGAACAGTGCTGGTGTCACCATATTGACACGCGCATCGGTGCACTGCGCCGACAAAATAGTCGCACTCAATAATTGAAAAGCGCTTTCGTGGGTAAGTTCACAAATCGGAGCACCATAAATGACCTTTAGTCTGACCAGAACTTCGGCAGAGCGATCGAGGATCTTCTGATTAACTTTTTTAGTTGCTTTGACTTTTGGCGTAGTCTTTGCGCGCGTAGGTGTAGTAGCCACAGTGCCGAACACTAGCGATTGCCGCAGATAACCTGAGGATTATGGGGAATCTCGACATCAAACGATTGTCTGCCAACGAGGATCTCGCTGAAGTCGGAGCATTACTTCGAAAGGTTGAACGCGCTGATGGAGTGCGACCACTTTCTGATCACCTCTGGATCGATCTGCGGCAAGGTGGACGCCCGGGATTTGCAGGAATTCTTGCATTCATACCTGGTCACGGT
>JBIIAC010000074.1:0-4856 GCA_044240045.1 Ilumatobacteraceae bacterium
CTTATGCCGTTATTACGGGGGGCGCGACAAGTGGGCATGTGGTTCCAGCGCTTTCGATTATTGAGTTATTGGTTGAGGCTGGTCACCCCCGAGAAACACTTGTTTATGTGGGTTCTGATCGGGGTGTTGAGACCCGGTTGGTGCCCCCAACGGGTGTTGCATGCGTGTTTCTCTCCGTTGACGGACTGCAACGCGGGATGAGCCTCTCCCAGATCAAGCGCAATTTGCGAATGTTGCCAACCATGATGCGCGCAACTCAGTTGGCAACCCAATTGTTGGTGCAGCACAGACCACGCGTAGTTGTTTCGGTTGGCGGATATGTGAGTGCACCGATCTGTCGAGCAGCCCGTCGTCTCAAGATTCCAGTAGTCACTTGTTCGTATGACAGTAAGCCAGGAATGGCGACAAAGATGCAGGCAAGGTATGCAACTGCTGTTGCGGTGGCACAGATGCCAAGTGCATTACGGAGAGCGCAGCTCACGGGTGCGCCGGTGCGTGCAGCATTGCGAAGTCTGGATTGCAACGCATCTCGCGAGGCATCACGGATGCGCCTGGGGTTTGGATCCGAGGCGAAACTAATAGTTGTGATGGGCGGGTCTCTTGGGTCGGCTGTTCTCAATCGTGCTACTGAGAGTTTGGTTGCACAGATGAAGAGTCCGGCATTGTCGAACATTGCTCTTTTGCACATCGCTGGGTCGCGATATATGGACGGCATGCAGTTGGCGGCTGAGATTAAGCGTCCCGATGGATCAATTATGTATCAGCGAATTGCTTACAGCGACAGTATGAACGATGTTTATGCTGCCGCCGATTTGGTCGTTGCTCGAGCTGGAGCTTCAACGGTTGCAGAGATCGCAACTGTTGGTATTGCATCAGTGCTCATTCCCTGGAAAGACGCGGCAGAAAATCATCAACTTGTAAATGCAAAGACATTGAGTGACCAAGGTGGGGCAGTGTTACTTGAAGAGTCGCAACTCACAAATGAGGTTTTTGCCCGACAAATCGTTGAACTGCTAAACGATGACGCGTTGCGTCTGCGGATCGCTCAAACGGCGAGAAAACTCGGTGATGTGCATCGCAACTGTTCGATAGCGCAGGTTGTCGATAATGCGGCTGGGTCGGTGGCGCGATGAGCAACGACAGGCTTTTTGATCTCACCACGCCAAGACGAATTCATGTCGTTGGTATTGGGGGCCCAGGCATGAATGCCATTGCACAAGTGTTGTGCGAAATGGGTCATCAAGTCACAGGTAGTGACATTCACGAATCTGAAGTACTAGATCGATTGCGCGCACTCGGTGTGGGCATCATCGTTGGGCATGATGCGAAAGCTGTGCAGGACTGTGATGTGGTCACTGCTTCAACTGCAATACCTGCGACCAATATCGAGCTCGTCGCTGCGGTCGAACAGTCTGTGCCAGTGCTGAGCCGAGCTCAGATGTTGAGTTCAATTTGTGCACTCAAGCAATCAGTTGCGGTTGCCGGCACGCATGGTAAGACAACAACATCAGCGATGTTGATGCACATCCTGGCTACTGCAGGACTACAGCCGAGCTTTGTTATAGGCGGAGACGTGCATGGGCTTGATCTTGGTGCGGGGTGGAGGAACGGGCAGCATCTTGTGGTTGAAGCTGACGAAAGTGATTCAACCCATTTGGCATTACCACTTTTTGGGACAATCTTGACCAACGTTGATGTTGATCATCTCGATCACTTTGCAACGTTCGAGAAAATCGTTGAAAGTTTTGAGCAGTATGTAAAAAAGATCGATGGACCAATCGTGATGTGCGCCGATGATCCAGTTTGCGCAAAGATCGCTGCAACACAAGCATGTCGCACCTATGGCATGAGTGTCGCTGCAGATGTGCGAGCCGTCCGCGTGGTGCTTGCAGATGGCGGCAGCCGTTTCGATGTCGAGTCGCGGCATTCTGGTTCGGGAGCACCACAAGTTTCGATCGGTTCTGTCCATCTTCCATTGCGGGGAGAACACAATGTGCTCAATGCAACTGCGGCATTGACAATGGCAATGGAGCTTGGGGTCGAATTTGAAGTTGCATCTCAAGCATTGAACAGTTTTCGTGGCGTTGCGAGGCGTTTCGATATGCGAGGTATTGATGATGGCGTGACCTTTGTGGACGACTACGCACATTTGCCGAACGAAATTATTGCTGTATTGCGTGGTGCCCGCGACGCGACGGACAAGTGGGGTCGGGTCGTGGCAGTCTTTCAGCCAAATCGATTTAATCGGATGAGCGTGATGTCTAGCGCCTATGCAGATGCTTTCGGTGATGCAGATGTTGTGGTGATCACCGATATCTACTCGTCGGGTACCACTCCGATACCCGGTGTAACTGGCAAACTTGTCGTTGATGCAATCGAGAACAATCACCCAGGCAAGAAGGTTGAGTGGATTGCGCAACGGGATGATCTCGTGAGTTTCCTTGCCTCTGCGCTCACAAGCGGTGATCTTTGTATTTCGATGGGCTGTGGTGATGTTGCCCAACTTCCTGACGAAGTGATGTCGTTGCGCCAAAGTAATCGGGCAAACGATTCACTGAAGCACTAAAGAGCAAGAATCATGAACACACCTCGCTCGTTTAAACGGCCTGCAACAAGTGCTGAATTGCAATTGGCAACTGAGTTATTTGGAAAGCGTGCACGCTCCGATGTATCTCTTGCGCAATTTACGACATATCGAGTTGGCGGAAACGCGGCTCTGCATGTACATGTTGAATCAATAGACGATCTAGAGGCAATTAGCGCCATATTGGCACAGGTTGATTTGCCGTTGTTGGTGATTGGTAGGGGAAGCAACATGCTGATCGCCGACACCGGATTTCAGGGTCTAGCGATCACATTCGGAAGTTTTTTGGAATACATCGATCTACCCGACCGGACTATTGATACAGGCGATAGACGCGGTGCAGGGAGCGAAGACGGAGGCCATGAAGTTGAACCGATTGCGCTTTTCGGCGGCTCGGTTTTGCTGCCTGTTGCGGCTCGACAGAGTGTGCATCGTGGGCTTACAGGTTTTGAGTGGGGTGTGGGCGTGCCAGGCACAATCGGTGGAGCGGTGCGCATGAACGCGGGTGGTCATGGTTCCGACATGGCATCATCCCTTGTATCGGCCCGTATTTTCCATCTCTTGCGGGGTGTTGAGGCCCATGTTGATGCAGTTGATTTGGGTCTGAGATTTAGAGGATCGGCGATTGCCGACCATCATGTGGTGTTGTCGGCGACGCTCAACTTGGGTTGGGCAACTGACACAGAAGCAACAGAAAATCAATTGTCAGAGATTGTGAAGTGGCGCAGGGAGAACCAACCTGGCGGACAAAATGCTGGCTCAGTGTTTGTCAATCCAGTTCCTGGTGAAGTATCTGCAGGTGCGTTGATAGATCAAATCGGCATGCGTGGTTTTCGTATTGGAACAGCACATGTTTCAGAGAAGCATGCGAATTTTATCCAAGCTGAAGAAGGCGGACTTGCCTCTGACGTTGTACAGGTGATGGCCGAGATTCGTCGTCGGGTCAAAGAGGCAACGGGTTACGACTTGCGTAGCGAGATTCGACTTGCTGGTTTTGATGCAACCATAGATCCTTCGCTTGTTGAGGTGTTGACGAGTGAGTCGGACACGAGTGTTGCAACAGTGCGGCTCGAACATATTTTTGATCGGAATGCAAGCACATCAGTTTCTAGCGACACATCGATACCAATTTCTGTCCTGAGGTCAACCACATTTCAAGATCCGTTAGATGTGCCGACCGAAGTACTTGACGAGTTGCGCGCAGTGTTTGGTGATGAAACAACGACCACTCAGGAGCAACCTGTTATTGCTTCAGTAACCGACATCAAAACTCGAGAAGTGACAATGCCAGTTGTGACAGCCGATGCAACGGAGAATACGACAGGTACTGCGCCAGCTGCCATACCGACTCGTGTTGTCATTGTGGATGAAGACTTTCGTCAACCATCAGAGAGTGATTTCCCGTCAGACACTGCATCTCAGTCTGTGCACCAAGCGCCAACATCAGTCCGAGTGTTGATCACGGATGATGATGTTGCACAGGACCTCGACGCCGAAATAATTGTTGGTACCCAGTGGGGCGAATTAATTATTTCGCGCCGATTTTTGGGCAAGTTCGTCGGCAAGATCACTGGGGGTAACAAGCGAAAGCGACTCGTGATGACGGGCCTTGGTGTCGTAGTTTTTATTGCTGTAGCTCTCATTATCTTGGCATCACCAATCGTTGCGGTGAGAACTATCCAAGTTGAAGGTGCGAAATATGCTGACGCTGCGTTGGTGCGAAGTGTTTCGGACTCGCTCAAAGGCAAGTCGGTCCTCACAGTCGACACTAAAACTGCAAGTGAGAGACTTGAAAGCGATCCTTGGGTTAAATCCGCTCGCATTACAACGAGCCTTCCGAGTCGCGTGTTGATTCAGATCAACGAGAGAATTCCCGTTGCGTGGTTTCTTGGCGTCGATAATCGAGCCCGTGTAATTGATGAAGACGGTTTAGTGCTGAGTGTGGTGGAGGGGCGGCCAACGCAATACATGTGGATCGAAGGAACTGGTCCCAATTTGACCGCAGGGGCGAGTTCGGCAGCCGCATATAGGGCGGCGGGTCAGTTGGCGATGTCATTGCCAAGCGAGCTTGCGCCAATGGTCAAACATTTGGGCGTTGCTGGTACTGAAGAAATCACGATGACCCTCAAAACTGGCACAGTTATCAACTTTGGGGCTCCTGTAGATATGCGTAACAAACTCGTCAATGTTGTGGTCTTACTGCGCCGCCAAGATGTCAATTCAATAGTCGGTATCGACGTGTCAACGGGGACTCCAGTAGTTCAGTCGTGAT
>JBIIAC010000075.1:0-4854 GCA_044240045.1 Ilumatobacteraceae bacterium
TCTTGCGATCTTGCCAGTCACGATGTTGCGTCACATCTTTACTTCGCCACTCAACATGTACCTCAAGGATCGCGAGCGTCCAAAGGGTGCAATGAAGGCAATGCCAAATCTCACCGAGACTTCGCTTGAAACATTCGGCGCGCATGTCATCGAGGATTTCACGTGGAAGCAACTGCTCGATTTGGACGCATGCACCATGTGCGGTCGTTGCACAAGCGTGTGCCCAGCACACGCAACAGGCAAGCCGCTTGACCCACGCGAAATCGTGCTCAAGAGCGGTGAAGTAATGGCCGCAACCGCTTCGCATGCCCCAGGTGGCAAAGTGTCGCCGCCAATTGGTGTTGACAGTGAAATCACTATCTCGGTCAACTCATTGTTTGAGCGGATTACCGCAGAAGAAGTCTGGGCATGCACGAGTTGCAAGGCTTGCGACGAAATTTGCCCTGTCAATATCGAAATTCTCGACAAGATCCTCGACATGCGTCGTTACTTGTCGTTGATGGAAAGCGACTTCCCTGCCGAATTGGGCAACGCATATCGCTCGATGGAAAACCAGGGCAACCCATGGGGCATGAACCAAGGTGAGCGTGGCGACTGGGCAAAAGATCTCGACGTTCAAGTGCTTGATCCTGGCGCAGCATTCAACCATGAGTACTTGTACTGGGTTGGTTGTGCCGGCAGCTTCGACGACAAGAACAAGAAAGTTACGCAATCAATGGCCAAGTTGCTCAAGCGCGCAGGCGTGGATGTAGCGATTCTTGGACCAAGCGAAATGTGCACGGGTGACAGTGCTCGTCGCAGCGGCAACGAATACTTGTTCCAGATGCTGGCAATGCCAAACATCGAGATGCTCAACGGCATGGGCGTGCGCAAGATCATTACGCAATGCCCACACTGCTTCAACACCCTTGCCAACGAATACCCACAGTTGGGTGGCACATACGAAGTAATTCACCACTCACAATTGCTTGAGCATTTGATTGACAGTGGCAAGTTAGATGTAAGCAATGCAACTCTTGAAGAGCGCATTACGTATCACGACTCGTGTTACCTCGGACGCCACAACGATGTGTACTTGGCACCACGCAATGTTGTCAGCTCAATCAAGGGTGCTGACCTTGTTGAAATGCCACGCAACGGAACCACAGGCATGTGTTGCGGTGCTGGCGGAGCGCGCATGTGGATGGAAGAAAACATCGGCACGAAGATCAACGACGAGCGTGCAGCAGAAGCAATTGCAACTGGTGCAAGCCGCGTCGCAACAGCGTGTCCGTTCTGTTACATCATGCTGGACGATGGTGTGAAAGGTGCTGGCAAGGAAGAGAACGAAGTCAAGGTCGCTGACATTGCCATTCACTTGCTCGACGCACTCGAAAACGGTGAGCGCATTAACGCCGAGCGGCCTGCGCCACTCGCAGTGCCAATTGCCGGCAACTAACTAACGAAAGTTTTCGAAGTATCGACTTGGGGTCGGCCCGCGCTGACCCTGATATTTAGAACCTCGTGCACCTTTGCCGTACGGATTGTCGGCGGGAGTGGTCATCGTCATGAAGCTCACTTGACCAATCTTCATGTTTGGATACAACGTGATTGGCAAATTGGCCACATTCGATAACTCGAGTGTGATGTGACCATCAAAGCCAGCATCAATAAACCCTGCGGTTGAGTGGATCAATAACCCAAGTCGGCCGAGCGAACTTTTGCCTTCAACTCGAGCAACCAGATCGTCAGCAATTGCCACTCGCTCAAGTGTCGAACCTAAAACGAATTCGCCTGGGTGCAACATGAACACGCCATCTTGGGGAACCTCTACCAACTCGGTGAGATCGGCAAGATCTTTCTTTACATCGATGACTGCCGAAGTGTGATTGCGAAACACACGGAACAAGTTGGACACTTTGACGTCAATTGACGACGGCTGTAAGCACGACTCGTCGAGTGGATCAATGATGATTCTTTTCGAGGCAAGGGCCTCACGGATGCTTTTGTCAGACAGGATCACAACGAAGCACACTATCTAACAGCATTCAGATCTGGCTAATAGGCATTGGCACCGACTAATAGCCTTCAGCGCCGAATATCAACTTGGTTTTGGATTGGTACTCTCTACAACGGTTTCGCGGGTGTAGTTCAGAGGTAGAACATCAGCTTCCCAAGCTGAGAACGCGGGTTCGATTCCCGTCACCCGCTCAACAGGCTGACAAGGGCCCAAGCGGCCGCAATGCCACCAATAATCGCCATCGTCACCGTTCTTGCGATTGGTGCTTGATCTAGGTCGCCACTCTCTTGTTTGGGTTTCTTTGTTGCGCTCGGTGGTCTCACAATCGCCAGCACATTGCCAACACACATTGCACCGCCAAGAGCGAGTACTAAATACGTAAGAAGGTTTTCGCCAAGAAACATGAGTTAGTTGCGAAGTGCGGCATCGACAACAGGATCTGAAGCCACGCCCTCAAATCGGGTATACGTCGAGAGCCAAGCAAGTCGTGCGGTGCCCAATGGTCCGGCACGGTGCTTCGCGACATTGATTTCGGCAAGACCTTTCAAATTGGGATCTTGGTCATAAATTTCGGCGCGATACAAGAACATCACCACGTCGGCGTCCTGCTCAAGAGCGCCTGACTCGCGCAAGTCGGAAAGAGTTGGATGCTTGTCTGTGCGTGATTCAAGTTGACGACTCAACTGACTCAATGCCAAAACAGGCACATTGAATTCGCGGGCCAACAACTTGAGTTTTCGACTGATCTCGCTCACTTCCAACTGGCGGTTCTCTGGACGACCGTCACCACCCATCAACTGCAAATAGTCGATCACGATAAGTGAAAGCCCGCCATCGCGACTGATCGTGCGACGCGCTTTTGCGCGGATTTGACCAACTGAAGTGCCGGCATTGTCGTCAATGATCAACGGAATATCGAGTCGACCAACAGCATGGCTGATCTTTGTCCAATCGTTTGCCGATGGACGACCTGTGCGCAACAACGTGCTGTCAACGCGCGCTTCACTCGACAAAATACGTTGTGCGAGTTCGGCTTTACCCATTTCCAATGAGAAAAACAGCACTGGTTTCATCAATGTTTGGGCAGCATGCACTGCAAGTCCAAGTGCAAAGGCGCTCTTACCCATTGCTGGACGAGCTCCGATGATATTGAGAGTGCCGGGCTGCAAGCCAAGCAACACCTTGTCGAGTTCTGCGATTCCTGTTGGCACACCAGTGATGGCACCCTTGTTGTCAACGAGTGTTTGAAGTTTCTCGATCGCCTGATCGATCAACACGTTGACTTTCTCGGCATTGTCTCCAATATGGCTCTCGCCGATATCAAAAATCTTGCTCTCTGCATCATCGATGGCTTTATCAACGTCGTCTGGCTCGTTGAATGCAATCTCGGCAATATCGGATGCTGCACCAATCAGTCGACGAAGGCGCGCGGTGTCGCGAACAATCTTGGCGTAACGATCAGCACTCGTGATCGCTGGTGTTGCATTTTGCAGCGTCAGCAACGCATCAAGACCACCAATGGTGTCGAGTGTGCCCGCGCGACGAAGTTCTTCTGCAACTGTGACAGCGTCAACTGGCTCACCACCTGTATTGAGTGATCGAATCGCATCGTAAATATGGCGGTGAATTGGTTTGTAAAACTCGTCTGGAAGAACACCGCGTTCGAGTGCGGCAGCAACCGCATCTCGCGACAACAACATTGCACCCAACAACGATGCTTCTGCATCCAAGTTGTGCGGCGGCACACGTTGCGTGCTGCGTTGCACTGGTCGTGTGTCGTTGTTTGATTCACCCGCTAATGACATACGTCTACCTTGCCCGAACTTGCCTGTTGATCGCTAGGGGCATAACCATGTGACTTAACTGTGGATAACCACATGCAACCCCGCTGCGCGGAGCCATTGCGTCGTGTTACTTGGCTACGACAGAGAGGTTGATCACACCAACAACATCGGCGTACAGCTCGACCGAAACTGCATGGTCGCCAACTGAACGGATCGGTGTGTCGATGGTGATGTTCTTGCGATCAACAGTGATCCCTGTTTGATCCAAGAGTGCTGCTGCGATCTCGGTTGTTGAGATCGAACCAAACAAACGACCCTCGGCTCCGGCTTTTGCCTTGACCTTGACTGTTTGATTGGCCAAGTTGGCTGCAACACCGCGCGCGGCTTCGCGCTCGGTGTTTTCGCGCAAGTCACGAGCACGGCGCATCACGCCAGCCTGAACAACTTCACCTTCGGAAGCCACAATGGCCAAGCCGTGTGGCAACAAATGGTTGCGTGCATGGCCAGACGAAACGGTGATGATATCGCCACGGCGACCTACACCTGCAATATCAGAACGAAGCAAAACCTTCATGGCTTATGCCTCCTCGGTTGTAGTTGGGGTTGAAACTTCAACATCAGCTGCTGGTGCTGCTACCGAAGATTCGGCGGCATCAATTGCTGCTGCGTACTTATCGACAAATGCTGATTCGTTTGAACCGGCATCTGCGTTCGGTGCGCCACGACGTGGACGATCGCTACGTGAGCCACCATCTTCCTCGCCACGACGAGGTGCGCGCGCTGCGGCAACTCGCTTGGTGTATGGCAAGAGTGCCATTTCACGTGCGTTCTTCACAGCAAGTGCGACGTCACGTTGTTGCTGAACGGTGTTGCCGTTCATGCGACGTGCACGCAACTTTGATCGATCGGACATGAAGCGCTGCAACAAGTTCACATCTTTGTAATCGATGTATCCAATGTGCTCAGCGTGTAAAACGTTTGGACGCTTCTTGTATTTGCGCATTGCAGCTTTCGCTGCCCTCGCTTTGTTGGTTTTACTTGTCATGTCTTAATTCCCTTTGTGGTTAATGA
>JBIIAC010000076.1:0-4834 GCA_044240045.1 Ilumatobacteraceae bacterium
CACATAGTGATGGTTTGCGCTATCGGTCACGCTAAACGTGAGGTTGGAGTGCCCACCGGCGATGAGTTCAAAATGAAAAGGTGCGACAGATCCAGCAACGTTGGCTAACAGCCACCGAGTTACCGAATCGGCATTAATGCCTGCTGGTGTGGGGGATGCTGCATTCATTGTTGAGCAAACTTAGTCAAGTAAGGCCTCGAAGTCATACTCGGCAGTATTGTCGTGGGTATGGCGATCGATGTAACTGATGCAACGTTTCAAGTAGAGGTCTTAGAGCGCTCAAAGACCACGCCTGTCATTGTCGATCTGTGGGCGCCATGGTGCGGACCATGTAAAACGATTGGACCAATTCTCGAAAAACTCACTGATGCAACTGGGGGCAGGGTGATTCTTGCCAAAGTAAATGTCGACGAAAATCCGGCAATCTCAGCGGCATTCAAAGTGCAGTCAATTCCTGCGGTGTATGCGCTCAAAGATGGGGCAATGTTTGATGGGTTCGTCGGTGCACAATCGGAGCACGTGATTGCAGAATTTGTGCAGTCACTGATGCCTGAGGGCGGTGCGCCGACTGTGGAGTCGTTGGTAGAGGCCGGCGACGAGGCAAGTTTGCGTGAAGCTTTTGTGCTCAAGCCAGGTGACGAGAGTATTGCGATTCTGTTGGCTCAGTTGTTGCTCAAGAACGGCGACGTGACCGGTGCGCTTGGCGTGCTTGCTTTGGTGCCCGAGACCGACAACGTTCGTGTTGTTATCACTGCTGCTCGTGCTGCATTCGCGCCAACAGATGATTATGACGCGCAACTGGCCACTCTGCTGCCTCAAGTGAAAGCCGACGAAGACGCGCGTAAAAAGTATCTAGACCTCTTAGAGGCCATGGGGCCGCTCGACCCTCGCAGTGCTGGTCACCGGAAAAGACTGACCGCACAACTCTTCTAGTTGCCGCACACATAGAGTCGTGCACCAACGACTCACTGACTTCATTCGTTGGATCGGACTCAGCCGCATTCTTGCATCGGCTTTTGGTGTTCTGGTGATGGTCGTCGGGGTTTGGTGGGTAGTGCGAGTTCCGCCACCGCCACCCGAAGTGGCTATTCCATTTGCATCATCAACGGTGGCGACGGGTTCTTTGCTTGCGACTCCTGAATCACTGGTATCGAATATCACGGTGTATGTATCGGGTGAGGTAGTAAAACCTGGGGTGTACGTGTTATTAGCAACGGCACGAATCATTGATGCGGTTCAAGCTGCTGGTGGAGCGACATCTGCCGCCGATTTAGTTGTAGTCAATCTCGCAGCACCACTTGTAGATGCTGCACAAGTATTTATTCCGCGAATCGGATCAACACCTCGAACAACATTGCCAAGACCTCACGCAGGCATCAATCTTCCTGTTGTCGGCGGCACTGGTGGCGCTGGTAGTGGAAGTAGCAGCGCAACTACCTCTTTGGGGATCGTTGATCTGAATAGTGCGACACTCAGAGATCTCGATTCACTACCGGGTGTTGGTCCATCAACTGCTCAAGCCATCATTGATTACCGTATTGCAAACGGTCCGTATGCAACCGTCGATGACTTGCTCAATGTGCGCGGTATCGGGCCATCAAAACTTGCTGCGATGCGCACTCGGGTGCGCGTGTGATTGCGAGTGTTGCTACGAGTGCCGCTACGAGTGCCGCTACGAGTGTTAGAGCGCGCCGAGCACGATGCCACTGAGCGCCAGCGCCATTACTGCGCCAATTGCAACACCTATGGCAAGCGGTCGAAATTCGCGCACCCATTCGGGCCAGCCAGCGACCGCGCGACGAGTTGCCCGAATCGCAGAAACTTGGCCAAGACCAAACCAGATTGCGGCACTTGCCAATATGGCAATTGTGTAACTCGCAAATGTGGAAACAGCAGGAACGCCCGCGATGGACAACACAGGAAGTGCAATCACCAAGACCAGATAGCCAACTATGCCAAGCAGTGAGCCAGGAAGCGCCAGCAAAATCAGGCCAACGAGGGCGAGTGAAGCGCTCATGGCCACAGCAACCACGCCTCCACGCTTGCGCACCAAATTGCGGTTAGCAATGATGCCGTCTACAACTATGCGTGGCGAACGCGCGCGCGGTTGCGATGTTTCTACATCTGACATACCTCAATTCTACGAGACGCAACATGGCGAAGGTGGGCATCTGCCTCAACTTAGCGACAACCTTGTCCTGGCTTTAGCAATTGTGTTGTTGGTGTGCACACGAATGTCGGCCAGCATCATGGATCATCTTGGGATCAACGTATTGATCGGGATTGCAGTGGTGATTGCTAGTTCGTTGTGTTTAACAAATCGCTTCTTCGCATCAACAGTGTTTTGTTTCGCAATCTCTGGTGCGTTGTTCGGCGCACATTCGTGGAGCCAACTTGAACAACCTCAATTGGGTCCATTTCAGGGGGCAGCAAAGGTGGTGGAGGACCCGCAGTGGCGTAACGGAGGAGTGCAGACCGTATTGCAACTCGACGGCGAGAGGTTCATCGTCTATGCATATGGACTGCCCGGAAGAAGATTGAGCAATCGCCTGGCCGGTGAAGTGCTGTGGGTTACTGGAGATCGTTTGCGTCTTGAAGCAAGCAAGCAAAACAGATTGTCGTACCGACACATTGTGGGAACCTTTGCCGTTCGCGAGGTGAGCGAAAGTTTTGGCAATGGTGCAGTGCTGTATTTGAGTGCAAATAATATACGCAAAGCATTGGCGCGATCTGCTGCAGTAATACCCCGTGACGAAGGTGCGCTTTTTATGGGTCTGATCATCGGTGATGATCGACAGCAGCCAGCCGCAATGATCACTGCATTTAGAAACAGTGGCTTGTCGCATCTCACTGCAGTCTCTGGACAAAATGTTGCATTTCTCTTGACAGTGATGGGCCCGTTGCTGATGCGTGCCCGCTCATCGTGGCGGCTTGGTCTCACACTATTTGTACTGCTGTGGTTTACCGTCGTGACTCGAGGCGAACCTTCGGTGATGCGTGCAGCGATGATGGCCGGGTTCGTTGCTCTTGGTACTGCACGCGGTAACGACACACCCGCACGACGGATGCTCGGACTTGCAATCATCGTGCTCATTGTGTGTGACCCACTGCTTGCGTGGTCAGTTGGGTTTTGGATGTCGAGTTCAGCGACATTGGGACTGCTTATTATTACTCCGCAACTTGCAAAGATCATTCCAGGACCGACGTGGTTTTCGACTGCATTGTCTACAACTATGGGGGCACAGTTGGGGGTGATGCCGATCACGGGACTTATTTTTCACAGTGCGCCAGTGATTGCGCTCATTACTAACTTGTTGGCAGTACCTATTGCGGGTGCGGTGATGTTGGTGGGGATTCCTCTTGGGATGTTGGCAGGAATTTTGAATCAAGTTTCGAGCGGCACAGTAATGACTGGTTGCGTGACGGCTTTGATGTGGCCGGTTGAGGTTGCGGTGCGATGGGTCTGGTGGGTGGCAGTGCTTGGTGAGCGCATGTCGTTGCAAGGCGGTGTCAATGCCTTGGGTTGGGGCATCGTGGCTTTATTGGTTATTTCTGCGAGAATATCGGCGTGGCGATCTATTTAATTACGGGCAGCGATGCCAGATTGGTTTCGGTCAAGCTCACCGACCTCGTCACGCAACTCATCGGAGATGGTGACCGCAACACAATGCTTCTGAGCCATGATTTGGAATCGCTCGGAGCTGACGATCGAGAACAAGAAATTGCCAATGCAATGGTTGGGGCTCAGACCGGCTCGCTTTTTGGCGGCGACCGAGTTGTGGTATTGCGAGGAATCGGTGAAGCAACTGTTGATCAACTTAAACCTCTAGTCGCGTATCTTGAGCAGCCGCTTGAAGACACGCAACTTGTGCTCACAGGATCGGGCAAGCTTGCAAAATCGATTACAGATTCGCTGAAGCAAGCGGGTGCAACAACGATCAATACTTCTCCGCCAAGTCGTTTCAACGAATTGTCGATGTGGTTTCAAGAACAGCTGACGGAGGCTGGACTCAAAGTCGATTCGGGTGGACTCAAAATGTTGATCGAATGGCTCGGTCAAGACCAGGCAAGGCTTCCTTCAATTATTGAAGTGTTGGTTTCGACATATGGCACCAACAAGAAACTCACCGTAGAAGAAATCGAACCATTTCTTGGTCAAGAGGGCAGCGTCATGCCTTGGGATTTGACCGATGCAATTGATCTTTCAAACTCACCAAAGGCGATCGCGATGTTGCGACGAATGATACGAAGTGGTGAGTCTCATCCGATGCAACTCATGGCTCTGCTGCACAATCATTATGTAAAACTTCTCAAACTGGATGGGCCAGAAGTACATACTGCGAGCGAAGCCATGGCGGTCATCGGGGCAAAGAGTGAATTCCAAGGAAAGAAGTATTTGGAGACGTACAGAAGATTGGGTGCTGCCAATATTGCTGCAGCATTACAGCTGCTTGCTAGAGCCGATATCGATTTGCGCGGTGGCAAAGACCTAGAAGAGGAACTCACAATGGAAATCTTGGTAGCAAGATTGAGTCGCATGGGCGGCGCGCCGCAACATGCAAAAACGGGCGGAAGGTTTACTTCGCGGCGTTGATTTTTTTCATCAGGCGGCTCTTTTTGCGAGCTGCTTGACGAGGGTGAATGACACGCTTTGATGCGGCCATATCGAGGCGCTTAACGGCAAGGCGCAAAGCCTCTGGGTTTTCAGGAGTACCGATTGTCTCGGTGGCGTTCTTTAAGCGTGTACGCACTTCGCTCTTCGTCGCGCGGTTACGCGAGGTGGCCTTGGCGTTGGTGAGGATTCGCTTCTTTTGGCTCTTGATATTTGCCACTT
>JBIIAC010000018.1:0-15654 GCA_044240045.1 Ilumatobacteraceae bacterium
ATTCATGGGTTCCAATTGCCGCAATGGTTCCACCGTCGAGCAAAATGACTCTGTCGGCAAGCGCAATAGTTCCTGGTCTGTGCGCAATCACGATGGTGGTGCGTCCACTCATTACCGTGCGCATTGCTTCTCGGATCTCGCCTTCTTTACTTGGGTCGACTGCGCTCGTTGCATCGTCAAGCACGAGCACACGGGGGTCAGCGATTATTGCTCGCGCAATTGCGATGCGTTGGCGTTGACCGCCAGAGAGTGAAAACCCACGCTCGCCAATCACGGTTTCATAACCATGAGGCAATGCGCCAATGAAGTCGTGAGCGCCGGCAAGTTTGGCAGCACTCTCGAGGTCTTGTTGACTTGCAGCTGGCTTTGCAAACCCAATGTTGTGGGCAACCGTGTCGTTAAACAACACAGTGTCTTCAAACACCACACCGATTTGCTGACGCAAGTCGCGCAACTTGAGTTTGCGCACGTCTACACCATCAAGAAATACGTGTCCAGAATTGGTGTCGTAGAACCGCAACAACAGACGCGCCACTGTTGACTTGCCAGAACCTGTGGCACCAACGATTGCAATTGACTCACCACCAGCTATATCAATAGAGAAATTGCTCAGCACTGACTGGTCGGGGCTATAGCCAAACTGAACGTGGTCAAACTTGACCGCGCCAAGTGTTGTGGTGCCAGTTACAACACTCGGTAATTGTTGGGGATTCACTGGGTCTGTAATTGTCGACTCGGTGCTCAACACTTCGTGAATGCGCACCAATGCAGCCGCAGCGCGCTGACCAAGCGCAACGATCATACCGATATTGCGAAGAGGCCAGATCAGCAATGTGAGATACACGTTGAATGCAACAAGGTCGCCAATGGTTATCTGCCCATTCAACACACGGTGACCACCCACGCCGAGCACACCCACAAGACCAAGTGCTGGCAACACGTCAATTGCTGGCAAGAAACTACTGCGAATCTTCGCCGCCTTCATCGTTTCGCCAAAAATGTCGTCGGCTTCTTTACGCAACTTGTCAAACTGCACTTGCTCTGCACCAAAACCCTTAATGACTCGAACGCCTGAGACGCTTTCTTCAACAACGCTGGCCAATTGCGCCTGTTCGGCTTGCACGGCAATAGATGCTGGGTGAATTCGATTACTAAACCTGCTAGCCGAGATGTTGACAAACGGCAGCGGCACGAGTGCGACAAGTGCCAAAACAGGGTCGGTGTAAAATAAAATTGCGGTGACAGCAATAATTTGAATCACGTTGGACAATGTGATGGGAATCATCACAATAAAGCCTTGAATCTGCATCAAGTCACTCGATGCGCGACTCATGAGTTGTCCTGTTTGGGCTTTGTCGTGAAAACCAACATTGAGACTGATGAGGTGAGCGAAGAGCCGTTCACGCAGCAGCGTTTCAGCCCAGCGGCTTTCACGAAATGCCACATAGCGGCGCATGCCAGAAAGTACGCCCGTCAAAACTCCAAGACCCGCGATAATCAAGACCCACTTGAGCAATGGTCCATCTTTTTCAATGCCTTGGTTGATTGCATTTTTTGTCATCTGTGGAACTGCTGTTTTAAAGCCAGCCCACGAAATTCCTACCAACCCACCGATCAATAAATTGCGGCGTTGGTCCCGCAACATTCCACGCAACAGCTTCCAACCTTCACTGCGTTGGGTTTGTTCAAACTCGAGACGCGTTGCTACTTCTGCATCGGTCTCGATGGTTGACATACGAAGTGGTATTACTTACGACGCACTGGGTGAAAGGCTTTCAACAGCCTTCCAATAGTCGAGAGCTGGGTCAAGTGGCAAGATTGCGAGCGACGATGTAGTGACACCGTTTTTGAAATACTCATCAATTACATCGCGACAATGCGCAGGGCTTCCATGCACAACTAGTTCATCTACGGCCCGATCCGGGATCGCGGCGAGTGCGGCTTTGCGGTCACCCGCAGTCCATGCATCCCACATACCTTGCAATAGCGGTGCCCGACCCATCCAACGATGGAAATCGGCATAGACAGGCACGTTCATGTATGCGGCAATTGCAAACTTCGCTCCCGCCATCACAGTTTCGGTGTTTTCACTTGGACACACAAAAATGCGTGCGGTGATTTCTTTTTCGACACCGTTGGCTGCGCCGTTCACTACTGCAGCAACTTTGCTCACATCTTGTGCCGACAACCAGTTAATGATCACTCCGTCAGCTTCACGTGCACCCAACTTGAGCATGCCTTCGCGCAACGCCGCCACCAAGATGGTTGGCTTTTGCTCTGGCTTAATGCTGAGTCGAAAGCCGTTGACAGAAAATGTGTCGTACTCTTTCGTAATTTTTTCGCCGCTAAATGCATCATGCATAAAACGCACAACATCGCGCACCTTTTTGTATGGATCGACAAATGGCACGCCATTCCACTTTTCCACGATCACGTTGCTTGATGAGCCAATTCCAATTGCAAATCTTCCAGGTGCTGCGTCGGCCAAAGCAGCCACGCTTTGCGCAATGACTGGTGCGGTGCGTGTATAGGCCGGCACGATTGCAGTGCCCAGTCGAAGCCGTGGTTCCCATGCCGCCGCTAATGCAAGTGGAGTAAACGCATCCGCCCCATCGGTCTCTGCAGACCAGATGTCGCTGTATCCCCAATCGGCAAGTTGCGCGAGTTTGTCACGTTGCGCATGCAGGTGTCCTGGCAGCGGCACTGTCATTCCATTACGACGAATCATGTTGTTACTCTTTCCACATTCGAGCTATGCAACTTTGACTTGCAGTGGCCAGCAGAGTTCCATCTTCGGCAAACATGTTTGCCGACCCATGACCAAACCCTCGCTCGACACCTTGTATCTGTATGTCTAACAAGACCCACTTGGTAGGCACGAGGCGAACAACGCGAAGCGTGTTGTCAAGGCTGTTACCACCACCCCTGACGCCAAGAGCCTGCCCAATACCCATCGGCACAAAGTCGCCAAGCACCGCAAGGGTTGCTGCATCCACGTCGGTCAATACGTCTGGAATGTGTGCCCACATCACGGTGCGCCCATCGTTTGGTTTGCCATCAAGTTGTTCGAGCTCACGACCGATCACAAGTCGTTCTTCGAGACGATCATGAATCGTGCCGTCGACAGGATGACGATGCTTACGGGTTTCAAGCTCATTTGGGCCTGGAACATCCGGCATCGGCACAAATAAATGAGCGTGTTCAAATGTTCGTTCGCCGAGAGCTGCATTAACAGTGAGAATCTCGCGTTCACCAACATGGCACACCGCACGCGCTTGAGTGATCTGATGTCCGACAACCGCAAGCGTGATGTCAATATGCATCACTTCGCCGGGTCGTGCGTACGACAGGTATTGCGCAGTCGACCAAACGCAATGTCTACCGCTGAGTTGTTCCATGGCCGACACGGCCGATGCCAGACCGGCACCACCCCACAAAAATCCGCCACCCGTGCACAGCCCTGGTTGCACCAACATCGACCACGATCCAGAGGTTTCTGTGTGGTTACTCACTGGCTTGAGACCGAGGAAAGTAGACGAATTCATAAGCAAAAACACACTAATAGAAATCATGCTTTCGGCTACTACTTAAGATAATTCAGATATTTCAGATACTTTAGAGTGCGTGACAACAACAGACTCCCCATGGCTTGGCGACGCTATTTCGCTGGTTGATGCGTTCAGGTCCAAAGATCGCTCACCAGTTGAAGAACTGCAGGCCTCCCTCGCAGCAATTGAGCGCAGTAACTTAAACGCCTTCTCTTTTCTTGACCCACAGGGTGCACTCGAGAGAGCTAAATCTGCAGATGTGACCAAACCCTTCGGTGGTGTACCACTCGGAGTCAAAGAACTTGATGCCGTGAAGGGTTGGCCATACACAGAGGCATGTGTGGTTTTTGCGGATCGCAAAGCAACGCATACATCGGTGATGGTTCAGCGTGCTACCGAAATCGGTGGAGCAAACCACATCGGTTTGTGCACTGCGAGCGAATTTGGTGGCGTCAACATCACGCGCACCGTTTTGAATGGCGCGACCCACAATCCATGGATGCACGGACGTACACCGGGTGGTTCATCCGGCGGCAGCGCAGCAGCTGTTGCTGGTGGCCTTGTCACAATCGCTACTGGTGGAGATGGTGGAGGATCAATTCGAATTCCTGCTGGTTTCACTGGACTCGTAGGACTCAAAGGAACCTTTGGTCGCATCCCCCGCGCACCACATACTGAACTCGGAAACCTCACAGTCAATACAGGAGTAATGGCGCGAAGTATTCGCGACACGGCGCGTTGGTTTGATGTGTGCAATGGTCACGACTCTCGCGACCCACTTAGTCTGCAACGTGTAGACAACTGGGAAGTACAACTTGGTACGCATACCGACGCGTTGCGCGGCAAGACTGCAGTGCTTGTACCCGACTGGGGAGGCGCTGTTGTATCGCCAGCCATGTGGACACAGCTTGAGGAATATGCGCAGCATCTATGCGCAACCACTGGAATCAAAATTATTAATGTCGACACGGCGCTGCCACGTATTGGTGCTGCTTGGTCGATCAGCGGCATGGTTGAGATTCACTCTCAACTCGCCGATTTTTGGCCGGCATGCGCAGATGTCTTAACTCCAGAAATGCGTTTTGGAGTTGAAGCAACATTTGGGAAATACGGAACAGAGGCACGCGCCAAAATTGAGTCGCGACGCGCAATACTCAATCAACGCATGGCAGAGATTTTTGATGCGGTCGACTTTGTCATTACTGCAAGCAATCCCGATGTTGCATTTGATGCTGAGGGGCCGTTGCCTTCGGCCTTCGGCGGCGTCAAAGCTGGTGCTGGCAACAATGGCAAGCTCACTTTTCCTGCAAACATGTACGGCAACCCTGCGCTTTCGTTGCCTGCCGGACTAATTGATGGCTTACCCGTGTCGTTGCAGATAAATGGCCGCCATTTCAGCGAGCAACTACTACTCGATCTCGGTCTTGCCTTGGAGCGCACGCGCCCATGGGCGCTCGTTGCGCCTCACGCACCAAATTAAAAGTTACGCCTGCAACAACTAGACAGCAAGAAGTGCACGCGCAACAATGTCCGTGCAGAATGCAGTCAAGATAGCCAAATACATCAAGCCCGTCGCCGCCATCACCGCAGAATAACTGCGCTCTTTGAGAGCCGCACGAGTGACTAGTGCAAGAGCACCCGTGACAATTGCTGATGCCAACCAAAACCATCCAAGAACGCCATTCCATCCATCATCAATCGTTCCGTTGAGCACGCTGATCATTCCAGTTGGCAACAACAAAGCAATTACTTCGAATGGCCAGAGATAAATCACCGCATTAACAATTTCGTTGATGAGTTTGCGTGGCATGCCAGGCTGCACGAGATACCAGTGACCAAGGAGCATCGTGTCGCTGACTGCACCAAGAAACAAAGTGCCGACCACAACCCTGATCAGCGAGACTGCATAATCTCCTGTGCCGCCGTCGGCAACAGCAGAAAAGCCAGCGACGAGAATTCCGGGCACCCCCAACAACGGCGCAATGAGATCAAGACGCGAGCGCTTGTTACGAATGAGCACAAATGCCGCAACAGCAACAGCAACTGCCGATCCTTCTCGTATCGGCTCAACGCCATAACGGAGCCCTAGTCCACATGCCCCCGCCGCAAACACGCCGTACGTAATACGCAATAACATCGAATAGCCAAGACCAATCTCGTGACGACGAGTCGTAAACCATAAAAATGCAAGACCGCCAACCGCCCATTGCAGCAGAACAGTTGCGGCGTCGAGATGAATCATTTTGGAACGATGTACTTAGGCTTCGACCGTGACGAGCGCATGGTTAACGGTGTTCATCGATACTGGCCCAGAGTTTGTTGCTACAACAATGTCTTCAAGGCGCATTCCCCACTTACCAGCGATGTAAATACCGGGTTCAACGCTAAATGCATGACCGGCGGCAATCGGCAATGTATTTCCGCTCACCATGTAGGGCTCTTCGTGCGCCTCCATACCAATTCCATGTCCGGTGCGATGCACAAAGTATTCACCAAATCCTGCATCTTCAATAATGCGTCGCGATGCGGCATCAACGTCTTGACACGCAGCGCCTACGATCCCTGCAGCAACTCCGGCAGCCTGAGATGCAAACAACACTTCGTAAGCCTCCGCCACATCTGCTGCCGGCTTGCCCGTATAGACGCAACGAGTGATGTCACTGCAATAGCCATTCATCGTTCCACCAAAGTCGCACAGCACAATTTCGTTCTTCGCAATAACACGTGAGCCTGCGTGATGGTGTGGGCTCGCAGCGTTTTCACCAGCCGCAACAATTGCAAAGTTGACGACGTCATGACCTTCGGCCAATAATCGTGCCGAAATGTCAGCAGACACTTGGGCCTCCGTGCGACCAATGAGCGGTATCAAACCAGAATGCAGTTGCGTCGCGACCCGATCTGCTGCGGCACCAGCAGCCACCAGTGCGGCAATCTCGCTTGCGTCCTTGCTCATCCGCAGTGCACCGACCACATCAACTGCGCGCACAAAAGTTGCTCCGGGCACGAGTGGCAACAGCTCAACCAAAAATCTGGCCCACATTTGGTCACCAACTGCAATCGACTTTGCTCCACCCAATAACTTGGCAACAATTGCTACAGGATTCTCGGTTTCTCCCCACGCGGTGATCGAAAAAACCCCAGGTTGCGGAGTGACTCGCGCAACTTCAAGTCGCGGCACAACCATTGTCACTTCGCCACGTTGCGGAATCACCAACATTGTCAAGCGTTCAAGTGGCATTGCAAAATATCCCGAGAGATAAGGCAAATCATGCCCAACAGACAGCAACGCGGCATCTACTTGCTTGGCCGCCATGGCAGCGCGCACTTTCGCAATGCGCGCAACGTAGTCAGATGTGCCTGCAATGGTCTTTGTCATGTCATTGCTACTTTATTAGCAATTGCTCTAAAACTAGGCATGAACAACGAGTTGTGTCTGCCCATGTGCTTGTTTTGCGTGATAACTCGAACGAGTAAGTGGGCTCGATTGGACATGTTGCATGCCAAGTCGTTCGCCAAATGCCTTGTAATGATCAAACTCTTCGGGCTCCACCCAACGAGCAACAGGTAAATGATGAGTCGTTGGTCGTAAATACTGACCGATGGTGACAATTTGCACGCCAACGCTTGCTAGATCAATCAGTGTTTCTTCTACCTCTTGCAGCGTCTCGCCCATCCCCACAATCATTCCCGACTTTGTCGCAAGACCGGCAGCTCGTCCGCGCGCCAAAACAGAAAGACTGCGCGCATATCCAGCCGAAGGTCGTACTGCTCGTTGCAACCTGGCAACTGTCTCGATGTTGTGATTAAACACATCAGGTCGCTCAGCAATCAAGATGTCGAGCGAGTCAGTGCCTTTCACATCAGAAATAAGCGTCTCAACTTTCACACCAAAGTTCAACACACGAATTGCTCGAATGGTCTGAGCTACATGTTGCATACCACCATCAACCAAATCATCACGAGCCACCATCGTCAGCACAGCAAACTCAAGCCCCATTCGGTGCACAGCTTCGGCCACACGCCGTGGCTCATCAGCATCTGGCTGCAAAGGCTTTTGCGTGTCGATTAAACAGAACCCGCATGCCCTTGTACATCTATCGCCAAGCACCATAAATGTTGCGGTGCCATCATTCCAACACTCGCTCAAGTTCGGGCAACCTGCCTGCTCGCATACAGTCACCAAATTCAAATCACGAAGCGTGCGCTTAGTTTTCAGTACTTCATCTGTTTGTTTTACGTTCGGACGAATCCACTCTGGCTTACGCACCGAAATACTTAAGCCGTCTATTACGCCGGCTTGCTCTAGTCGCTTGGTCATGCGCACCTGTTCACCCGCTCCCTCGCCACGCGAAAACGCCGAAAGATCTTCTGGGCGATGCTTCCATGCCACATCGGCTCGCGTGTTGAGTTGAGAACCCCAACGCAATTGAGTCAATTTCGTAATGATGTCAACGACATCGTTCATCGAAACATCGATGCCCTCTTCCAACAATGACGTCACTGCATAGTCGGCAATACCGCACGGCACTATGTGTTCGCGCATGAACGTCATGTCAGTCGAAACATTGAGCGCAAATCCGTGCATCGTTCGACGATCGGTAGAGCCACCGCCCACCCGCACACCAATTGCACAAATCTTTCGAGCATGTTTGGTGTCCGGTTCTATCCAAACGCCCGGAAACTCCCCCATACGCCCGGCATTGTGCACACCAAGTTGAGACAGCGCGTCAATGATCAACTGCTCTACGTCATATATATAGGCACGAGTGTCAGCAGGGCCATCGATACCGTGCTTCGCACGCAAACTCAATATGGGATAGCCAACCAACTGGCCAGGACCGTGATACGTGATATCGCCACCCCGTTGCACCTCTACGAGATCTGCGCCGACATCTGCTGGCTCGCAGCGAAGGTTATTAGCCAAGTCCGCGGTGTGACCGTAAGTAAAAACATGCGGGTGCTCGAGTAACAACAAGTGTTGATCTACCCCGCGCTCGAACAATCCAGATTGCAAAGCAAGTGCTTCGCGGTATGGCACACGACCAATCCACCTGACATGAAGTGGTGTCGATGGGTTACTCATAGCTTTTCCGCTCTTAGAGTTCGGCTGACCAATCCTGTGATTCGAGAATTTGTTTGACACGTGCCAGGAATCGACCAGAATATGCACCGTCAAATGCGCGATGATCCCACGACATCGACAAGTTGCCGACAGGATGTATCGCAATACTTTCGCTTCCGTCTGCCGCTGTAACCACAACAGGCTTACGCACGATCGCATCTGTTGACAAGATTGCAACTTGAGGCTGATTAATAATCGGCATTGTCAGCACCGAACCAGCAGAGCCGTTATTGGAAATTGTAAACGTGCCACCTTGGATCTCGTCTGGTGACAATTTACGATTGCGTGCGCGCGATGCAAGATCATTGATCTCGCGAGCGATTGCCCTGATTCGTTTGCCATCTGCGTTGCGCACAACTGGCACAAGTAGACCTGTGTAATCAAGATCTACTGCAATGCCCAGGTCAACATATCCATGAACAATCAGATTGTCGCCATCAATAGACGCATTGAGGTGAGGAAACTCACGAAGCGCATCGACCACTGCACGCGAGATAAACGGAAGATACGTGAGACTGAAACCCTCGCCTGCCTTCCATGAATCCTTAATCGCAGCGCGTGCTCGATCGACATTTGCGTAGTCAACCTCGACGACGCTAAAAGCATGAGGGCTTGTGCTCTTCGACATGATCATGTGCGAACCAGTGAGTTTGCGGATCTTCGAAAGTGCAACCACTTGCTCTCGATCGCTTGACACAACAGCAGGGCGCGCAGCTGGTGCTGGTGCTGGTGCTGGTGCATTCACTACTGGAGTTGGTGCAGGTGCCGCAGCAGCTGCAACCGGCGCTGGCGCAGCAACTACCGGTGTTGCTTTAAGTCCACTGCGGTCAATGTGATCGAGTACATCTTCGCGAGTGATCCTCGCGCCAGGACCACTACCAACAAGTGCATTCACGTCAATACCGTGTTCCGCCACCAATCTGCGCACAACAGGTGACAGCAATTTGTTGGAGTTTGCAGCAGGTGCTGGAGCAGGTGCTGGAGCAGGCGCTGCGGCAACGGGTGCTGGAGCAGGCGCTGCGGCAATGGGTGCTGGAGCAACCGGCGCAGGTGCAGGAGCTGGGGTTGCAGCAACCGGCGCAGGTGCAGGAGCAGCTGCTGGCGCGGCACCAGAGACTCCGACAACTGCAATTACTGTCCCAACAGGCACAGTGTCGCCTTCAGGAACCCGAATCTCCGTCAGCGTTCCCGAAATCGGTGATGGTACTTCGGTGTCCACTTTGTCAGTCGAAACTTCAAACAATGGCTCATCGGCAGCAACAGTGTCGCCAACTTTTTTAAACCAACGTGTGATGGTGCCCTCTGTGACCGTTTCTCCAAGTTGCGGAAGTGTGATATCAGCCATGATGCTCCAATACGTTAAAAGTTAATTCTACGGAAATCTTCAACTGCGTGTGAGTTCTTTCACGCATTAATACTGCGACCAGTTAACGACATCACAGTTTCGCCAAACAACTCCGACAATGAAGGGTGCGGCATGATGAATTCAGATATTTCTTCAACTGTTGCTTCCCAGTTGACCGCCAAGTAACCACCAGATAACTGCTCGGTAACCCACGGACCAACCATGTGCACGCCAAGTACTTGTCCAGCTGTTCCATCGGCATTCTTTTTCGCGATGATCTTGACCAGACCTTCAGCCTCACCGATAATCATCGCTCGACTATTGGAACGAAATTGATGCTTGGCAACTACAACATCATGTCCTTTTGCGCGCGCCTCTTCTTCTGACGGACCAGACCATGCAACTTCGGGATGACAATAAATCGCCCATGGCACACGGTCGTACATCACTGGATAGACCTTTTCGCCACGCATGTGCTTAATTGCCACGATCGCCTCGGCATACGCAACGTGTGCGAGTTGTGGAGTGTTGATGAGGTCACCAACCGCATATACGCCTGGCTCGCTCGTCAAGCAAAAACCGTCAACGTCAACAAATCCACGATCAGAGATTTTTACTGCAGTGCCAGTTAACCCCAGGTGATCAGTAAATGGTTTGCGGCCAACCGACACGATTACAGCGTCAACATCGAGTCGCTCTCCCTCACCGAACAACACCGTGGTACCGCCACTAGCCGTTGGTTCATGACCATTCACTTTGACGCCGGTACGAATGTCAATGTTCTTCTTTTTGAAACTCTTTACGACAACTGCGGCAACATCTGGATCAAGGCCAGGAAGAATCTTTGGCAGACCTTCAAGAATCGTCACCGTTGAACCAAGGTCGGCAAAAGTAGAGGCGAACTCACAGCCAATTGCACCGCCACCAATCACTGCAATGCGTGCCGGAATTTTGTCGAGCATCAACACTTCATCCGAAGTCATGATTGGTCCACCAGCGTTAAAGCCAGGAATCGTTCGTGGCACGGAACCCGCCGCCAAGACAATATTGCGCCCCTGTAGTTCTTGGGTGCCGCCACCCGACAACTGCACAGTCACTGTGCGGTTTGCACCAAGCGAACCAGTGCCAAGAATATAGGTGACCTTCTTTGACTTAGTGAGTCCGGTGAGTCCTTTGACAAGCGTATTAACGATTGTCTGCTTGCGATTTTGTGCGACGCCAAAATCAACACCTGCAGAGGTGGTGTTGATGCCGAAGTCTGCAGCGTGCAATACGTGCCTATTCACTGCTGCGGTTTCCAAAAATGCTTTAGCTGGGATACAACCGCGGTTCAAACATGTTCCGCCAATAGTGTCGCGCTCGATGAGTGCAACATTGAGGCCTGCAGACGCACCATAGAACGCAGCGGCGTACCCTCCTGGGCCACCACCAATAACCACGAGATCAAATTGCTCAGCCGTACTCATCACCCCCAGTGATTTATCACTCTTAATAATAACGCTTGCGCGTCAAGGTGCAGTCGCCCATTGTCGTTGCTCTCCTGCGCGAACATAGGCAATGGTGCGCGTGCCTTCAGACACAGGGAATGCAACGGTACATACAAGTGTCTTTTCAAGTTGCGTCAGCGTGCACTCGGTGCCCGCGCCAAGTGGCAAGAGCACAGGATCATTTACTTTTCCAGATGCCAATAGTTTCCAACCATCCATTGCTTGCGCCTCCGCAACACCCACCATTGTCACGTCAACCAAAGTTCGATCGTCGATGTCGCGAAGTGCCGTCACGCTGACCGTCATGTCTCCGAGGGTTACCGACTCACCCAACTCAAGCAATTGCACGGTAACCGGCTGTTGCGATGTCTGAAACAACTTGGCGCTACCAGCAATCAATATCAGTACGCCACATACCAATGCCCACAAAATTAATTTTCGGGTGCTCATACTTGATCCAGCCTAGGTCAATGCCCCGTAATTCGTTTGAGTACTATGAGTCACATGCGACTATTAAGTAGAGCAATTTGTATTGGTGTTCTTGCCTTCACTGTCGTTTCATGTGGAGCCGATACATCTACCCAGACAACTGATGCGATAAATCAGTCGCAATCAGCAGCGACCACCGATTTCAATGCGACCCTCGTTGGTGGAGGTGAAATCAATTTGCAATCCGAATTGCAAAAATCTCCTGTTGCGCTTTGGTTTTGGGCCCCAGGTTGAGCCACGTGTAATTATGAAGCACCCTCGGTCGAGGTGGCAAGCAAACAACTCGCAAGCAAAGTACGCATCATCGGTGTGGCATGGAACGGATCAGAACAATCAATGCAGGAGTTCGCCGCCAAACATCAACTCACATTTGCAAATATCAAAGACAATGACGGTTTAGTTTTTGCTCAGTTTGATGTCGCTTACCAACCTGCCTGGGTGTTTATTCAACAAGACGGAACACACGAAACAAAATTGGGTGCAATGGACGAAGCAACTTTGACAAAAATGCTCGAGAAGTTAGGGGGATCCTGATGGGTCTAAAAAATATCGTTAAGTCCGCCAACAAAGGCATTCGAGAATTGGATGCAGAGCGATTAGTCGACAGATTCGCCCAACTCAATTTGACACCGCTCGGCGAAGTCACTGTCCGCACAAAAGTGAAGGTCTGTGGCGAAGTAAAACGCATGACAATGAAACCAAGGTCCGGAATTCCGTCAATGGAAATTGTGATCAATGATGGAACAGGTCAGGTAACTGTCATATTCAGTGGCCGTCGACATATTGCAGGGATCGAACATGGCGGATGTCTCGCAGTTGAAGGTGTTGCCTATCGCGAACGAAATAACACTGTGTTTTTAAATCCTGCGTACACGCTGCTGCCTCACGGAGCAGAATAAAACTCAGATTCTGACGGCCGACTAGCCAACCAATATTTTTTGTACTGCAGCTTCGGCGTCTTCAGAGATCAGCGCCATCACTTCGTCTCCAACGCGCAAAACGGTTGCCTTGTCGGGCACCATCACACGTTCATCTCGCACAATCGCGACAACAGTTGCACTGCGTGGGAATTGAAGCTCCGATAATGCTTTGTCTTTTGCCGGCGAATTTTCAGCCAATGTCACCTCTACGAGTTCGGCCTTACCGCCCTTGAGTTGCATCAAACGCACGAACGCTCCGACAGTCACGGCTTCCTGCACGAGGCTTGTGATGAGATGCGGCGTCGACACCGAAACGTCTACACCCCACATGTCATTGAACATCCAGTAGTTATTTGGATTATTCACGCGAGCAACAACGCGTGGAACACCAAACTCTTGCTTTGCCAAAAGCGATACAACAAGATTGTCCTCGTCGTCACCAGTAACCGAGGCAACAACATCAGCAAGAGTTACTCCGGCAGCAGCAAGTACTGTCACATCGCAGGCGTCGCCCTGATGCCACTTGACACCAGTCGCAGTACTCGACTGCCCATACTCACGCACAACTGCTCGATCACTTTCAATGATCGTCACTTCATGGCCAGACTCGACAAGTTGCTGTGCAGTAAATCTTCCGACACTGCCACCACCCGCAATAACTACTTTCATGTTCAGTGACCCTTTCCGTTTTGGGTCGATGCAAGTCCCGCATCAAACTGGCTTAGTGCAGCGATCTCTGCCGCGACATACACAACATCGCCTTCTTGAATAATTGTGTCAGCGTTTGGAATCATCGCAGCACCAAGACGGCGAACAGACACAACACGGGCTGATGCTGTCTCAATTGTTGTTACTCGCTGCCCGATCAAATGTTTTGGCATCTCGCGCTCAACGAGCACAACCGATGCACTTGGGTCTGTCCATTCGACAGCTGGCAACTCTGGCAAAATGCGACGCAAGATTCGTTCCGATGTCCACTTAACCGTCGCAACAGTAGCAATACCGAGCCGTTCATAAATTTCTGCGCGCTTCGGGTCGTAGATACGCGCAACAACTCGCTCGATTCCAAACTCTTCTCGAGCAACTCGAGCGATCAATATATTTGAGTTGTCGCCGTTAGTCACTGACGCGAGTGCACCGGCCTTTTCGATGCCAGCTTCAATGAGTACCTCGCGATCAAAACCAATTCCAGTAATTTTCTGACCGGTGAACGATTCGCCAAGTCTCGAAAATGCTTCTGGCTTGCGATCAATAACGGCCACGGTGTGGCCAGCAGCGGTCAGTTCACGACCCAATGTCGACCCAACTCGCCCACATCCAACTATGACTACATGCACTTCAGTCTCCTATTTACCTTGACAGACAAATAGCGTAGGCGAGTTACTCGCTCCAAGAGGTCTCCGTGTGGCAGGCTTCATAACGCTTATGGCTACATCAACTAAATCCAGTGCGGTTAAGCGGTTCTTCATCGGTAGACCAATCCCGTCCGCCGACGACGCCCACCACCGCCTTCCGAAGAAAATCGCGCTTCCCGTTTTCGCGAGCGATGCCATTTCGTCAACCGCATATGCAACTGAAGAAATCCTGATCGTCTTTTTGTCACTTGCCGGAGCAGGCGTCGCCGCGTATAACAATCTCGTCCCATTGTCCATCATGGTCGTCGTCTTGCTTGCCATCGTTGTGAGTAGTTATCGCCAAACAATTTTTGCGTACCCAAATGGTGGTGGCTCCTACGTGGTTTCGCGAGAAAACTTAGGCAAATACCCTTCGTTGGTCGCGGGTGGATCAATGCTCGTCGATTACATCCTTACCGTTGCGGTTTCTGTTGCTGGTGGTACAGCCGCAATCATCTCCGCGTTCAATGGAATGGCACCGTACCGAGTCGAGTTGTGTGTGGGCTTTATTGCAGTGATCACGATTGCCAACCTTCGTGGCCTCAAAGAGTCTGGGTCACTCTTCGCACCGCCAACGTACCTGTACATCATCTGCCTCTTTTCGCTTATTGGTGTCGGACTTTTTAAAGTTTTCTTTATGGACCTTCCCCCGATCAGTCATGATTCCGAAGTTGCCAAAGAACTCCTCTCCCATACAAATAGCGTGACATTGTTTTTCTTTCTCAAAGCATTTTCTTCAGGAGCAGTAGCGCTAACTGGCATTGAAGCAGTTGCTGACGGTGTTCCTGCGTTCAAAAAACCAGAACCCAAAAATGCTTCGATCACGCTCATGATCATGGCGGTCATACTTGGTACAAGTTTTTTTGGACTCAGTGTTCTCGCACAGCACCTTCAGCCGCTCAAAGACCACGAGGGTCTGATTAGAGATACCGTGCTCGCCCAGTTGGCAGAGCAGGTCTATGGTGGCCGCAACATCTTTTTCTTCGTCACACAATTTGCCACGTTTGGAATCTTGATTCTTGCTGCAAACACGGGCTATGCAGACTTCCCACGGTTGTCGTCGATCATTGCTAAAGACAACTACATGCCAAGACAGTTCATGAATCGTGGAGACCGACTCGTCTTTTCCAACGGAGTGATTTTTCTTGGAGTTTCATCTGGCGCACTCGTTGTGATTTTTGGAGGACTCGTCAACGCACTCATTCCTCTTTATGCAGTTGGGGTATTTACCGGTTTCACGTTGAGCCAAGCAGGAATGTTTGTACGCCATCGCAAACTTAAAGAAGACGGCTGGGTTCCTCGTGCCATCATGTCGGCTTTTGGTGCATCGACGACTGCGCTCGTTGCGG
>JBIIAC010000077.1:0-4655 GCA_044240045.1 Ilumatobacteraceae bacterium
AGTTGCTACACGCGTGTGCGTTGTTTCATGACGATGTAATGGACGGGTCTGCAACTCGTCGTGGCGAACCAACAACTCACACCAAATTTACAGAGCAACACGAAGCCAGCGAATGGGCGGGCGAGTCTCGACGCTTCGGTGAAGGCGTTGCCATTTTGGTTGGCGACTTGGTGCACGTGTATGCCGATCAGTTGCTGCAAGGCGAACCGTATGCCGCATGGCAAGTGTGGAATGAAATGCGCATTGAACTCAATGTTGGTCAATACCTCGACATGCTTGGGTCGGCCACAAGCGAACGAAGCCGTGCAAAAGCAGAACGCGTGTGCAGATATAAAAGTGCGAAGTACACGATTGAGCGACCGCTACATCTGGGCGCAGTGCTTGCAAACCCCGATCGGGCAACCGAATTGATGAAGGCATTTTCGGCGTATGGTCTTCCCCTCGGCGATGCGTTTCAAATGCGCGATGATGTGCTCGGTGCATTTGGTGATACCGCAACAACGGGTAAGCCAGTCGGCGACGATTTACGCGAAGGTAAACCAACACCGCTGATGGCGATTGCGACCGAACATGCCAATGCATCTCAGTTGGAAGTGCTCCAACTTGTGGGCCATGCGCGATTGACCGATTCTCAAGTGACGGATGTGCAACGAGTGATCCGCGAGACCGGCGCGTTGGATCAGCTTGAGGCCGAGATTTCGAATAAGACCGACGAAGCGATTGCGGTTATTCGACAAGCGCCGATAACCGATGTGGCTCGCAATGAATTAATAGCCCTCGCATCCTATGTTTCGTGGCGCTCGGTCTGACCAAAAACTGGTAAGTGACAGATAGCGTTTGAGATATGACCGTTACCGTGCGAATCCCCACCACTCTGCGTCCGCTTTCTGGCGGAGTGTCAACCGTGCAAGTAGAAGGCGCAACACTCGCCGACGTGCTCAAAGGTTTGAACGACGCTCACCCAGGTTTCTCAGAACGTTTGTTTGACGCAACCGGCAACTTGCACAAGTTTGTCAACGTGTTTGTGGCAGACGACGACGTTCGTTATATGGACGGCTTGAACACACAAGTTCCTGCAGGTTCAACAGTCTCGATTATTCCTGCCGTCGCTGGCGGCTGAACTAATTCGCTGAGTTTTTCAGCAGTGCTGCTTAGGCGGCAATAAGTTCGGGTGTGCGATCGGTGATAGTTGAAACCGATGCATGTTTACGCCACACAACCATGTTGCGACTGTGGGTTGTGATCCAGAAGATGCTCATCACGATGAAGCCAGGTTTGTTGAAGACGATTGCATAGGCCAGCCACGGAGCCGAGCCGGTGAGCACCATGCCCCAGCCCCACCATTTACGAGCGCCAACGAGCCACATGCCGGCGATGCCGACAAACTCGAAACCGAGCAGCACCCATGTCCACGTTGCTTCATTATGCATGGGTTCAGTATCGCGCGTAAATAGCAACCGAAACCGTTGATCTTGTGGCACAATGGAGCGTATGGCAACGGAAATCACGGCTATTGACAAGATTGACAGAGAAATCCTCGGTATTCTGCAAACTGACGGCAGAATCTCATGGCAGATGCTCGGCGACAGGGTCCATCTCTCCCCTAACGCAGTGGCCGAAAGGGTTCGTCGGCTCACCAAAGCCGGCGTGATTAAGGGTTTTAGGGTCGATATCAACCAGGCAGCCCTAGGCCGCACCCTTGAAGCCGTCATTGACGCGCGAATGGCTCACACTCAGGGGTTTGACGACGCTCTCATGAAGCGCGACGACGTGTTGTGGGCTGCTCATGTGACTGGCGAATCGGATGTGACTCTGGCAGTGGCCTGTGATGGAACAGCCGGCCTGGACGCGTTCTTGCGCTGGTTACAGCGTGAAGGCGCCACTGAGACCCGTACAGACGTGGTGCTGAACAAGATTCGTTAGTAGTCCGAGCCCCTGTGGGCGGTCTCCCCGTTTGAGTTAGCAGTCTCGGCGGTAGAGTGCTAACGCTTATCCACGTAGGTTTTTCGGAAGGAAATGACATGTCCAAGATCATCGCATTTGACGAAGTAGCTCGCCGAGGTCTCGAAAACGGGATGAACAAACTGGCTGATGCCGTTCGTGTCACCCTCGGACCAAAAGGTCGCAACGTCGTGCTCGACAAAAAGTGGGGCGCTCCAACGATCACCAATGACGGTGTTTCGATCGCCAAAGAGATCGACCTCGAAGACCCATACGAGCGCATTGGCGCCGAACTGGTCAAAGAAGTAGCCAAAAAGACCGACGACGTAGCCGGCGATGGAACCACCACAGCAACCGTGTTGGCCTGGAGCATGGTGCACGAAGGCTTGCGCAACGTGGCTGCGGGTGCGAACCCGATGAGCCTCAAGCGCGGCATCGAAGCAGCTGTTGAAGCTGCAGTTGCAAGCATTCGCTCGCTCGCAAAAGAAGTTGATTCAAAGTCGCAGATCGCACAAGTTGCTTCAATCTCGGCAGCCGATGAAGAAATCGGCAAGATGATTTCTGAAGCAATCGACAAAGTCGGCAAAGACGGTGTCATCACTGTTGAAGAGAGCCAGACATTTGGCATGGAAATGGATCTCGTTGAGGGAATGCGTTTCGACAAGGGCTACATCTCGCCATATTTCGTCACCGACGCAGACCGCATGGAAGCCGTAATTGACGATGCATACATTTTGCTCGTAGGTGGCAAGATCACTGCAGTGCGCGACTTGGTACCTGTGCTTGAAAAAGTAATGCAGGGTGGTCAGCAACTCGTGATCATCGCCGAAGATGTTGAGGGCGAAGCGCTCGCAACACTTGTTGTCAACAAGATCCGTGGCACATTCAAGAGCGTGTCGGTCAAGGCCCCTGGCTTTGGCGATCGCCGCAAGGCAATGCTGCAAGACATCGCGATTCTTACTGGTGGCCAAGTCATCAGCGAAGAAGTTGGTCTCAAGCTTGAGAACACAACACTCGACTTGTTGGGTCGCGCAAAGAAGATCGTTGTTACTAAAGATGAAACAACAATCATCGAAGGTGCCGGTTCTGATGCAGACATCAAGGGCCGCATCTCACAGATCAAAGCCGAAATCGAAAACACCGACAGTGACTACGACCGCGAGAAGTTGCAAGAGCGTCTCGCCAAGTTGTCCGGTGGAGTAGCAGTGCTCAAAGTTGGTGCTGCAACTGAAGTTGAACTCAAAGAGAAGAAGCACCGCATTGAAGACGCAGTGAGCACAACCAAAGCCGCCATTGAAGAAGGCGTTGTGCCTGGCGGCGGCGTTGCGTTGTTGCGTTCACAAGCTGCAGTACTCAAGGTTGCCGACTCGCTCAAGGGTGACGAAGCAACTGGCGCACGTTTGGTTGCAAAATCACTCGAAGCACCACTCAAGCAGATTGCCGAAAACGCAGGCATGGAAGGCGGCGTTGTCGTTGACAAAGTGCGCAACATGAAGGGCAACGAAGGCCTTAATGCTGCAACAGGCGAGTACGAAGACTTGGTCAAGTTGGGTGTTATCGACGCAGCCAAAGTGACACGCTCTGCACTGCAAAACGCAGCATCAATTGCCGCCCTGTTCCTTACAACTGAAGTTGTAATTGCCGACAAGCCAGAAGATTCTGCACCAATGCCAGGCGGAGGCATGGAGGACTACTAGTCCCCACCGCCAATATTTAGGTATTGATCATGATTGCGCTCGCCACCGCTCAGTTGGCGCGCGGGCTCGATCACGACCTCGATGTCCTTTCCGAATCACTCGATGCAATTAACGAGTCGTGGCAAATAGTTAATTGGGATGATCAATCAGTTGACTGGTCATCGTTTTCTATTGTGGTTCTGCGCAGCACATGGGATTACTACAAGCGACTTGATGAGTTCACGCGCTGGATTGACGCCACGGCGCAAGTAACGCGGTTGTACAACTCTGCCGAGATCGTGCATTGGAATTTGGATAAGCAGTACTTGGCGCAACTGATTGCGGCAGGCATTCCCGTGATGTCGACGACGTTCATCAACTCAACTGGCGATATTGATGAGGCGCAATTACAACACGACATCATCATTAAGCCAACGGTGAGTGCAGGTTCAAACAACACTGCGCGTCACCGCAGCCAACCCGTTGATGCTCGCCGGCACATCGAAAAGATTCTTGCGTCAGGAACCTCGGTGCTGCTGCAGCCATACCAACCGAGTATCGATGTCAACGGCGAGACTTCGCTTGTGTATCTAGGCGGCAGCTTCAGCCACGCATTTCGTAAGGGCCCCATTTTTCGCGGTACTGAGCAAGTGCACAACGGTGCGTTCATAGACGAAGAAATATCTTCGCGCACCGCGAGCCCAGCCGAATTAATGCTGGGCAATCAAGTGTTGGACCTTCTCGCACAACGATTTACCGATTCGCCACTGTATGCACGCATCGATATGGTCACGAACACCAGCGGTGTGCCAGAAATCATGGAGATCGAATTAACCGAACCTTCGCTCTATTTGCATCTCGATACTGATGCCCCTTTGCGCGCAGCAAATGTGCTCGCCAGCGCAGCCGCTACGGCGCGCAAGTAACCTTGCTTCTATGAGTGAACCAATGTCCCCATCGGTCGGTATGGCCGTTATCCACCTGTTTGGCCACCCAGCAGCAGACTTTGACGGCGAAGCAGTTATTGCCGCAGTGAAG
>JBIIAC010000078.1:0-4522 GCA_044240045.1 Ilumatobacteraceae bacterium
AAGCACCACAGCAACGGTGAGAGGCCCTGTCATACCCAATGTCTACTTGGGTTTTGGGGGATCCCCAAATATTACAGTTAGATGACATAAACTGTTACCTAGTTGACATATGGCGAGTTATCGCCCCCGTGAACTCCACCGCCCCCCGGTCGAGTCAGGGCCACCCTGTCAGCCCCAAAAACCATGACCCAAACACATCGCTATAGCTGTATCCGTAGTCAAATTCATGGCCAAATTCATGGCCAAATTCATGGCCAAATTCATGGCCGAATTCATCGTCAAATTCAGACCTTCGTCGCTGTAGCGCTTGTTGCTGTGCTCGTGATGTTCGGCCTGTCCCAACATGCATCAGCCAAACCGATGCCACAAAGCCAAGAGCGAATGATCGCGCGATCTGCACAAGATGCAGTTGCATTTTTTGATTCGTTTCCTCATCTCAGCGAGAAGCGTCGGAATGATGTTTTCTCTGAGCGTGTTGCCGACATTGCGAGACAGTCAGCAATGTTTTTGGGAGTAGATGTGCGCGTAATGCAACAAGCATGGTTGGAAGCCGATTTAGTTCATCAACTGGCGCTTCTGAATGGTCTCACTCAACTCGGTGTGCCTTACAAAATTAATGCTGCAACTGAAAACGTTGCATTTGATTGTTCGGGACTCGTTGCCTTTGCGTGGGGGAAAGCAGGAGTTGCGCTCGAACGTGGGTCTTCAGCGCAATTTGCGAGCGCCACAGTTGTGAAAGTCGAAGAAGCACAACCTGGAGACTTGATTTGGCGTCCCGGTCATATTTCGATGTACTTGGGAGTACCAAGCGCAATTTTGCAAACTCCATATTCGGGCAGAAGTGTTGAACTGCAAAAAATGAATGATCGAATTACATCCTGGGTGAAATACGCAAATCCATTGATATGAATTTTTTGAATTTATTTGTGAATAGGCCCATCGCTGTCGCGTAGCGATGGAGCACCACGGCCCGTGCGCCGCGCAATGATTTCTCCAACAATTGAAATAGCTGTCTCCTCTGGAGTTCTTGCACCGATGTCGAGACCAACTGGAGACATGAGCCGAGCCAATTGATCGGCTCCTGAAACACCAACTTCGGCAAGTCGTTCAAGCCGCTTTGCGTGTGTTTTTCGGCTGCCCATCACGCCGATGTAACCAACGTTTGTTGCAAGAGCACCCTGCACTGCAGGCACATCAAACTTTGGATCGTGGGTCAAAATGCAAACGGCATCTCGAGAAGTGAGCTTCGATCCACGCTGCGAAAAGAGGGGCGCTGGCCAGGAGACCAAAACTTCGTCGGCCATTGGAAAACGGCGACGAGTAGCAAAAACTTCGCGGGCGTCGCACACGACCACGTAATAGCCGAGCACTTTTGCAACCTTGGCTAGCGAGGCAGTGAAGTCGACGGCACCAAAGATCCACATTGTTGGCGGAGGCGAAAATGCTTCGACAAAGACACGAACTGTTGGTGTATCTACTAAATCTTCCGGAGTTGTTTGACCTTGTGGACCATAGTGACGCACACCCGTGCGGCCAGCTTCAACTTCGCCCAGTGCGTCACGCGCAACGACGCGATCGAGTTCGCTGTCACCAAGAGTTCCCATTGCATCTATCGACGGTGAAACGAGCATCGTTGCACCAATATGCGGACCATCGATCACCGTGACGAGCGCAACCGGAGTATTGGAGCGCACTCGTTCGGCGAAAATTGGATAGAGCGACATTGGTTGGAGCGACATGATCTACCAGGTGAGAGGTGCAATGAAAAGATGAATGATGCCGCCACAGGTGAGACCCACTGCGAATGCTTCATCGTCGGAGTAACCAAACTTGACAAGACGAGGTTGATTGTCGCCACGCAAAATCTCGAGCGCTTCTGCAACCACAGCACCTTCGACGCACCCACCACTCACAGAACCAACAACTTCTCCATCTTCATTGACGGCCATTGCGGCACCGGGATCACGTGGGCCTGAACCTTCGATGTCGACGACGCGAGCAACAGCAATCTGTTTGCCTGCCTGCTGCCAGCGCTCGATGTCGTTCAGTAGTTCACGCATAGGTATCAGTCAATCGCGAGAAATCACTCGAGTGAGATGCTCGAGAGCTTCTATGGAATGGCCCTCTACAAAGTCGTCCACATAGGGGAGTGCTGCAGCCATGCCTCGAGCAAGCGGCGCATAACCAGGAGTGACTTTGAGTGGATTGACCCACACGACCCTGAACGCAACTCGTTGTAGGCGTTGCATCTGCTCGGCAAGAACACTTGGGTCGCCTCTGTCCCAACCATCGCTGAGCACTACGACAATTGCGCCACGGGCCATTCCGCGAACGCCCCATGTTGCATTAAAGCGGCGGAGGCTTTCGCCGAGTCGCGTGCCTCCGCTCCAGTCGGGCACTTGCGCTGCAGCGCGAGTGAGGGCTTTGTCTGGATCACGACTGTTGAGTTCTTTTGTGAGCCGGGTGAGTCTTGTGCCAAACGTAAATGCCTCTACATGTTGTCTGCCGACAACGGCTGCGTGCATAAAACGAAGAAGCGCTCGTGCGTATGGCTCCATGCTGCCCGAGATGTCGAGAAGTACAACGAGTCGTCGTTGACGTTCACTTGGTTTGCGCCAGTGCAAGCGAGCAGGCTCGCCACCAAATGCGAGTGATGCACGAACAGTGCGACGCAAGTCGTGTCGTGAACCACTGCGTTTTGCGTGTGTGAGGCGAAGTGATTGTCGGGGAGGGCCAGCGAGACGAAGTTGGTGCATCAGGCGTTGTGATTCATCTAGTTCTTCGTCTGTGTACTGAGCAAAATCTTTACTGCGAAGTGATTCGTTTGCAGTAAAACGCATTTGCATTGTCTGATTCTCGTCGGCGTTCTTGTCGTCGTTATTGTCATCATCGGCGTTATTTGGGCCGTCTTCGTCGTCGAGCAACAGCGTGATCTTTTGTGGTGGTCCGTCTTCGTCGGTTTCTATCGCATTACGGCGTTCCCAAAAAACGGCAAATGCTCGGTCATAGAGCTGTTGATCTTCTGGTCGGTGCACCAATGTGGCTCGCCCGGCCCAATACACATCGTCGCGCTTTGTCATCGACACAACGTCGAGTGCTTGCACAAAGGTGATTACCGAATCGATAGGCACGTTGATTCCCGCACCACGCAACACACGCGCAAACGAAACTGCCATTTCATCGGCAGATGAGCCAGCAGGCTGCTTCAGCGCTGTCGACATAGCTGATGCGCTCTAGTTATGAGACAAGCCGCGGTCGAAGGCTTGTTTCACGAGATCGGCAATGCCCGTTTCTCGAACACGTTCGTGATCTTCGCGGTACTTGAGCACAGTGCCAAGCGTTGCAGCAACGCTGGTTTCATCGAGTTCAAGAATCCCGAGTTGACCAAGCGCGGTTGCCCAATCGATTGTTTCGGCAACACCAGGTGGTTTATACAGATTAAGCCCACGCATTGCTTCGACTGCTGCAGCGACTTGTCGTGCAAGTGACTCTGCAATTTGCGGAACACGCAATCTGACGATGGCAACTTCGCGTTCAAAATTTGGGTGTTCAACCCAATGGTAGAGACAGCGACGCTTCAGCGCGTCGTGCACATCGCGCGTGCGATTTGAAGTGAGCACAACGATTGGCGGGGTAGTTGCGCTGAACGTACCAAGTTCGGGAACAGTGATTTGAAAATCGGACAAGATCTCGAGGAGGTATGCCTCGAATTCATCATCGGCTCTGTCAATTTCGTCGATCAAGAGCACTGCGGGAGTTGTGCGATTATCGATTGCGCGCAACAGGGCACGCTTGATTAAGAACCGTTCGTTGTACAACTCACTTTCAAGCAGCGAAGTGTTTTTGGACTTTGCTTCACCCGATGCCTCGGCGGCGCGTAGGTGCAACAGCTGGCGCGAGTAGTCCCAGTCGTACACAGCCTGCGAAGCATCGATGCCTTCGTAACACTGCAAACGAATCAGTTCGCCACCAGTCATCGCTGCAATTACTTTGGCTAATTCGGTTTTGCCAACACCTGCTTCACCCTCCAATAAGAGCGGTCGCTTGAGCGACAACGCAAGAAAAACTGCCGTAGCAAGGCCTTCGTCGGCCAAATAGTTTTGCCCACCAAGAGCGTTTCGTACTTGGTCCACCGAAGTGAGTGCGGGCAAACTCATTGCCACACTGTAGAGGCACGAGGGTTACGAGTCGAAGCCCAAACCCAAACGATCGAGGGTGCGCAGCCAGAGGTTGCGTTTGCCCGTTCGGTCTTCACGGCTGAGTGCCCAGCGCGTTGTCTGAATACCAATAAAGCGAAATGGCTCGGGTGGAAACGGAAGCGGCTTGCTTTGTACAAATTTGGTTTGAGTTGCTTGGGTCTTGCGTCCGTCGAGCAAATCGAGCATGACTTCGGCTCCAAAGCGTGAACTTGCAACGCCAAGGCCGGTGTAGCCAATCGCGTATGCAACACGGTTGCGCATGGCTTGACCCCAAAACACGCTGTAGCGGCTGCAGGTATCGATGGCGCCACCCCAAACATGGG
>JBIIAC010000079.1:0-4412 GCA_044240045.1 Ilumatobacteraceae bacterium
CAGATGTTCGCGTGACCGAAGTTGGTTATTCGCTTGCCGATAACCTGGCATTTCCGCTCAGACCGCTTCTTGACAGCATCTCAGCGTCTACTCGCGGTGTGTTTATCGCCAATCCAAATAATCCAACGGGAAGTGCGATTTCAGTAGACAACATCGTGGCCATCTTGGAACACGCGCCAAATGCACTGGTACTCATCGATGAGGCGTATGTTGAATTTTCGGGCATCTCGGCACTGCCGTTGATCAACCAGTTTCCAAACCTTTTTGTTAGCCGCACATTTTCCAAGGCATATGGCATGGCGGGTCTGCGCTGCGGTTGTCTTATCTCGAATTCGGCAAATATTGGCTGGGTTCGGCGAGCGCAGTCGCCATACAGCGTCAATGTGCTCGCCGTTGTTGCAGCTCGTGCTGCAGTATCTGACCTTGCTTTTGTAAACGAGTATGTGCGGCAAGTAGGCGCTGCTCGAGAGCTTGTGCAACAAGCGCTGACCAGGCTTGGTTTTAGGTGGTTCCCCAGTGACGGAAACTTCTTGTTGTTCGATGCCGGAGGCCGCAAGGACCAAATTCTCAGTGCTCTGAAGTCTGCACAGATATTGATACGAGATCGCAGCCACGAAATTGATGGATGTTTGCGGGTCACGATTGGAACGATTGAACAAATGAAACTGTTCATTACAGAAATGGAAAAAGCGATATGAGAAAAGCAACAGTAAAACGCGTGAGCAAAGAGACGAATATTTCTGCTTCATTGGTTATTGAAGGTAAAGGTGTGTATGACATCTCGACTGGTATTCGATTTCTGGATCACATGTTGGAACTTGTGGCAAAGCACGGTGGGTTTGACTTAACGCTCAAAGCGGTCGGAGATCTTGACATCGATCAGCATCACACTGTCGAGGACGTGGGGATTGTGCTTGGGGAAGTGTTTAAGAAAGCCCTTGGCAAAAAAGTTGGTATTAACCGTGCCGGATACTTTGTGTTGCCAATGGATGAAACGTTGGCCGTCGTTGCGGTTGACTTAAGTGGACGTCCGGCACTGGTGTATTCAGATTTGATCAAGGCAAGACTTGTCGGTGACTTGCAAACGGAACTTCTGCACGACTTCTTCGGCGGTTTTGTGCAGAGTGCCGGCGCAAACTTGCACGCCAAGGTGCTCTATGGTCGCTCTAGTCACCACAAAGTTGAGGCGATATTCAAATGCTTCGGCCGAGCAATGCGATATGCATGCTCGACAGACCTTCGGATGAAGGACCAACTGCCAAGCACCAAAGGTCTACTGTGATTGCAGTTGTTGACTACGGTGCCGGCAATTTGAGATCGGTAACCAATGTTCTTGACCATATTGGTGCGGTTTACCGGGTTGCGGTAGATGGCAAATCGCTCTCTGGCGCGGACAAAATTCTGTTACCTGGTGTTGGACACTTTGGGCAGTTATGCGATGCTTTGGATAAACGAGATCTACGCTCAACACTCGTTGATGCATTAAATAATGGTGTTTCATATCTAGGGATTTGTTTGGGAATGCAAGTGCTGTTTGCGCAGAGTGAAGAAGCTGAAGGATCTCGAGGATTGTCCATCTTTAACGGCAGTATTCGCAAGTTTGATTCGAGTGAACGCATTCCGCACATGGGTTGGAATACTCTCGAATCACGCGCTAAGTCTGCGCTGCTGGAAGCGACCGACTCCGAGCAATACGCATATTTTGCTCACAGCTATTTTTGTCCTGTCATTGATTCGACAACATTCACCACGTCATATGACGGCAATTTTTCGTCGGTAATTGAGCACGGCAACATTTTTGGTTTGCAGTTCCACCCAGAAAAATCTGGGCAACTTGGTATCGATATCATCACAAAGTTTGTCGGTCTCTAGATGTTGGCGAAGCGAATCATTGCATGCCTCGACGTGGCTAATGGCCGGGTAGTGAAGGGTGTCAATTTCCTCGACCTACGCGATGCCGGAGATCCTGTCGAACTCGCTGCAAGATACGACGCGCAGGGAGTTGATGAGTTGGTGTTTTTGGATGTTGCTGCAACGGTTGAAAATCGGTCGACCCTTGTTGATCTTGTATCTCGAACCGCGCGCAACGTATTCATTCCGCTTACTGTCGGTGGGGGTATCAGCAGTGTGGATGAAGCACGTGCGGTGATTCGTGCAGGTGCGGACAAAATCAGTATAAATAGTGCAGCAGTGTGGCGGCCAGAGTTGGTGCACGAATTGAGTAACGAATTTGGTAGTCAGGCCGTTGTGTTGGCAATCGATGCTCGTCGCGATGGTGAGATGTGGCGTGTGTATACAAAAGGTGGAAGACAGGCCGAACAAATGGATGTAATTGAATGGGCACAAAATGCAGAGCAGCTCGGAGTAGGAGAAATTCTGCTGACATCCATGGATGCTGATGGAGTGCAAGCCGGTTTTGATCTTCCACTCACCAGTGCGGTTCGTGAGGCCGTACGAGTACCTGTCATTGCGTCCGGTGGGGCAGGAGCGCTTGGAGATTTTTCAACGATCTTGAAAGTGGCTGATGCTGCGCTTGCCGCTTCGGTTTTCCACTTTGGAACGTTCAGTATTGCCGAAGTGAAACAGTATGTCGCTGATGCGGGAATTGTTGTTCGGAAATGAGTGCTATTCGTAAACCACTTGTCATCCCGTGTATCGATATTCAAGGTGGAAAAGTCGTGCAGCTGGTTCAGGGTCGCGATAAGGCACTTGAAGGTCCAGACCCGCTTGAGATGTTGGATCGGTTCGCGGGCTTTGCGGAAATCCAGGTAATCGATTTGGACGCTGCGATGGGAGTTGGCGAAAATTTCGCCATTATCGAGATGTTGGCAAGCCGCGCAACATGCCGAGTTGGTGGTGGTGTGAGATCACCTCAACGTGCACGGCAACTCGTTGACCTCGGCGCGCATCAAGTGATTGTTGGCACGGCTGCATTTACTCCAGTTTTTGATGACATTGTTTCCGAGGTAGGGAAGCACAACATCACTGTTGCACTCGACTCGAAGGAGGGGAAAGTTGTTGTTGATGGATGGGCGACATCACTTGCTACCACCGCTGATCAAGCCATCGAAGCCTTCTCCGACAGATGCAGTGGCTACTTATGCACCTATGTAGACAAGGAAGGGATGATGGATGGTACTGATTTGGCATGGTTCGCGAGCTTGCGCGAGCGAACAACATTGCCGATTACTGCCGCAGGGGGAATAACTACATTGCAAGACGTCAGAGACTTGTTTGAGTTACAAATTGACGCTGCAATCGGGATGGCGGTGTACACAGGTCGTGTTTCGTTAGACGATTTGCGGAACTTGGCGGTGTAAAGTATCTCTCATGGTCAAGCACGACGAAAGTCACTTCAGTCATCGGATTGGATTGTTGCGAGCGATGGTGCTTGGAGCAAATGATGGAATCATCTCAACTGCATGTTTGATCCTGGGTATTGCCGCAGCAGAGGCAACCCGTAGCACGATCATTACTGCCGGTGTGGCCGGTCTTGTTGCCGGTGCTGCTTCTATGGCAATTGGTGAATATGTGTCGGTGAGTTCGCAACGCGACTCGGAGCAAGCCGACATCGCAAAAGAAACTTGGGAGCTTGCTCACACACCGGAGCATGAGCTGGACGAACTCACTGCAATCTATGCGTCCAAAGGACTTAATGATCAACTCGCGCGAGATGTTGCGGTTGCGCTCACAGAAAAGGATGCCCTCAAGGTACACATGGCAGAAGAATTGGGTATTACCGATATGACCTTGGCTCGACCGTTGCAGGCGAGTGTGAGTTCGGCTGGTTCTTTCTCGGTTGGTGCTGCGATTCCATTAATTGCAGTGTCACTTGCAGCATCTGCGCATCGCAGTGCCACAACTATTGTGGTCGCCATTTTTGCGCTCATTGCGCTTGGAGTCTCTAGCTCGAAAGCCGGTGGGGCGCATCCACTTCGACCAACGTTCCGTGTCGTTTTTGGTGGTTTGGTTGCAATGGCTTTCACGATGGCCGTTGGTCATTTTGTTGGCGCTGCCGTCGCTTAGCTAGCACTTTGCAGTCAATAGGCTGTTCGTATGACAATTTCATTTCGCGCTCTCGACATTCCTGCATCCGAATTGGCACAAAAGCCACTAGGTCAACCTTCGGCTGAGCCTTTGAGCGGTGAGATACTCACTCGTGCCCAGATATTCCTTGATAATGAAACAGTAACCGCCGGAACTTGGGAGTGCGAGCCCGGTGCGTCGCGTTGGGAGTTCACTACTCGCGGCGAAGTGATCTACGTCTTGAAAGGTCGCATGATCGTGCAAGAAGATGGTGGCGAACCCGTTGAACTGACCGAGGGTTCAAGTTGCATCTTCCCAATCGGCTGGAAGGGTGTATGGACTGTTGTCGAAACACTTCGCAAAGTGTTTGTGGTCTATCGCACGAA
>JBIIAC010000125.1:0-4311 GCA_044240045.1 Ilumatobacteraceae bacterium
ACAAAAACTTTGGCTGTTAGCGCTTGACCATAATGGACACAAAGCGCTTTGCGCCAGTTGCCAGCGTGAGTCGCACGGAGTAACTACCTGGCTTGACAAATGTAAGTGCCGACAATGTCAATGTGCCGCCATCAGTGACGTCGCCTGCAGGAATTTCGTACCAGGTGTTATCCACCTTTACTTCAGCAAGGACCACCATGTTTGGCGGAAGTTTCGGAACCGTCACAATAATGACGTTCGAAGGTTTGACTTTCACCTTAGGTGCCTTGGCAGATGTACTCGCTCCCGCCTTTGAAGTTACATCTGAAATTACTTTTCCACCTACACCGATTTGCACACTTCCAACCGAACTCGCAGAGCCAGTTGCTTCAACAGTGTCGGTGACAGTGTCGGTAGTTGTTGTCCACTTAGTGCTAGCGACCGTGTCAGGTGTTGGATCTGGATTTTTTGCGGATGGCACAGTGATATTCATCGTCGTGCTTTCAGTGCGACCCTTGGAAGCTCCATAGCCAGTGATTGTGTAGTTGCCTGCTTCTACATATATATGAGAAGAAGGAAATGAGGTGAGCGCTCTCAAATTGCCTGCACTTCCATAACCAGTGCCGTCACCGAAGTCAACATAAAACAAAGCCAGCGACGAGTATTGCCCCATTGCGCTAATCACGGCAGACATGTCAAACGTTGTCACGCTACGTGCAGCACCAACAACGACTTTCACGTCTGGAAGGTTGCCGATATTGAAACCTTCGTTTTCACCCTCACCTGGCGCAAGTGTGCACTCACGAGGCAAAGTTTTGCCAGCGTATGGAGTGCAGTCGATGCTGCCTGCTGGCACTGCAGGGCATGGATTGCCGTCGGGGCAAATCGTTACGTTGTACTTTGCACTATTAACTGCATTCGACGCATGCGAAACGCCTGTTGTTGCTGCCAAAATCATCGTTGATACAGCAGCAACTAGCAATTTTTTTGTTGCACAAATTCGTAGAGCGGACATAGTTTCTCCTCAGTTCAAGACCGACGAGATTGTCCCGTCATTCCAGCATCTAAACGCTTACTCTTACCCTACTCACTATTAATACTCCTATAAATACCATTACTAGTAGAAGTTAGATCAAGCCCAAATAGGACCCTAGGTTTTGGCTTCAACTTTCCAGATGGTTCGTGATGCGAGTTTCTCATTACGGCTGATTGGATTTTCGAACAGCACCGACGAGCAACCATTATTCAACAGATAAATTCTTAGACCATCACTTCGTTTGTCATACAATTGCATGTTTGCTTTAGAGCGGACAAGTGGTTCTACCCCGGTTACCGAACATGTCAGATTTGCAGAGCCATCTTGAGTAACCAAAGTAGACCATTGCAAAGCTTGTTTTCTTTCAATTGCTGACGAATATATTCTGAAATCATGCGACCACTTAAACCTAATAGAACTCGTGGTTGGCTGAACATCCACGGTCCATGTTCGATCCAAAGTTGCTGACTTTGATGACGAAATTGGAGAATTGATGTTCACATTGGCACAACCGTTGTATTTCAACATTGTGAGTAGCGATGTTTGGCGATTATCAAACAAATTTGTGTTGGCCTTCGAGTTTTTAGATGGGCTTACTCCAGATATTGAGCAACTCAGAACAGAAGTTCCCTGACCAGAAGCAAAGTTCGTCCATGCAACTAGGTTATTTTTTGAGATACTTGCCACATATTGTGGGAATGTGACCGACCATGTTTGCCCATTTGATTGGGTGATTGAAATACCAATATTTGATGTGATCTCTGCTGCACCGCTAGACGTGTATGCATAACCCTGAATCTGCAGTGTGTGATTTCCGTTCGGAATCGAACTTGGGATTTTTATGGCAACAGCAAAGTTGCCATCTGAATCAACAATCGTCTCAGCCAACAAAAGAGGTGTCGAGAATAACCACACTTGGACTGGCGTCGACGCAATAAATGAACTAGTCGCTATCTCTAGTGGTACTGATGACGAAGTTGCTAACCCGGCAGAGGAATTACTCGAGAATCCGGCAAGCGCAATCCTTGATGGCCCCGAAGAGACAAGCACAACACCATCGCTCGCTTTCAGAAGTGTCGAAACAATCGGCTGGCCACCAAATGTCGCTTTTGCCTCACCTGTTAACACTTGTGATTCTGCTGCTTTGGGGGCTTCCTTTGACGCCACAATCATCGAGCCAATTGGAACAATTTTTGCTCCAGCAGGTGCCGCAGGCGCATCGATTGGTACTGCCCTCAATTGAACCGGAGCAATAGTCGCTCTCTGATTCTTTCCTTTTGCACTGACAACAGGAGTTAGAACTTTAGGAGCTGCAATAGTTCCATTCTTCGTGGGATTTAGAATTCCAGAGATCTTTGATGGTGCTCCTGGAATAACAGGAAGAATATTTTTGAATTCAGTTGGAATTTTGGCAATTGGAGCAACAACAGGAACTACGGGTGAAGCCGCAGGACTCGATTCGGCAGGTTTTGAAACTGGGTTAGACACCGGTTCGGTAGTCGGGTTATTCGATGGTGGCGCTTCCGCAACTGGGTTCACTACGACAATTTCTGGATCTTCAGAAATTAAAACAGTGACAGTTCCATCCGATGTAGCCGTTCCGATAAGCGTGACCACTCCACCAACAATGGCGTAAGTTTTTGCACCAGCTTTAATGGATGTGTTGGCGATCGTCATGGAAATCGGCTTACCGCTTGCAGTCAACGGAATAGAAGAGTCAGCCGCCAACCAAGCCACTACTAGTGAAATAACAAAACCGCCATCTTGAGCAATCAAACTCCCTGCACGAGTCAAATCATTCACTAAATACACGTCAATAACAGTTCCCGCAGGCAATCCATCCGCTGGATACCGCAATGAAACAGAACTCGTTGTAGTTTCCGCAGCGAAAATATTGCCAACACCATCAGCAGTAGTGATTGTTCCTATTTTTGTTTTGGATCCAAGCCCATACAGCGACGATTGAGCCCACTTTGCATACACATTGAAACTAGATGTTTGACTATGCGTGTGCGGAAATATTATTGCTGTGCCACCAGTTGATGCAACGAACCAACCGGTGAATGTGTAGCCCGTGCGAGTCGGCGTACCAGGCGACGCCGTAATTGAACCACCAGTCGAAGTCGACCCAGCAGTTATTGCACTACCGCCCTGCGAGTCAAATGTAATCGTCAACGAGTTCGCAGTCCACTGTGCATACAGGGTGAAACTTGATGTCTGGCCATGCATGTACGGAAACGAAAGTGCAGCCCCACTAGTTGAAGCAACAAACCAACCGGTGAATGCGTAACCCGTGCGAGTCGGCGTACCCGGTGAGGCGGCGATTGAACTTCCAGTCGAAGTCGAACCAACAGTTATAGAGCTGCCACCTTGCGAGTCATACGTAACCGTCAGCGAATTGGCTGTCCATTGTGCATACACAGTGAAACTTGATGTCTGACTATGCGTGTACGGAAACGAAATTGCAGCCCCACCACTTGCACCCGCAAACCAACCGACGAACGTATAACCCGAACGTGTTGGAGTGCCTGGCGAGGCAGCTATTGAACTACCAGTCGTCGTTGAGCCAGCGGTTACCGTGCTACCACCCTGTGAGTCATACGTGATATCCAGCGAATCTGCAGACCAATGTGCATACAGAGTGAAACTTGCAGTTTGGCCATGTGCGTAGGGAAACGAAATAGGTGCCCCACCAGTTGATGCAACGAACCAACCAGTAAACGCGTAACCAGATCGTGTCGGTGTGCCAGGTGAACTGATTAAACCGCCAGTCGACGTCGAACCAGCAGTTACCGCACTACCGCCCTGTGAGTCATACGTGATTACCAGCGAATCTGCAGTCCAATGTGCATACAACGTGAAACTCGATGTTTGGCCATGTGTGTATGGAAACGAAATCGCTGCCCCACCGCTAGCCGAAACAAACCAACCAGCAAACGTGTAACCCTCAAGTGTTGGCGTACCAGGCGACGACATTGACGCACCAGTAGTCGTCGAAGCGTTACCAATCGCAGTACCACCCTGCTCATCAGTAGTGACCGTCAATGCGTTTGCAGACCACTGCGCATACAACGTGAAGCTCGACGTCTGACTATGGGCATACGGAAACGAAATTGCCGCACCACCGCTTGCACCCATAAACCAACCGGTGAATGTGTAGCCCGTTCGGGTTGGCGTACCAGGCGACGACATCGACGCACCAGTAGTCGTCGAAGCGTTACCAATCGCAGTACCACCCTGCTCATCAGTAGTGACCGTCAATGTGTTCGCAGACCATTTCGCATACAGCGAGAGAT
>JBIIAC010000080.1:0-4293 GCA_044240045.1 Ilumatobacteraceae bacterium
TCGAGACCCTCACTTATCGCAAGATAAGCAGCACGAGCACCTTGAATCTGATAATACCCTAAAAGGTACCGCTAGTCTTTAATTTGGAGAAAATACTCATTTAATTAGGATTTCCCGCATAAACCTCTGCTATACCAGAGCCCATCAAACCCCAACCAATCACTCCAACTTCGCCGCAATCCGTCGTTTATAGACCATTCTCTTCTCTAAACACAGCCATGATTGCGTTGGCATGACCGTGACCCATCACAAATTTGGTTTTGAGATACGCCACTTGTTCCATGTGCGTCAGTTTGGAAACCATTTTTAGTTCCTTCATCCAATGCGTAATTGGCTTACCGTACTTCTTTTCGATTGATGGAAAGTAAGACGCCGGACCCGTGATCTTTGCTGCCACGAAATAAGTTTAAGCAGTGATGAACTTTGATTTCAACTAACGCCGAGGCGTTGGGCCATCAACTCAATGCGCTCATCGGGTTGCACAACCGCGACTCGAACATTGTTTGATCCACCAGCACCATAAAAATCGCCAGGGCTTACAAGCGCCCCACCCTCGGTTGCGAGACGTTCGGCAAATTCCCAGCCGTCAGTTGCATCGAACCATAGATAAAAACCACCTGCAGGTAAATCGATACTGCGGCCAGACCATTTGCTCAACACCTCTGCCGTGCGCTCGAGGCGCTTTCGATACACACTGGCCTGCGTTTTTACACTCGCATCATCGTTGAGCGCCACAACACCTGCGGCTTGTGCCGGCCCTGGCACCATCAAACCCGCATGCTTGCGCACCTCTTTGAGGTAATGCACGATGTCGGCGTCACCTGCGTAAAACGCAACACGTAAACCGGCGAGGTTTGAGCGTTTGGAAAGTGAATGCAACACAACGACGCCCTCCGTGCCGTATTCGAGAGCCGTTCGCGACTTGCCCTGCCATGTGAACTCGACGTAACACTCATCGCTAAAAACAGGCACGTCGTGTTTGCGACCCCATGCCACGACTGCGCCCATGTCATCAAGTGCGCCAGTTGGGTTACTTGGCGAGTTCATCCAGATCATGAGAGCGCGCTTTGCATCGTCAGCACTGATCTTCGTGAGGTCGATGCCACCCGATTCGGTCATCGGCACAGCCACTGGCCTACAACCTGACAGCGTCGCGCCCATTGCATAACTTGGATAGCTCACCGCAGGAAACAACACGGTGTCGCGGGACGGTGTGCGCAATTTCATCCACTGCGGTGTTGTCACTACGAATTCTTTGCTGCCAACGCACGCCGCTATTTGCGACAACGGAATATCAATATCAAACTTGCGTTGCATCCATGCATGTATGGCGCTGCGCAATGGCTCAATTCCGATGGATGGTGGGTAACCACGCTCAAGATTGGACGTCGAAAGAGCGGCAATAACCGCCGCACTCGGCGGGTCACATGGGTCGCCAACCGACAGATCGATAATCCCCCCTGCATGCTTTGCAGCAACGGTCTTAAACGCATCGAGACGGTCGTATGGGTATGGAGGTGGAACAAAGCCCTCAGAGTTGTTTGTCATGATGCAGTCACCGTTCGATCATCTGATTGATCAACAACAAATTGCGACAAGCGGCCGGTCGATGCATCGCCTAATCGCGCACGAATACGCATGCCGTTTTCTTCGTTTGCTGTTGACACCACTTCTCCTTCTCGATGCACCGAAGCCACGATGTCTCCACGGTCGTATGGAATAAGTAATTCCACCACCACGGAAATGGCCCGCATGCGATCACCGATAGTACGCAATAAATCGTCAATTCCCGCGCCAGTTACTGCAGAGATAGCAACTGAGCCTGAATGACTCGCCACCATCTGCTCAGCAACGTCGGGCGCCATGTCGGCTTTATTGAATACCAACAGTTCTGGCACGTCGCCCGCACCAATATCGGTCAGCACCTCGCGCACTGCCAAGATCTGCCCCGCTGGGTCAACCGCTGTCGAGTCGACAACGTGGATGAGAAGGTCTCCAAGCACAGCAACTTCGAGCGTGCTCTTAAATGATTCGACTAAGCCGTGCGGCAGGCGACGCACAAAACCAACTGTGTCGCTCACGAGTACCGGCTCACCACCAGGTAGTGCAAGTCGACGTGTAGTCGGATCGAGTGTGGCAAACAATCGGTTCTCAACCAATACACCTGCGTCGGTGAGGTGGTTGAGCAGCGTTGACTTGCCTGCGTTGGTGTATCCGACAATTGCAACTGCACCAAGCCCGCTTCGCGAACGACCCTTTGCCTGCTCACGGCGATTATTTGCAAGGTCCACTAAGTCGCGAGAGAGTTTTGCGATCTTGTCTTGAATGCGACGACGATCGACTTCGAGTTTTGTTTCACCCGGACCACGAGATCCGATGCCTGCACCTTGTTGTGACATGGCCTCAGAAATACCACGACGCAATCGTGGAAGTTTGTATCGCAAAAGTGCCAACTCAACTTGGGCTTTGCCTTCGAGCGTGTGTGCATTTTGCGCGAAGATGTCGAGAATCACTGCTGTGCGATCAATTGCAGTGCGACCCAACAATTTTTCGAGGTTGTACTGCTGCCCCGGCGTGAGTTCGTTGTCAAACACGACAGTGTCAGAGTCAACTGCCAAACAGAGTTCTTTGAGTTCTTGTGCTTTACCTTTGCCAATAAAATATGTGGAGTCAGGTGAATCACGACGCTGTGTCATGCGCGCAACTTCAACGGCGCCAGCAGTGTCGATGAGCTGAGCCAACTCGTCGAGACTCTCTTCGGTTTCGTTTTCATCATGACCATCGAAAATCACGCCGACCAAGACGATGCGTTCGCGAATTGTGCGATCGATCAGCGTGCGCCCAAGCGCCTGCTGGTACGGGTTACTCACAATGAGATCTCAACTACATGCGTCGACATGAATTGCGCAGGACCAATGAGAGTCACGCTGCCCGCTTTGGGTTGATTGACACTCACTTTCACATCTCCACCATCCATATGCACAATCACTTCGCTCGCGCTTGCAGGCACAAGTCCCCACTGCACCGCAGCCCACGCACTCGCGCAAGCACCCGTGCCGCATGCTTGTGTGATGCCAGCACCACGCTCGTGCACTCGCATGGTGATGGCGTTCACTTCTGGACCGGGTTCGATAATTTCTAAATTGATTTGAGGAACTTTTTCGCCCAACTCTTTGAGCGGCACAATCGAAACATCTTCCACACCAACCACCGAGTGAGGATTACCTACAGAAATATGCATCACCGGTCGCATCGGGTCGCATTCGAGAGTCGCCCAACCCGTTGGCTCACCAAGCGGGCCGATTGGACCCATATCTACGCTCGCATCAACCGTTTGGGCGTCGTTGGCGCGTGGCGTCACAACAACACGTCGCTCGCCCGAATCGGTTGCAACTGCATACACAACCTCTTTGGTCGATCCGTCTGCCATGTACGCAGCCTGCGCCAAGCATCGAATACCGTTGCCGCTCATTTCGGCAAGCGAGCCATCAGAGTTATACAAGCGCATGGTGAGCGTGTTTGCATCGATCCGACCAAGCAACAACAAACCATCAGCGCCAACGCCCGTATTTCGATTGCACCAATTGCGTGCAACGTTTGGCCAATCAATTGCGATCACCTGAGCGTTGTTCAGCGCACTTGTCTCACGTTGGTCGAGCACCAAAAAGTCATTACCCAAACCGTTGTGCTTGGTTACAGAAACATTGATTGATGAATTTTGACTCGACATGCTCACTACGTTCTAGCGCAAGTGCTCGGCCAATATTGGAGCAATTTCGGACACAGGATCCTTCTCAATGTGTACCCAACGAATTCGCGGATCACGACGAAACCAGCGTTCTTGGCGTACCGCAAATTGGCGCGTATGGATAACAATGTCGCCTACTGCCTGATCGAGCGTGCATCTACCGTCGAGGTGTCGGTTGAGTTCTGCGTAGCCAAGTGCCTGACGAGCAGTCTGTGACATTGCACCGTCTTTGCGTAGCTGCGCTACCTCTTCCAAGAAACCTCGTTGCAACATCGCCCTTACACGCGACTCGACACGCTTAACGAGCACTTCGCGCGGCCAGAGCAAACCAATTTGCACCACACCGTTGTCGGGGTATGCGCCAGTGCCTGGAGCATTGTCACTAAATGGTTTGCCACTGCCGATACATACTTCGAGAGCACGCTCAATGCGTCGACGATTGCTGCGCTCAATGTTTTTTGCTGCAACCGGATCTAATGCTTTGAGGTGCCTGTAGAGCGCAGCAACATCTGGCTCGCGTTGCAGCTCTGCGCGCACTGCCGGCC
>JBIIAC010000081.1:0-4242 GCA_044240045.1 Ilumatobacteraceae bacterium
CTCTTCAGCAGTCCCCCGGCTCGCGGTGCCGCCGGGATGTCTCCCCGCGCGTACGAGATAGAAGCGGGCGGAGTTGATGCTGTCTACCTTGCTCACCGGAAGACTGCTGAAGAGCGAAACCTTTTGAAGTGGTCCCGAACTTGCTACACGTTGCGTTGGTTCGTGACCTGTCTCCCTTCGTCGATCTCTCTATTGACCAGTGCCGGCAATTTGCTGCAGGCCTTCATCGCTGATGCGTTGATGGCGCGTTGGATCCCAAATTTCGGCGCGGTCAAATGAACCGCTCACAACGACTCGCGAATTGAGAGTGAGCCCGGCATATTCGCGCAAAATTTCATCGATGTTGATTCGACCTTGAGCATCGACAACGACTTCAAATGTGTTGCTCGCAAGCGCGCGCTGCTGATTGCGATCCATCTCTCCGGATCGCACCTTCTCCACAGCATCTTTGGCAACTGCCTCAAATGCCTCTGCCGTCAAAATGTCGACGCACTTATCGCGACCAATAGAGAGGTAGCACCGGGGTTCCAAACGGGGACGAAACGAAGCAGGCAATCCAAGCCGACCCTTTGGGTCCAACTGACGCTCATGCACCCCTACAAACACTGTGGCCTCCGCTGCCGTTTACGTATTTCCTTGCTGCCACTGGGTTTGGGCCATCGCCCCAACCAAGTGACAAGAGACTATCCCCACTTTCCCCCACTTACAAGCATTATCCCCCACTTTTCTCCACTTTATTTGTGGACTATCCCTCGGGGCCAAACACGGCCACCCAAGGACATAGCGAAGCCAGAGCTGGGTTACAGAAAATCGCCAGAGAACCTGCTTGCAGGGGTTATTTGGTGTGCGCTAGACGCGAGCTATTTGCGCCGTAAAGGCAGCCAGTACATCGGATGCCGAAACCCCGGCAACGATCTGGTTTAAGGGCATCACACTTTGTTCAAGATTTGCCGCAATCCGATCGCGCACACTATTTGGATCGCTGAGTAATTGGCAAAACTGCCGCGACGACTCTGTGTCCCACTCCAAATACATCGTGCACTGAAACCGTGCGGCATCTTGGGTGCGCCGCTGGCTGATGCCAACCATTTTCGAGCGCTCTCCCTCAGCATCGATGCTCATCACTTCGCCCGGTCCAACACCAGAAAAACACACGAGGTCGCCATGTTCGCCCGTTACGAGATTTTCGCGATGTACGTATGTCTGCAATGCATTTGTTGGCGCAAGTGATTTGATTGCAGCCAACCAGACTTCGCCCAACCACCATGAAGCTTTTCCAACATCATCTATCCAGAGTCGATCATTTTTGGGTATCACCACGTCTAACCAGACCTGCTTGCCAGGCGAAAGAAACACCATCCCACCGCCGCTTCGTCGCCGCACTATTTCTACGTTCGCTTTCGCACACGCATCGATATTGAGTTCGGTTTCTATTTGTCGGGAGCCCAACACGACCGCTGGAACACTGACATCCACATTCCAAACACTTCGTTCTGCTGGAAGATCACGCCCATGTTGCTCACTTGCAGATGTGCGCACATTGTGCACACGCCATGTCGATTCAGGATGCAGCGGCAAGATACTGTTTCCACTCGTCGGGCACACGTCCAACCGACACAGTGATCCACGCCAATTCGCGCGGGGCAAGAGGCTGCGACTCAAGCAGCATTCCAGCTTCTTCCGGAGTTCTGTCCCGCTTTCGCAAATTGCAAGGTCGACATGCAGCTGTCACGTTTTCCCAAATATGCATTCCGCCACGCGAGCGTGGCATGACATGGTCAATCGAATCTGCAACTCCCCCGCAGTACTGACAGCGGTGATCATCTCGTGCAAACACCGCACGGCGAGAAAGTGCTGTGCGACGGTGATACGGAACCTTGACCATGTATCGCAGTCGAATCACGAGCGGTCCAGGAATGCTCATCGTTTCCGAATGAACTTCCGTTCCATCGTCTTCAATTATTTCGGCTTTGTCCGAAAGCACCAAACACACAGCGCGTCGCGCTGACACAACACTCAGCGGCTCGTATGTTGCATTCAATACCAGCGCGCTTCGCATCAGTTATGCCTTGAAGAGTCGTCGACGCATCGACGTTCCGGTACTGTGCCAATCTTTTGACCACTCCAAATAATCGATGATGTCGGCAATCTCTGGTTGGTCAACGCCATATCCATACTGAGTTGTCAATCGAAAATCGATATATGCACGCGAAGGTACCGGCAGATGCGAACCATTACGCCACCACTGTCGTGGCACTAACCGCTTGGCCGAACGAAGCGCCGTCATCCACAAACTAGGTCGCATAACGACAACACCAATCAGTTTCAGATACGTGCGGAGAGCCAACATCAGATCAGCCTGGCTTTGGTTCCTTGGGTAGACCCAACACCATTTCGCCGATGATGTTGCGTTGCACCTGCGACGAACCCGCATAGATGGTTCCTGCACGAGCATTCAAGAATGTCATTGTCCAACTCATTGAATCATTTGGCGCACCAGCATCGTCGGTCGAGAACGCACTCGAAGGCTTACGGCCAGTTGGGACCATTGCATCCATCCCTAAAAGATCTACGCCCAATTCAGTAACGATCTTGTGATACTCGCTCCAATACAACTTGAAGATTGCACCGTCGGGACCTGGATGATGTCCGGCCAAAAACTTTGTCAACGTGCGCATACCTAGGTAGCGCATCACTTGCACCTTGGAGTAACACCATGCCAACTTTTGGCGGATACGCGGGTCATTGCTGACACCGCGATCTTTTGCAAGCTGCAACAAGCGGTCGAACTCAGCCTCAAACGCAATTGGAGCAATTGACGCTGCAGCGCCGCGCTCAAAACCAAGCAGTCCCATAGCAACTGCCCAACCGTTGTTTACGCCGCCAACCACATTTTCTTTTGGTACTACAGCATCGGTATAAAACACTTCGTTAAATTCGCTCTCACCCGAGAGCATCTTGATTGGGCGCACTTCAATCCCGGGTTGTCTCATATCTACGAGCAAAAATGAGATCCCTTTATGCTTTGGCGCATCGGGGTCTGTTCGTGCAAGAGTAAAAATATGATCGGCAAGATGACCGGCTGAAGTCCAAATCTTTTGTCCGTTCAATACCCATTGATCGCCGTCCAACTCTGCGCGCAAACCAACGTTCGATAAATCGCTTCCTGCGTTTGGTTCGCTGTAACCCTGACACCATGTATCTTCGCCCGCGAGCAAGCGAGGCAAGTAATGACGCTTTTGCTCTTCGGTACCAAACAGCAACAACGTATTGCCGAGCATTTGAATGCTGAACACGTCGTTGTGTCCTCCGGTTGGCACACCAGCACGAGCAAACTCTTCGGCGATGATCACTTGTTCAAGTTCTGACAAACCACCGCCACCAAACTCGACTGGCCAGCCAGGAGCGAGGTATCCGGACGAAAACAAAGTCACGCGCCATTCGGTAATGAAGTGATCCAGCGCCTCGCCTGTCAGTGCGCCAATGCCCTTCCAATTTGGAGGCAACTTCTCGGCCAAAAAGGCCTGTACTTTTTCGCGATACTCTTCCGCCGCTGCGCTGTATGTCGGGTTCATGAGTCTTTACGCTAGTACGAAGACCTGGCCAGACTCGCAGCGCCAATCAATGGTGCTGCGTCGCCCAGACCAACGGGCAGTACCTTCATTCCACGAATAAATTCAAGGCGCGCCGACCGGTCAAGTTCGCTCTGGACGGCTTGAAAAAATGGAGCGCCAAATCCCAGGGCAACTGAACCCCCAATTACACAGAGTTGCAAATCCATGAGCGCACCCACCGACGCGAGTGCTCGCCCAACTAGTTTCCCCGCCTCGATCTTGACCTCATTCGTGGCATACTCGCTTGATTTTCCGGTCATCGCTTCAATCGACCTGCCGGAAACATGTGCCTCTAAACATCCGTATGCCCCACACTCGCACAACCTGCCATTGGGCTCAACAATGACGTGACCGATATGTCCTGCGTTACCAAGATGTCCAGTCACAAGTTTGCTGTTTGAAACGATGCCTCCACCGACTCCTGTCGATACCACCATTCCAATCACATCCGAAATTCCTACTGCACTCCCACACCACACTTCTCCAAGCACTAAAGCTTGAGCATCATTAGCAATGTATGTCTTTAGTCCTGTTGCACTTTCGATAGCAGAGAGCAAACTAAAACCTCTCCAATCGGGGATGTTTAACGGCGAGACACTTTCCCCACCCAATGTCATCGGTCCGCCGC
>JBIIAC010000082.1:0-4235 GCA_044240045.1 Ilumatobacteraceae bacterium
CGGTGTAACGAGCACCAATCACCTGCACTCCAACTGGAAGCGAGTCGGCCATTCCGCCCGGCACCACCACTGCAGGAAGTCCAAGCAAATTTGCTGGCAACACAGGTCGCATCAACTCAACAGTTGCAAGCGCATTGACTTCATTCTCAATATCAAAGTCAAATACAAATGGTGGCTGAGTCCACGTTGGCGAGAGCAACACTGGGTATTCCTGAAACCACAAGTTCCAGCGACGGCCAAGTCCATTGCGTTGTAATTGCGCATTTGCCCATACTGCAAGATCTACTTTTGCGCGATTGAGCGTAGTGAAATCAACAAACTTTCGACCACCCTCTCCCATCACCATTTCAAGCAATGGGCGTTGCAACTCATATTCTCCATAGAGCTGCGTCTTCCACACTTCGCATGCAAGTTCAAAATCTGGCGGATTGATTTCAACCACGTCATGTCCAGCGTTCGATAATGCATCTCCTGCTTTGCGCACCACGTCGACAACCCCTGCATGTGTGCTTCCACCCGGCGGCGTTGCCATCACAGCAATGCGCAACTTTTGTCCAGGCTGCAAGTCGGTGAGTACTGCAGGCACACTGATCGGATCGCGTGGGTGCTCTCCAGCGACAACCATAAATCCTGCTCGCACATCTGCAATACGCCGAGCCATCACACCCTGGTTAAGCATGAGCTGCGAGCTCAAGCCAATATCTTCGATCGGGAATTGATTCGCATCCGGAATAACTCCAGTGGAAGGCTTGATTGCTGCAATGCCACAGCAATGCGCGGGGTTGCGCAGCGAGCCACCAATGTCGTTGCCGAGTCCAATTGGTGACATGCCACTTGCGAGTGCAGCCCCTTCGCCACCGCTCGAGCCACCAGCAGTTCGATCTGATTTCCATGGGTTTTTTGTGCGACCGTACAGTGCCGAATCGGTGTGAATGCGCAAGCCCAAGTCGGGAAGGTTTGTGCGACCAATCGGGATTGCACCAGCCCCAAGCATGCGGTCTACCGCAGGTGCGTTGAGCGTGGGAATCGCCTGGGCAAGTGCAGGAATACCTTGTGTCGTCGGATATCCGACCACATCAATGTTCTCTTTGATCGTAAATGGCACTCCATGAAATACCCCAAGTGGCTTGCCTGCTGCAAGAGCAGCATCAGCAGCGTCTGCGCCTGCACGGGCTTCATCAGCAAGCACTCGCACAACAGCATTGACATGACCATTGACTTGCGCGATGCGCTCGAGGTGAGCGTCAACGACCTCTCGGCTAGATACCTTTTTTGTCCGAATATCAGCTGCTAATTCGAGAGCCGATTTACGCCATAGTTCCTGAGCCATTTGATCTCCTCTGTCGTCACCAATTTACTCTTGCCAACCATCTCGGATCTCATCGCGCGTCCCATCGCAACTAGATTTGAGTCATGCTCAAGAACCAGCGCTTACTCGGCTTTGCATTGGTTTTTCTCTCCAGCCTGGGTTTCTCAATGGCACCCACATTCTCTAAACGCTCATATGAAAGCGGAGCAAACACGGTTGGCGTTCTCATTGTGAGGTTCACCGTTGCAGCGGTGCTGATGTTTCTCATACGCCAGTTTTCTAGTGGTCAACGAGTCTGGCCACAACCTCGCTTGATGCTTCAGCTTTTTTTGCTCGGAGCGTTTGGATACTCCGGAGCAGCGTTCTTTTATTTCACCGCAATTGAAAACATGTCCAGTGGCGTTTCCATTGTCATTTGGTATATCTACCCAGTATTTGTTGTGCTCATCGGTTGGGCATTGTTCAAGACGAAGCCAAAGCGCCAAACGATTTTTTCTCTCATTTCAGCAATGATTGGTGTTGCCATCACTGTCGGTCAACCAGGCAACGCAACGACCAAAGGCGTTGTTTTGATCCTTTTGTCATCACTGTCATACACGTTTTACACACTCAGCGGTTCGCGTGCATTCAAGAAAACCGATCTCTACACCGGTGTAACTTTTGTGATGACCGGAGCTGCCACAGCATTTTGGCTGTACTGGTTGCTTGCTCCGTCCTCCACGCCTGTACTCTTTCCTGACCAGACCTCAGGTTGGGTCTGGATTGGAGCTCTTGCCATTTTCGCGACCGTACTGAGCACTTCGACTCTGTTCGCCGGCCTTAAGATCCTTGGACCAAACACCACCTCGGTAGTCAACACTGTCGAACCAGTGCTGAATATTGCTGCAGGAATTCTGTTCCTTAATGAGGTGTTTAGTGTGCAGCAAGGCGTTGGCGCAGTTTTTGTAGTCGGCGCCCTTGTCTATCTCGGTGTGCATGAAACGCGATCACAGCCGCCAGCGGTTTTGCAATGAACATGCAGGTAGTGCAGCAGCCCAAAAACGTGATCGTGTTGTTGCTCGACAGTCTTAATCGCCACGAGCTCGGCGCATACGGTGGCATGTTGTTTGACACCCCAAACATCGATCGTCTGGCAGCACGCTCACTCAAGTTCACCAATCATCACACCGGTTCGCTTCCATGCATACCCGCGCGCCACGACATCTTGGTTGGAGCATGGGATTTTTTATGGAAACCATGGGGCTCAATTGAAATCTGGGAAGAAGCAATAACGGTCGCACTGCGACGCGCTGGCGTCATTACCAATTTGATCACCGATCACCCCCACCTGTTTGAAGTTGGTGGAGAGAATTTTCACACCGACTTCACCGCGTGGTCGTATGAGCGTGGTCATGAGAGCGACGCATGGAAAACACGACCCGATGCGAGTTGGATTGGTGCACCAACATTCGGTAGAGGTCACACGCACTACGACACATCGCGGGGATGGTTCAAGGGTGAAGATGACTACCCAGGTCCTCGCACCATGCAGGCCGCAACTAAGTGGTTGATTGAGGATTCTCCGCATCACCGGGCAAACGGTGAACGCTTCATGTTGTTTGTTGATGAGTTTGACCCACACGAACCGTTTGACACGCCAGAAGAATGGGCGATGCGATACGACGACACTTGGGAAGGCCAGCACATGATTTGGCCGCCGTATGCCGTCAATGCTCAAGCCGATGGCGTAATCACAAACCGTGAAGCACACCAAATTCGATCGCAATACGGATCAAAACTTTCGATGATCGACCACTGGCTTGGCAAAGTGCTTGACGCGCTTGACACCACTAATGCTTGGGCAGACACTGCAGTAATTCTGTGCACAGATCACGGTCATTACCTTGGAGATGTTGACGAAAAGGGTCGCGACGTGTGGGGTAAACCATCAGTCCCTGTGCACAAACCGCTTGGACACATTCCACTCATTGTTGCTTGGCCGGGCGCAGCACCGACCAGCATCGACGCGCTCACAACATCTACCGATATTCACGCCACACTTGCCGACGTGTTTGGTGCAACCATCAATCACCGCACCCATGGCTCTTCACTCGTTCCCCTCATCAAGGGTGCCACAAAATCTGTGCGAGATTGGTTGCTCACTGGAGTATGGGGCCGTGAAGTACAACTCGTTACGGACCAATGGCGCTACACCCGTGGACCAGTTGGCGGTAATGCCCCACTCTCGATGTGGTCCAACCGTTGGAGCACAATGCCGATTTCCAAGTATCCAAATTTGCGGTTACCAGTACCAGATGAGCGTGCATTCCTCGACAAGATGCCCGGCTCAACAATTCCTGTTATCCGTCAGCCTTTCCAAGAAGGCGACTTACTGCCTTTCTGGGCAATGGGCAAAGATTTTGAACACCTTCTGTTCGATCGACGAGAAGATGCTGCCGAGCAATCAAATCGTGTTGACGGCAAGGCAGAACGAGACTCTGCGGAGTTACTACGTGTAGCGCTCAACAGCGTTGATGCACCGCAAGATCAGTTGATTCGCCTCGGCCTAAATTAAATATTTAGCCAAGCGCATCTTTTTGAGCCACTGTCAATTTCGCTTTGAATTCTGCTTTCAATGCAGCCTTCTGGGCATCAGAGAGTTCAGCAAGTTGCTCCTCTGTAAATCCAGAAGCAGCTGTCGATTTCAAAGCTGCCAACTGTTTCGCCGTCATCGCAGCAACAGCATCCGCTGACATCTCACTAATCTGCGCTGGCTTAAGCGCACCAACCGAAGCTGGTTGCATCTTGTTGACCTGTTCTGGCTCCAATCCCCCAGTGGCAGCAGGTGACATGTTCGCAACTTGAGTTGGCTTCAATGCACCAACAGCCGTAGGCGACATTTCTTTGACCTGTTCTGAGTTAAGCGCACCCATAGCTTGCGGCGAAA
>JBIIAC010000020.1:0-14124 GCA_044240045.1 Ilumatobacteraceae bacterium
ACAACACGAACCCGAATGCTCTGCGCAATAAGTTTTGTTTTGTCTTTCCTGGAAATGGATGCACCCGCGTTATTGAGCCCCAACTTGTTTTTTCAACTCGCCACAGCTTTCCACCCCAACCAGACTCGATTGCGTGTTCGCGGTACCACGGCAACGAAGTCACAACATGTAACTCGTGTCCAAGCGCTGCCAACTCGTAGACGATGCGAGTCATTACTGCACCCGTTGGTGCCATGTCGGGCGCAAAATGCGGACACAACACAACAAGTCGCAACTTTTTGACGCTCATGATGCTGCGCCCAACGCATACTCATATGCTCGACACAGATCTTGTGCCGAATGAGCAGCAGTAAATTGTGCGGCCCGTGCATGACCACGACGAACTAATTCATCACGTCGTGCATGTACTTCAGTAAGCGCACCCGCCCAAGCTGACTCTTCAAGAGGCAACACGAGTCCACCATCACCAATTACTTCTGGCAACGATGCGCAATTACTCGCAATGACCGGGGTGCCGAGTGCCATCGCTTCAAGCACTGGCGCGCCAAAGCCTTCATACAAACTTGGGAACACAAGGGCAACCGACATCTTTATCAAGCCGTCCCTATCGGCCGAGTCAACTCGCCCAATACGTAGTGCACGATCACCCAAGCCCAGTTCGCTGATCAGTTCATGCACTCGCGATTCACCAAGCCCACTCCCGCCTGCCATCACCAACTTGATCGAAGCGTCTTGCCAGGCCGAGGCGAGCATCCGTAGGACAAACTCGTGGTTTTTATGTGGATGGGTGATCGCAGGCATAAACAAAATCCGTGAACTACCAAGTCCAAATTTTGTTCGTAGTTCAGCTTCACCAGTTGCACCTTCACCAATATGTGGTTCGACCCCATGGCGTACTACACATATTTTTTCTGAAGGAATATCAAATGAGTCAACAAGCGTTTTGCGCACGTACTCACTCGGTGTTGCAACAGCCGTCGCCCGACGTAATGCAGACGGCACGCGATTGCGCAAATATGCAAGCTTGACCGCGCCAAAATATTCCGGGTATGTGAGGTATTGGGCATCATGGATAGTCAACAGAGTCTTGCTGTTGCCACGAGATGGAATCGTGCCGCCGCCGTGATGCACTAAGTCGAAGTTGATTGTCTGTTTTGCCAGCCAGGTATTTTCGGTAAATACCCGAACTTCTCTACGAACACAGGTATGACTTGACTCGACCACCCGAAACGATTGGGCAATTTCCGGATGCGCATTACTGAAGCCAAGCGGCGCGAACACTGTGATGTCAAAGGGCGCAGCAATTTCGTTGAGTCCTGCCAGCTGGCGCACAAAGTATTCTTCGCTACCGCCCACGCGACCAGGTACGCACCACAACATATTGACGGCGATTTTCATAACGCAACCATCACGAATTTACTAGTTCGTCGTAAATGCGCGCAGTAGCCAGCGCCGTTTTTTCCCACGTAGCTTCGGCTGCTCGCACTCGGCCACGCCGACCCAACATGTCAGCATCACGCAACGCCTCATCGATGCCGTTCCTAATACTTTCTTCCGAAAGCGGGTCGACCAATATGGCTGCTCCGCTCGCAACCTCCTGCGTCGAGGTGCCGATACTCGTCACTACGGGCGTACCTTGCGCCATCGCCTCAAGAATCGGAAGCCCGAAGCCTTCCCACAAGGATGGATAACACATCACACTCGCTCCGGCATACAGCGCACCTAGATGTTGGTCTTCGACATACCCGATGAATTGCACATTTGCCGAATGAGTTACTTCGATATCTCCCCATCCATCTGCACCAGCAATCACCAGCCTGGGCAGGTCGCTGCGCCCACGCAGGGCACCAACGAGTCGAGCCAAATTTTTGCGTGGCTCAAGAGTGCCGACAAACAGTAAATACTCTGACGGCAACGAATACTTTTTCCGAACGTTGTCAATGTCGATTTGCGAGGCCTCTTCGCTGCGTACACCAAGCCCTACGTGCCGCACACGATCAGGCGTAAAACCTTCGCTCAAGCAATCATTCACCGTGGCCTGCGAAGAACACAACAAAACATCGGCACGCTTCTTCAAGACTTTCAGACTGCGACGAAAAACATCATTGCCGCGTCGCGTAAAAAAATCGGGATGATGCAAGAACGCAAGATCGTGCACAGTTGCAACCATTTTCTTGCTCGTAGCAAACGGAATGATTGTCGTGCTGTGCACCAAATCAATATCCGCCATTGATCGTTCAACTTTTGGCTGGTTGAGTCGTAAAGACATCTCGTACAACAACGCTCCCGACACCCGCAATCCGACTACATCGATAGAAAGATCAAAGTTGAGCTCTGGGTCTTCAAGATGTTTGCCAGACACACCCACGAGCTCGACGTCTCGTCGCACATGAGTCATGGCCCGCGCCACCTCAAGGGCTGAAACGGCCGTGCCTCCGGGCACTCGGTGCCAGCACTGCTCAAGGGTGTAAGCGACCCGCACGCCTTCCATTGTGCCAAGTAAGTATCGTCATACCCATGACTAGTTCTGCCCCACAGCAAACTTCGCCTACTTATTGGGCTAATCGCACCGTTGTGGTCACGGGCGGAAACGGATTTCTTGGCACAAAAGTCGTTGCCAAGTTGCGACAAGTAGGTGCAAATGTTGTCGCCCCTCGCCAATCTGAAGCCGATCTCACACAAGTCGGAGTGGCCGAGCAATTGTTTTCTCAGCACAAACCAAGTCACGTCATTCATCTGGCTGCACGCGTGGGTGGCATTGGATACAACCAGGTGGCTCCCGCACAGCTGTATCTCGACAACCTCACGATGGGAACGCTCACCATTGAAGCCGCACGCAAAGTTGGCGTTGAAAAAACTGTTCTACTTGGCACCGTTTGTTCGTATCCAAAGTTCACACCAGTCCCATTTCGTGAAGAAACAATCTGGGACGGCTACCCAGAAGAAACCAACGCTCCCTATGGCATCGCTAAAAAAGCAATGCTCGTGCACGCGCAAGTTAACGAACAGCAATATGGACAACAATTCGCATTTGTAATACCCACAAACCTGTATGGCCCTGGCGACAAGTTTCACGAATCTGTCTCGCACGTTATTCCAGCATTGATTAAAAAATGCGTAGAAGCAACAGAGCGTGGAGAAGACAAAATCTCGGTGTGGGGCACTGGCTCCGCAAGTCGAGACTATTTATTTGCAGATGATGCAGCAGATGCCATTTTGCTCGCAGCACAATTGCGAACAACAGCCGAGCCCCTCAACCTTGGCAACAACCGTGAAGTCACCATCCGCGAAACGGCAGAAACGATCGCCCGAATTGTTGGTTTCACTGGCTCGTTGGTGTGGGACCCAACTCGCCCAGATGGCCAGCCTCGACGACGAGTTGATGCCAGTCGCGCCGAACGTGAACTTGGCTGGCATAGCAACACCGACTTCGAAGATGGCTTGCGCCAAACAGTCGACTGGTATCGATCCAATCGTGCCGATGCCGAAAAGGCCCCGCACTAACTCCGTGAATTTTCCCCCGCCGCAAGTACCGTCGCACAACCCGACGCCGCCACCGCCGCCACCGCCGCGAGCAATTACACGGAAGCCGCTAACACGAAAGATTCCAACACAAAAGCCAATACAGCGCAACAGCTACAGGCCAAACAACAACCCATTTGTTGTCAGCAATGCCATCATCGCAATCAATCTCGGACTGTTTGTGTGGAGCCAAATCTCTGGAGTCGGTCGCTTTCAGTACAACATGTCTTTGTCTCGAGTATTTCTCGACAACGGTGAGTTATACCGATTGGTCTCAGCAGGATTTGTGCACTTTGGATTGTTCCATGTGGCAATGAATATGTTGTTGCTGTTTCAACTTGGTCGAATGCTCGAACCAACAATTGGTTCCACCAAGTTTGCACTCATCTATTTCGCGTCACTTCTTGGTGGCTCAGCCGGCGCGCTTGTTCTGAGCCCAACCGCCTTTACTGGCGGAGCATCTGGAGCAGTTTTTGGCATCATGGCTGCTGGTGTTGTTGGCACGCGCCAACACGGCGTCAATCCATTCAAAACTGGTCTGGGTATGACATTTGGAATCAATATCTTTCTTACTCTCGCTATACCTGGCATCTCTATCGGTGGACACTTCGGTGGTGCTTTAGCCGGAGCAATCTGTGGCTTCGTCATACTTGCGCCATCGCGCATCAAGATCCCAGAGTTTGTCCAGTATGCGACCCCGATTCTTGTTGGTGCTGCAGCGATCTACATCTCGCTTGCCTAGTTGCAACACCCCCGCTCTACCGTCTCGCTCGACCTCCCCATTATTTGCAATTTGCCAGCGAACTCTCGCTTTTACTCAATTTTGAAAAGGATCCTTTGTGCTTCAGACTCTTCGTACCCCCATCCACCTTCCACGAGCAAACTCCGACCCAGTGTCAAGCCCACATGCCGCACTCGCAGTTTTCTCACTTGCACTTCGACGTCCACTCTGCGAAGAGATGTTGGTCTTAATGCTCGACAACCAACTTCGCGGAGTAGGTCTGATGTCGTTTGATTCAGTTGCATCATGCACAAACAATGTCAATCACGCCATCGGTCTGTGCTCTTCGGTACTTGATGCAACTTCGCTCAGTATCTGTACTGTCGAACCTTACGTTTGTGATCGAAGTAATGATTCAAAGTATGTGGAACTCGCTCAAAACTTGTGCCAACATGCTGGCCTCAAACTCATTGATTGGCTTGTTGTCACTCGCGGTTCGGTGATTAATTTGCGCGACGTCAGTTAATGACAGGCGCAGCCACCGCCACAGCCACCACCACTGCGTGGTGCAGGTGCTTGCTGCGGAGCGGTCGCCCCAACTGACGCAAACACACTGAGCAATCGCACCGAGTTGTCATGGCCTTGCGGGCACTGCGCAGGATCGTTTGCTTGCGACATGGCGCGTCGCTCTTCAAAAACTGCATCACATGTCTTGCATCGAAACTCGTACGTAGGCATGGCTCTAGTGTATGAAGTGTGAGCACGCCAACACCACTCAAGACTCGACCGACAATCACCGAGCCAATCACCGAACATGAGGCCTTGACAGGCGAACCGGCAATGGCCCACATCGTCAAAACCGAACCGGGCGAAGATGCTGCGTCCAAAGTGCTCGAGGCCCGTATTTATGGCACTCCTCTCGAAGCTCTGTGTGGACACGTTTGGATTCCATCTCGTGACCCAAAACAATTACCACTCTGCGACAAGTGCAAAGACATTTACGAGACGTACCGCATGTTCAATGACGGGCTAAACGAAAAACCTACCGAGTAAGGCTCTATTGCCTAGCGAAAATTGCGCGCCATCACTTTGGCACCAACCGCAAGTGGAGCAATGTGTTCTGCGATTACGTTGATCACTCCGCCGTCCCCCACCTCGAGACGGCCACGCACCAACAATGCTCCCGCACCATGTGCTGCCTTGCGATACCGAACCCAACATCCCTGCGAGCACACCACATTGATTAATCCGGTCTCGTCTTCCAAATTTATAAACGTCACACCTTGAGCGGTTGCTGGTCGCTGCCTGTGGGTCACAGTGCCTGCAACCAATACTTTTTCTTCACCCCGCGCACCACATGCTGGCAACTCTGTTGCTGTTGCGACACCCATTCGCGCAAGTTCAACTCGCAAAAATTTGGTGGGATGACCGCTTGACGCAACCCCAGTAGCCCACAGATCGGCAATCATTTCATCGATTGGCTGCATACCGGGCAACTGTGGTGAAGCTGCGCCGGTTGTTACGCCTTGCAATCGATCGGGTCGTGACTGAATCACTGCACCAGCACTCCATAAGGCATCTCGACGCTGCTGTCCAAAGGATTCGTTAAATGCTCCAGCAGTTGCAAGCGCCTCAAGTTGCCCAATGTGCAGTTGTGGCACTTTGCGCACTAGGTCTTCCATATTTGCAAACGGTCGGTTTGTTTCGATCTCGCGCGCAACTGCGCCGCTCAAGCCACGCACCGACCCGATGCCAAGGCGCACTGAGAGTCCTCCTGTGGACTCCCCGCATGTTTCAAGTGTTGCATCGGCACGAGATGCATTGATGTCGACGCTGTGCACCACAACGCCATGACGTTTGGCATCTTGCACCAACGAGTGCGGCGCCCAAAAACCCATCGGCTGTGCATTTAAAAGTGCGGCGCAAAATACTGCCGGTTCATGCAGCTTGATCCAGGCAGAGGAATAGACGAGATACGCAAAACTTACCGAGTGACTTTCGGGAAACCCATAGCTTGCAAATGCCGACATCTTCATGAAGATCAAATCGGCAACATCGCCGACAATGCCCCGCTCCGCCATTCCTGCATACAGCCGCTCACTCAGTCGCTGCATTCGCGATTGCGATCTTTTTGAGCCCATCGCTTGACGCAACTCGTCGGCTTCCGACGGCGTAAAGCCAGCCACGTCAATTGCCATCTGCATCAGTTGTTCTTGAAACAACGGCACACCCAATGTTTTGCCAAGACTGTTTTCGAGCAATGGATGTAAGTACGTGATGGGTTCTTGACCATTGCGTCGACGGATGTATGGATGTACCGACCCGCCCTGAATTGGGCCTGGTCGAATCAGTGCAACCTCAACAACGAGATCGTAAAACCGTCGTGGCTTAAGCCTTGGCAATGTGGCCATCTGTGCCCGTGACTCAATCTGAAATACGCCAACCGTGTCGGCTCGACACAACATTGCGTACACGTCATCTTCTTGAGGGATCGTCGCTAGATCTACTCGTACTCCACGAAACTCTTCAATCAAGTCGATTGCATTGTGCAGCGCCGACAACATGCCAAGTCCCAACAGATCAAACTTCACTAATCCGGCTGCCGCACAATCGTCTTTGTCCCATTGCAACACACTGCGTCCTTCCATACGCCCCCACTCGACGGGGCACACTTCGGTCACGGGGCGATCACACATCACCATGCCGCCAGAGTGAATGCCCAAATGTCGTGGTGCATCTTGCACTTCCCGAGCGAGATCGAGCACGGCAGCCGGAATGTTGTGGTCATCATTTTTGACCGTGACTCCAAGCGAACCCCACGCATCTACTTGTTTGCTCCATGCATCTTGTTGACCTGGCGCGAACCCGAGCGCACGCGACATGTCGCGCACAGCAGAACGCGCACGGTACGTAATCACATTGGCTACTTGTGCCGCATGGTGTCGACCGTGGCGTTGGTACACATATTGAATTACTTCTTCACGCCGGCCGCTTTCGATATCAATATCGATATCGGGTGGACCATCTCGTTCGGGCGACAAAAACCGCTCGAACAACAGACCCAGCGACACCGCATCGGCCCTGGTGATGTCGAGCGAATAACACACAGCCGAATTGGCTGCACTGCCACGCCCCTGACAAAAAATATTGGAGCGTTCACAGAACTGCACGATGTCCCACACCACCAAGAAATATCCAGCAAAGCCAAGAGTCGCAATGACCTCTAGCTCGTGATCGATTACTTGCCATGCCCGAGCACGCAGAGATAAATCTTCATGCGTGTCAGTCGGACGTATGCCGTATCTACGCGTGGCACCAACCTGCACGAGCTGTCGCAAATACGACATTTCATCCAGCCCATTTGGACATGGAAATGGCGGCAGCCGTGGAGCAACGAGTCGTAAATCGAAAGCCGAATGTTTTCCGATCTCGGCCGCACTTTGCACCACACCTGGATAACGCGCAAAACGCCGATGTTGCTCGGCACCACTACGCACATAAGCCGTCGCAGCCGGCGGCAGTGTTGCATCTACATCGTCCAAACTGCTGCGTTCGCGCACCGCAGCAACTGCAGTTGCCAAGCGATGCTGCCTTGCGGTTGCATACAACACATCGTTGGTTGCAACACTGTTCAAGTTGTTTCGGTGTGCAATCTGCACAAGCACGTCATTGCGCGCAGAGTCAAGTGGGTCGCCGTGATCCCACACCTCCATCAGCACGTTGTCACGACCAAACGCTGTTTTCATTTGCTGTACTCGTCGCTCAGCCGCACTTGGTCCTTGCTCATTAAGTGCACGCACTACCGAACCGTCACGCCCGCCTGTTAGCACCCACCAATCACCCACAGAAAACTCGCCAAGTTGTTCGAGCACAAACACTGGATGCTCTTTACTGCCGGCAAGTTGACCAGCACTAATTGCGCTCGACAAGTGCGCATAGCCTCGCGGGTTACGAGCGATGATGACGAGATTTCCAGAATCGAGTTGCAGCTCTGCACCAAACACTGTCGGCAACCCAAGCACTCGCGCTGCTTCGGCAAAACGCACGATGCCGTACAAGCCATTTCGATCTGTCAGCGCAAGCGCTTCCAACCCCAATGACTCTGCTTGCTCTACAAGTTGTTCGGGATGCGAAGCACCTTGCAAAAAGGAAAAATTGGATCGGCAATGCAGTTCGGCATACGGAACATGCGAATACGAAACATCATTTGCCACCTTGCCATATTAGCGAACATATGTTCGTACCACTCTCAGAGCACCCACCAAACCCTTATCCGCCATAGCAATTGCGTCGTCCCAGCTAAACCAAGCCACATCCTGACTCTCATCGGCACCAGGTGCTGGTTCAACATCATCGGCCATCACTATGTAGCGCACATCCAAGTGCGTGTGCCCGCGCGGACCGGGGTGCACGTCGAGATGCACCAACATCGGACCATCGTCAGGGTGCCGCACATTAAGTCCGGTCTCTTCGCGCGCTTCGCGAAGTGCGCCCTCTGCCGGTGTCTCTCCCTGCTCAATATGTCCACCTGGTTGCAACCAGATGTTGAGTCGTTTGTGCAAGTGCAACACCACACCTCGCTTACCAATGACTATTGCCGACCCCGTGATATGCGTATCGTTGGCGTGCTCGTCAAATGGTGACTCAAGTGTTGGGGCAATTGCTAAAAATTGTTGAATCGACTCACGTTCGTGTTCGTCGCACGGTGTTGCTGCAGCAAAATGTGCGCACAATTGAGCAACGATCTCGTTAGTGGGCACAGACCGAGTGTATTCACCCATAGCGCGCGGTCATCCACCACTCGCCGTGTTCAAGCACCATCACTACCGCATGCGTAGATGTAGGCACACTTGCATCGCCGTGACGCGCCAGCACCATCTGCATTCGCACTGCTCTGCGTTGACGCAATGGGTCCCACCATCGCTCCTCCACCGGCCATGGCCCAGCCCACGACACCACGTTGTACACATGTCGACCAATCACTACTTGCGCGGGCGATGCGTTCAACTCGTGCCTGCCACTCACGCTCACAACGCACCCATTCGCATCATTTACTACCGCCAGTAATGGTTCGTCGTACACAATTGATGGTGAGGGGGTTGGTAACGCCCCACTCCATGCTGCTTCTTTCACCACCACTGTTTCGGCGCGTCGTTCCATGTCAACTACTGCGGCAGGAGTGAGCGCAAACGCCTCACTCACGTCTCGACCACCACGCCACTGTGCAACACGCACCGCGTCGGCTCCGAGCATTGTTGTCAATCGTTCAACAGCACGAGCAGCCCATTCATCGGCCTGAGTGCTGCCACCCCACAACCCAAGTTGTCTTCCTTCTCGTGCACGCAAACCAACTGGCGAATACCGCAAGAGCACTACACCACTTGTGAGACCACGCGTTGCAATCCATGCTTCCATCTGCCAGCGCACACGTTCTGCCATCGCTGCCGCTGTCAATCCTTCGGGCTGATACCACAAGCGATCACTTTGTTCTCCGTGATCGGTCTGCATACAAATATGAAGTCGTACGCAACTCACGCCCTGGCTGCTTAAGTGCGCCACCAACTCGTCGGCTACTTGTCGTGCAGTAGACACCACAACATTCACATCTTCTACCGAGAGTTCGAATCGATGAGTGCTTGCTCGCTCTGGTGGTGGCGCGATGGTGATCGGTGGGTGTCGGTCGCAGCCACGCGATAATCGATGTACTTCGGAACCAACTGGACCAAAACGTCCGACCAAATCCGAAGGCTTCATTGCAGCAAGATCACCGAGACAGCCCAAACCAAGTCGGTGCAACAACGACACCACATCGCGATCAATTTCAGCAAAATCGGCAAGTACCGATACGGGCAATTGCGCCAAACATCGTGCGCTCTCACCAGGCTCCACCACTACATACCGACCGGCTGCTGCATGCGCAGCAACAAGTGCGGTCAATCGTCCGTCTGCAATGCCAACCCCAAACGCAATTGGACGACCATCGGCCAAAAGCCCAAGCGCATCACACGTAATGCTGTGCAACCGTTGCGCCAATGCTTCATCGCCACCCACATACCTCGACGGCCCACGTGTAGCCAACAAAATCACGCCTGGCGTACTTACTTCAACGAGCGGAACAAGCTCGCTTACTGCTCGCACCACCGACTCAAACATCAACCTGTCGCGCTCGGGGTTGTTGGTAGCAATGTGCAGCTCGGGACACACGGCTTGCGCCTCGCGTCGGCGCATACCTATTTGCACACCTTGGTTGGCGGCATACGCAGTGCGCGCCACCACGCGTTGTGCGTGCAATACGGCTACTGCATCGAACCATTGCTTGCGCGAATACAGTTCACACTGTGCAGCAACTGCCTGCCAGTCGGTGCATGAAATAACAGCAACACGAGTTGCGATCTGCTCATCCATTGCTAGCCAACATGCTGCAACACGTGCTGCATCGCTCGCGGAACACGTCTGCCGCTCACCATTACGTCAATGAGTCGACCCTGCACATAACCGGCACCATGCTCAATGCCGTCCCACTGTGTAGTCACGGTGTGCAACACCACGTCGGGCTGAAACACCGAACGCAACGATGCACTACGCGATGTCTCCACCAACACAAGCACATTGCGCCGAGCCTGAATCCGGGTTTGTATACGCCGCGCATCAGACTCACTCACTTCTCGTGGCACTTCGAGCATCACCACTTCAAAGCCATCGGCAACAGCGGCCACTGTGCTCGTCCAATCTTTTTTGTTGGCTGTTGGTGTCACCAACACTGTGCGCTGCAGTGCCACACCTTGTTCGCACGCCGACATCAATCCAAAATCGTTCACACCAACAACGGCCAGCCAAGAACCAGCTTGTGTTGCAGCACTCACCGCCAGCAATGCTGTCGACATTGCAGCATCGCCGCTGCACAACACCGTGCGACCTCGCACCAACACACCATCGGGGATTATCGGTTGCAAAGCCTTTGCAACGGGCAGCGAGTCAGACATGCCATCACTGTAGCGAACATATGTTCGTAGTTATTTGGCGACTATTTTGCAGCTATTTCGCGAATATTTTGCGGCGATTTCGCGTACTTAGTTGCGAATCGCGTGTTGTTGAAGCAACGGCATCAGCATTCGCGGATCACCAGCCCAATAATCGGCACCAAGATTTTCGGCGTGCTCCGAGTCCAGCACTGCAGCTCCTCCGACAAAGCACAAAATTGATTTGTTCGAGGCTTTCTTGATACTAGAAATTGTCTTACTCATAGCAGGAAGAGTTTCCGTCATTGTCGATGCGATACACACGGCAACAACATCTGAAATCTGTACCGCAGCAGAAGCAAAGGATTCAGATGGGACATCCCCACCGAGATTGTCGACCTTCCATCCCTCCATGCTGATCAGGTCGCCAAGTAGCTGTGACCCCAATACGTGATGCTCACCTTTTGGCGAACCGATCAAAACAGTTCCTTTGTGCACGCCACGTTTTGAAAAGCGCGCACCAATTTGTGCTGCCGAACGACTCGCGATGCCGGATGCACGATGTTCAATAAAAATATCAATTTCGCCCGCAGACCACTTCATCCCAATTGCGCTCATCGCTGGTACCAACACATCGAGGTACACAAAATACAAGTCATTTCCAGATCGCAATACCGATTCCATCAGCTTCACCACGCCACGTTCATTGCCATCCAACAGCAATGCCAGCATTCGGGCAGACCATGGCGCAGATTTTTTGCCACCATCAACAAGCGAAACTGCTTGGCCAGCCCCACGCCGAAAATCGCGTACATCACTTGCTTGCACAACCCAACTATGTCCATTTTTGGTAGCTGGCAGATGGCCTTCATGTACATACCGATACACAGTCATGTAGTGAACGCCAAGCATTTCTGCTACTTCATGAAGAGTCAGATTTTTGACACCCACAGGAATCAACTTAGTGCAAAAATGGACCAAAGTTTTACGATACGGAAAACAAATCAAACTTTGTTGGCTTTTGCCTTTGCAAGTGCAGCCTGACTTCGTACCAAAAGTAGTACTGGGATCTTGCTCGCGGCTGCCGATAACGGTGCACCGCTTGCATCCGTCGTTGACTGAGTCACCGTTTCAGTGCTTTTTGGCACCATTGCCAACAGCTCTTCAGTCGACTTTGGTGCCATGCCAGGCTTCCAGTACTGGTAGAGATCTTCAACGACTTTTGCCAGCCCATCGTTGCTGGCTCCATCAGCCACATCCACGGTGATCACGTTGGAGTAGACGTGAACAGCGCTCACCTTGCCTGTCGCAAACAAGCGCTGTGCAAGCACATCCGACGGCCTTACGCCGGTTGCGGTGGAGATACTTGAATAACGCTCATGGCCTTGGCCTGTGAGCGAACGATTGATCTCGAAACGAACCCGTCCTGGCGTCGCGGAAGGCTTTTGAACTACTGCTACTGGTTGGCCCATGGGATAGAGACTAGTTGACTCGCCTTCGCCCAAACCATATTGCGCCAACTATCTTTGGACTATGACATCTAGCCCTATTTCCGTAGAAGATTTCGCAGCGTCAGCACGCAAGTTTCTTGAGGCCAACGCCGAACGCAAACAAGTTAAGACCAAATTCACTTGGGGTGAGGGCACCGACAACGTTTCGATGTTTGAAGAGCGCAGTCGCGACGCCGAAGCAGAGATGCTCGCAAAAGCAAAAGATTGGCAGTCAAAACGTTTCGATGCAGGCTTTGCGTGGATCACTGGACCAACAGAGTTTGGTGGCTCAGGGTTAACGCCAGTCCATGAGCGTGCATACAACGCAGTTGAGCGCGAGTACCGCACAGCCCCGCTTGGTGCATTTCAAATTGGTCTCGGCATGGTTGCGCCAACAATTTTGGCCCATGCGACCGACCTCGCGAAGGCCAAATACCTCAAAGCAATGTGGCGCGCAGACATCGTTGGCTGCCAATTGTTTTCCGAGCCTGGCGCTGGCAGCGACCTCGCATCGGTGCAAGCAAAGGCAGAGCGCGATGGAGACGAATGGCGTATTACTGGTCAAAAGGTGTGGACATCTGGTGCGCAGTTTTCCGACATCGGAGAAATCATCTGCCGTACAGACGCATCGCTACCAAAACATAAAGGTCTCACTGGCTTCATCGTCGACATGCACGCCCCTGGTGTCGAGATCCGCCCACTGCGTCAGATGACAGGCGGAGCAAGTTTCAACGAAGTGTTCTTCAACGAAGTGCGTGTCCCAGACGATCATCGTCTCGGTGATGTCAACAATGGCTGGAACGTCGCGCTCACCACGCTCATGAACGAGCGCGCATCCATCGGTGCAGCCGACTCTGGCGAAAACAATATTCATACTCGCCTCGTCGCAATGATCCGTCATTACGAGTTAGATCAAGACCCAATCGTGCGCGACATGCTTGCCGACCTCTACATCAACTCTCGTGTTGCTGGCTTTACGAGTCAACGTGCTACAGACAAAATGCGCGCTGGTCAATTGCCAGGACCCGAGATGTCGATTGGCAAGATGGCTCTTGTCAACAACCAAAAGCGTCTGAATGATCTCGTTGCTCACATCCTTGGCGCAAAGCTTGTTGTCGACACTGGTGAGTGGGGCACGTATGCATGGAGTCAGTTGTTGCTCGGCGCACCAGGCATGCGTATCGCAGGTGGTTCAGATGAAGTGATGCGCAATATTGTTGGCGAGCGTGTGCTCGGGTTGCCAAAAGATGTTGGTATTGACTCCAAGTCGCCATTCCGCGACATCAAAGTCGGCACCCAAAAGGCTTAGCGGGATGGGCGCTTGAAGTTGAGCGCGGCGTCAATCAAGAGTCGCGTTCCGTATCCAGTCATGCCCTTTTGCAACCAACCGCTGTCAGAGTTCGACCACATTGGTCCAGCAATATCGAGGTGA
>JBIIAC010000083.1:0-4087 GCA_044240045.1 Ilumatobacteraceae bacterium
GGCAGAGCAACCGCCTTGTAAGCGGTAGGTCGTGGGTTCAATTCCCACACTCGGCTCCACTACATCAAGTACGGTTGTTGGTATGAGCCAAGAACAACGTCGCCCCCGTCGTGAGCCAGTGCCACGAGGTTCCTCAATTAATTCAACAATGTCGATTGTTGTTGCCGTCGTTGCGGTGTTGCTCGGTTTTCTGATTTTGCGCGATATTCGTGGTGGTAGTACAACTGCTCCAGTTATCGACGATGCAGTAACCACAGAAACGGTCGTTGCTGACACGATTCCTGTTGAGACGACTGTTGCTGTAACTATTCCGTTGACAGCGTTCAAAATTCAAGTAGCAAATGGTTCAAAAGTTTCTGGCAGTGCCGGCCAGTTGACCACCGAGTTGCAGGGTCGCGGCTACATCGTCCAACCGGCAGTGAACGCGAGCGAAATCACGCCAAAGCAAACAGCAACAGTGGTGTATTACTTGCCAGGTAGCGAAGGCCAGGCTGCCCTAGTTGCATCCGAACTCGGCGGTGTTGCAACAGCAATCATGCCCGCACCGATTCCAACAGAGGGTGGAAAACTTGGTGAAGCAAGCGTTCTGATTTTGTTGGGTACAGATGTTGCAGGTAAACCACTTGCATCGCCAGTGCCAACCGTGCCTGTCGTTGTTGATCCAAATGCAGCAACCACAGTTCCTGCTGGCTGATCTCGTTCGTTACTGAGAGTAGTCAGATAAAGCGAGCAACAATCGCGGAGGACGCTTTTTCGACGCACATCAGTGGCTGGGAAAACGCTTCAGTTTCTCCAAAATTTTCGATCAAACTGAACGACTCGATGCGCTGTTGGGCATCAAGATCAGCGCCACCACAGATGACAACTACGGGTTTATTGAATTGTTGAGCAAGTTGCTGTACGCCACCAACAACTTTTCCATCAAAGCTTTCGCTGTCTAAATAACCCTCGCCGGTGATGATCAGGTCGCACTGGGCAACGAGTTCATGCAAGCCAACTTCATCAGCAACAACATCAAAGCCCGGCACAAGGCTTGCACCAAGTGCACCCAGTCCGCCCGCGAGTCCGCCAGCTGCACCGCCGCCAATGAGTTGAGATACGTCAATTCCATATTCACGTAAGTACGACTGCTGTAGTTGCTCGAGGCGTCCAGAAAGAAATTCAATTTGTGTTGCTGTTGCACCTTTTTGTGCACCAAACAATCTGGCTGCATCGGCAAATAGTGCGCGCACGTCGCACGCCACAATAAATTCGGTTCCCCTCAGTCGGGCAGGTGTACCAATCGCGCGAATTGCCCCGAGACCGCCATCGACTGTTGCAGAACCGCCAACGCAAACAATGATTCGTTTCGCTCCATCATTGAGCGCAGTATCGATGAGCTGCCCCGTACCGATGGTCGAAGCCGCAATCACATCGTTCTTTTTGGCTCCGCCCACCAGGGAAAGCCCAGAAGCACGGGCCATTTCGATCACTGCGGTGTCGGCTACAAGGCGCCATTGCGCCTCGACTGGACGACCTAGTGGGTCGGTCACTCGAGTCGTGCGGTTTGGTCCTCCAAGTGCATCTAGCGTGCCTTCGCCCCCATCTGCGATTGGCGCTTCGACACAATCAACACCCAATTCCCAACATGCATGTCCAATTGCTGATGCAACCTGTGCTGCTGTTGCGGTGCCACGAAACTTGTCGACAGCCGCCAGCACTCGCATGTGGTACAGGATAGGCAAACTTTGTGTAGGTCAAAGGTCTACGATGAAATTGATGTATTTACGAGGCCGACTTCAATGGTCGCTCCTCGTTATTTCAATAGTGAGCGGCGTGATCGCGGTGCTTCTTTCGCGAGGTGGTGGCGAACCAAAGATTGTGGTGCCAACAACAGTTGAGACAACTATTCCTGCATCTACAACAACTGTGTATGTAGAGCCTGTGTACTACACAATCGAGCCAGGTGACTCGCTATTTGCCATTTCCAAGAAGTTCGATCTCAACATGGCCGAACTTATGAGCATCAACAACATCACCAATCCCGACAAAGTGAATGCCGGTGATGTGATTCAGTTGCCAGTGGCGACAGGCTTTATTCCTGTTGCGCCATCGACAACCATGAAGCCTTAACTGCGTCGCGCGTTCACTAACTCGGCTATCTCGCGCATGATGCGAGCGATGTCAAAATCTTTTGGTGTGTACACCGCCGCGATACCGATTGCGCGCAACGAGTCACGATCATCTTCGGGGATGATGCCACCGAGGATTACCGGAACATCGATACCAAGTTCTTGGAGTTCGTACAACACATCAGGAATAAGTTGTAGATGTGAGCCCGACAATATGGAAAGACCAATGACATCCGGGTCTTCGTCTCGCGCAGACGCCGCAATTTGTGCAGGTGTGAGACGAATACCGGAATAAATCACTTCCATGCCCGAATCGCGCGCAGCAACTGCAATTTGTTCGGCACCACTTGAGTGCCCATCAAGACCGGGCTTGGCAACCAAAAACTTTGGTGGACCACCGGGGATGGTGCGTACAAACTCGGCAACATCGGCGAGTTGGGTTGTGCGACGGCCGGCAGCTGCACCAACGCCTGTTGGCGCACGGTATTCACCAAAGACTTCGCGTAGTACCTGACTCCACTCGCCAGTAGTGCCGCCCGCTTTGGCCAGGGCAATGGATGCATCCATCAAGTTGGCATTGCCGGTTGCCGCATTTCGTAATTGATCAAGAGCCTGCTGGACATCTGCCTGAACTCGTTGTTTGCGCCATGCGGTGACATCGTCAACAAGTTGTTGTTCGACAGTGTGGTCAACTTTGAGAATATTGTTTGCACCATCAAGAGGCGAAGGCGTTGATTCGGTAAAGCGATTGACGCCAACAACAACCTGCTCGCCAGATTCGATGCGACGTGTGCGATCGGCCATTGAAGACACGAGGCGACCTTTGAGTTCATCGACCGATTCGAATGCGCCGCCTCGATCGAGAATTTCCTGCAACTCTGCCCAGGCAGCATCGCGCAATTCTGCTGTGCGCGCCTCAACCACATGTGAGCCAGTGAAAATGTCTTCGTACTCGAGCAAATCGGTTTCGTACGCAAGCACTTGCTGCATGCGCAGCGACCATTGTTGATCCCATGGGCGGGGTAGACCAAGCGCTTCGTTCCACGCTGGCAACTGCACACTGCGCGCACGAGCTGACTTGGAGAGAGTGACGGCGAGCATTTCGAGCATGATTCGCTGCACATTGTTTTCTGGTTGCGCTTCAGTAAGACCTAATGAATTGACCTGCACGCCGTAACGAAAACGTCGAGCACGTTCGTCGGTGATTCCGTAGCGCTCACTGCCGATGCGGTCCCACAACTCGGTGAAGGCTCGCATCTTGCACATTTCTTCCACAAAACGAATGCCAGCGTTGACAAAAAATGAAATGCTTGCAAAGACTTGAGGGAATGCATCATCGGATACCTGGCCGCTTGCACGCACTGCATCCAAAATATCGATGGCATTGGCAAGCGAGAATGCAATCTCTTGCACTGGGGTAGCACCCACTTCTTGCAAGTGATACGAGCACACATTCATCGGGTTCCACTTTGGTGCGTTGATTGCACACCAGGCGATCATGTCGACGATGATGCGGCGTGATGGTGCTGGAGGAAATATAAATGTGCCGCGCGATAAATACTCTTTGAGAATGTCGTTTTGCGTTGTGCCGCGTAACTCGTTTGCGGGCGTTCCTTGCTCGGCAGCATTGGCGACGTATAACGCAAGCAACCATGCGGCTGTTGCGTTAATGGTCATCGATGTATTCATCTGGCCGGGAGGAATCTGCTGCATCAGTGTGCGCATGTGGCCTAGGTGAACGACTGGCACGCCAACTTTGCCTACTTCACCTCGCGCAAGTATGTGGTCTGGGTCGTAACCCGTTTGGGTTGGCAAGTCGAAAGCGATGGAAAGACCGGTCTGGCCCTTGGCGAGGTTGGTGCGATACAACTCATTGGACGCTTCCGCTGTTGAATGCCCCGAATAGGTGCGGATCAGCCAAGGTTCGTCACGGCGACTCATACGTCAAGGTTAGGGGTTGACGGCCGCGTCAAGAC
>JBIIAC010000084.1:0-4003 GCA_044240045.1 Ilumatobacteraceae bacterium
AACGCTTAATCATGGCCGATGCTGGTGCTCTTCGCGTACAGGTGGTTTCACCTGAGCGTGTGCTGTTTACAGGTGATGCCCGTCAGGTCATTACCCGCACGCTCGATGGTGGAGAAATCGCTTTTTTGCCAGGGCACATTGCATTCTTGGGTGCGCTAGTCGAGAACCACACTCGTATTTACCTCAGTGACGGCACGGTGCAGGATCTTGCCGTTCACGGTGGATTCGTTGATGTGGCTCCTGACCATGTGACGATCTTGTCTGACTCTGCCGAACTTGCTGCAGACATCAACATCGACCGTGCGCGGATAGCGCTACAGCGTGCTGAAGACGCAATGCGCGGCGAGCATGATGCAACGGTTGAATCAGCGCTACGTCGTGCACACGCACGACTTGCGGCCGCCGGTGGTGTCTCCGACACCCGTGCTACAGCGCACTAAATAATTAGCCAGTCTTTGCAATCAGTCCAACGACTGATCCAATGATGACAAGGTTGATCGAGAGAAACCCAAGCATTATTCCTACAAATTCTCGATGAGATTTGACGTTCGCGTCGTCAAACCGCTTGTTTAAATCGTCGAACCGTGCATTGATGTTGGCGGTGAATTCGTCGAAGCGTTTGTTGATGTTGGCGGTGAATTCTTCAAATCGTTTGTTGATGTTTGCGGTGTGGTCGTCAAATCGTTTGTTGATGTTTGCGGTGTGGTCGTCAAATCGTTTGTTGATGTTTGCGGTGTGGTCGTCAAATCGTTTGTTGATGTTGGATGTGTGGTCATCGAATCGATTGTTTATGTTGTCGGTGAAGTCGTCGAAGCGTTTATCGACTGAATTGAAGCGTTCGGTCACGGCTTCAAAGCGAATATCCATTGTGCTTTGCAGCCAATCGATCTTTGACTCAAGGTGGACAAATCCCGTGCGGGTTTCAAGTACGAAACCTCTGAATTCGGAATAGGTTACAAATTCGTTGTCTTCATTTCCTGCCGAATCATTCATTGGCGGAAAGACTCTCTGGATTGCACTATTTGACATGTATTGCCCCTTCGAAGGTGTTGTTCGATAGGGATGTGTACGCGAGTTTGCGAATGTGACGTCATTTCTCAGATCGTTACACAATTGTTGCTCTGGCTGTCAAGTACCTGAAACCTTTAAGGGTGCAGGCCCCGCATGCGATGAGCGTCGGCAATTGTCTTGACGCCCAAAACTGTTGCCGCCAACCGGTTTGGCAACTTTGTTTCTTGAGCGAATGCATAAAAGCGTTCGAATGCAGCGCGCATCAAATCGATAACTCGTGCATTTACTTCGTCTTCATCCCACGTGAGGTGGGCAAAGTTTTGACATTGCTCGAGATATGAGCAAGTAACGCCACCCGCGTTGGCATACACATCTGGGATGACAATGACACCCATTTCGGCCAAAATGAGGTCTGCAGTTGGGGTAAGAGGGCCATTGGCACCCTCAACAATAAGTTTTGCCTTCATGCCATTTGCCTCTACTTCGCCAATCGCTTCACCGAGTGCGCATGGCATCACGACGTCGCACTCGAGTCCAAACACCGCTGTAGAACCAGCAATACCTCGCGCGACAACTTCACCTACTCCGGTGTCGCAAACACTTCGCGCACCTTCGCGCATGGCTTTGTCAATCTTCGCAAGGTCGAGTCCGCTGTCGGAATGAATTGTTCCACCGACATCAGACAGTCCAATAATGAGCGCTCCTCGGGCCGATGCGAGTCGTGCAGCCCATGAACCCACTTGTCCATAACCCTGAATTGCAATTTTTTTGCCAGTGAGCGAAGTACCCATCTTGCCGAGCATGAGTGCGGCAGCCTCTACAACACCGCGACCAGTTGATGATTCGCGACCGAGTGATCCACCGAGTTCAATTGGTTTGCCAGTAACGACACCCGGTGTCGATTGACCGACACCAGTCGAGTATTGGTCCATGATCCAAGCCATGATCTGCGCGTTGGTGCCGACGTCTGGCGCAGGCACGTCGCGATCTGGGCCGAGAAATGATGCTATTTCGGAAATATATCGTCGAGTGATGCGTTCGATTTCACCAATTGAATATTGCTTTGGATCAAAACAGACTCCACCTTTTGCGCCACCGAGTGGCAAGTTGGCAATGGCGGTCTTGAGTGACATGCCAATCGCTAGAGCAACTACTTCATCACGACTTACTTCGTGGTGAAAACGAATGCCACCTTTAGCTGGGCCGCGAGTGGTGTTGTGATGTACACGCCAACCAACGAGTTGATCTCGTGATCCGTCATCACGTCGAAATGGGATCGCCACTTCAATGATCCGTCGTGGCGTAACGATCGTCTCGATCAAGCCATCTTCCAAATTCAGCCACTCGCCGGCCTCACGAACTCGCAGTTCGGCCGCTTCGAGTGCTGAGTAGGTCTTATATGACGCCATTGTCATACCGTTCCTTTCAGCAACGTTGCTCCGTACAGACTAGATCACAGGGCAAACAAGCTCTGCCTAATTCCGACACTCACGTGTGAGACAATTTTTTTATACCTACGGGTAACCACATGTAGCACAGTGTGTTGAACACCGCGCAACATGACGGGTATAGGTTGAGGCCATGAAACTCGGACCAGGACTTACCTTCTCATGGAAACGCGCATTGGGTGTCACAAAAGCCAAACGCAAGATTTCGCGTGCAACTGGCATTCCACTTACACGACAGGGACGACGAAGCAAGATTGGTCGTTGGATGGGGATGAAATAGAATTTGTGAATGAATCGTCGTATATCTTCATTTTTGTTAAGTGTTGTGATGTGTGGATCGCTCGTAGCTTTTGGTCCAGCTCATGCCAGTGCAGCTACTTGCACAGCTGATGGTGTCAACTGCAAGGTAGGCGACGTTGGCCCAGGCGGCGGCATCGTTTTTTACGACGCTGGTTCGCAGCAAGTGTGGGGACGCTTCCTCGAAGCCAAGACCAACTCAGTTCCTGCCAATGGTATTTGGGGCACCAGTGCATTGACTTCTCCTGATGCACAGCACGCCTCGAAACAAATTGGCCATGGAGCTAACAACTCATCTGTGATGTCTTTTGATCCATCATCGGTGTATTCGCGATTGAAGAACACTGCCTTCAGCGGTGGATTTTTTCTTCCATCCAAGAATGAACTTGATGCTCTGTACAACTATTGGAAAATTTCTGGTGACAAACGATTAAATTATGCTGCAGCACCGATGTGGACTTCGTCGCAAGCCAGTGCAACATTTGTGTGGTATCAATTGTTTCAAGATGGCACACAGTTCACTGATGCAAATGGCATCATTCCAAAACTTGCAGGCAACAAAGACTTCTTAAAAAGCCCTAAGCATCTTGGATCTGGTTTCGAACCAACTGATTTCCAGGTGATCGGAGTATCAGCATTTCCAAATGGTCAAACCTCTCCAGCATTCAAATCTGTTTCAGCTGCAACTGCTAACCCATCGTGCAGTTCTGGTGGCGCAAACACAGTGTGCAATATCGGTGATATCGGGCCTGGTGGTGGCATTGTGTTTTACGACGCAGGCAAGGATGAATACTGGGGTCGCTATTTGGAGATCGCGCCAAAGGCTTGCGAAGGAGTCAAACTTCCATGGCGCCCAGCGAATAATGAAAAGACTGTATATCAGGGATCAAGTGGACAGACTGCGGCTGAATTGCGAGTGCTTGCAAAGGGCGTTGGCATGGGCAAGGTCAATACACGCATCATCACCCTTGCGTTGGGTGGCGGTACATATGCAGCAAAGTACGCCGAAGACTTGGCCTGCAGTGGAGTGGACGATTGGTTTTTGCCTTCCAAGGATGAATTGGATCTGGCGTACAACCGTCTGGCGCAAAACCGAGTGGGGGGACAAGACACACCAGTAGGTGGTTTCAATAAGGGTTACTACTGGACATCGTCTGATTACAACAATTCAACTGCGTGGTCACAGTACTTTATGGACGGCCAACAATTTGATCGAGTACAAATACTCAGTGGTAATAGGTTGCCAC
>JBIIAC010000122.1:0-3964 GCA_044240045.1 Ilumatobacteraceae bacterium
GTGGGCCGCACGTTGACAAAGACTCCCGTGAGCATTTTGAAATGCGAATTCACAAGCGTCTGATCGACATCATCGAGCCAAATGCCAAGACGATCGACAGCCTGCAGCGCATTGAGTTGCCTGCTGGAGTCGACATCGAAATCAAACTGCAAAACAGTTAATTTCAGCACCCATTCAATGGGAACCGTGCTTCCACTAAGGTGCGCGGTACATGGTTGAGCGAAAGATTGCAGTCTTACGCGCCGATGCTTCAAGTCTTATTGGCGTTGGTCATGTCATGCGATCGCTTTCCCTAGGTGAAGCATTGCTCGATGCTGGCTTTGATGTCGTGCTTGCATCGGTTGAACTTCCACCAGGAATGCGCGAAGAAGCGCGTAAATGTGGGATCACAGTTGTCGATTTACAGTGCGCACCTTTTGGGGCTGCTGACGCATCCGCAACACTTTTGCTCAATGGAGCTGTGCTTGTTGTCGACGGATACAAGTTTGAACGCGAGTTCTTTGAAATTCTTGAAAATCGTACAATCAATTTTGTAGTGATTGACGACAATGTCGAGACAAGGGCACTTGCACCATCAGTCGTAATCAATCAGAACCCACATGCAAGTTCTGAGATGTATGCGCATCTGTCCGGCAGCCCAAAGCTTTTGCTTGGACTTCAATTTGCTCTACTTCGACGAGAAGTTCGCGAGGCCGCAAAAATGACAGTGGTTCCGGTTGAGGGAAAAGTATTTGTTGCAATGGGAGGAAGCGATTTTCTGCAGTTGACTTCGCCAATTGTTCATGGACTAAAAGATTTGGACATTGAAATTTGTGTCGCCATTGGTCCGGCTAACAGTCAGCGCCAACAGATTGAAGAATCGGTGAAGTTGATTCCTCGGGCACGAGTGATTCGTCAGGCTGATTACGTCAATGAACTTTCATCGTCATCGCTGGCAATTCTCGCCGCGGGATCGTCGCTTTGGGAAGCTGCCGCATTAGGCGTGCCATCAATCGGACTCATAGTTGCCGACAATCAAGTGAATCTTGCCAGAGCATCTCAAGAATCTGGATTTTCTGTCGTATTTGATTTGAGGGTCAAGTTCTCTATGGAAGAAATAATTTGGCATATTCAAGAACTGATGCTGGCAGATTCAATCTTGAATTCGATGCAAAGAAGTGGACGACACCAAGTAAATGCAATTGGATCAATATCAACTACAAATGAAATTTTGAAGACTGAATTTTAGTTTTTGAGTAACCAAAGTCCATTTTGTTTTCCAAAGTCCGTTATCTTGGAGCACAATGTGTCATTGCCGAGATTCAAGATATGTGAATAAACATTAAAGTCGCTCTGTTTATGTGTTGAACCACCCTCAGGCTGAGGGCGCCGAGGAACGTTTTCGAAACCATGATTAGTCCAGAAGTCGGATACCAAACTTGTTGCTGTTTTCATGAGTTTGTCATAACTGGATCGGAGGGTTTCATCTTGTCCAAATTCAACTTCTGCTCGTGAGACTAAATCGCCGTAGTCAATGTTAGAACTGACCCAATGGGCAGAAACTCCCTTGGGTGTGTTTTCGAGCCAACTCCAAAAATTTGGGTTTGAACCCCGGTTCCAGGGTAGAAGAGAAATGTGGAAGTTGATTGCATTCCCATGTAAATGTTCGAGAACGCGATCAGAAATCTTGTAACGGTAACCAAAACTGATAATCGCATCACATCCAATTTCGCCTAACTGCTGTACATCAATTGGATCGTTGGATTCCGCAACCATGCTGCTATCAAGAATTGGCAAAAGGAGATTTGCGTGAGGTCCAAGTACCAATATTTTCATCACTAAGACCTTCCCAACTCTTGCATAAATGGGAGCAAAGTTCGGAGCAATAGATTGCTGTAAACTTTCCTACATATGTCAAATTACTCTAAACACATTGAGTCTGGAGACGGATCTGTTTATGTCATCGCCGAATTATCGGCCAATCACCGAGGGGACAAGGAGTTAGCGCTCGAGATCATTCGGGCCGCACATGGTGCTGGCGCTGATGCAATCAAATTTCAGCATTATTCTCCTGAGACAATTACTGTTCGTGGAAATCATCCAGATCTTCAAGTGAAGGGTGGAACACTTTGGGACGGCAGGCAACTCTCAGACTTGTATGCGGAAGCCATGACTCCGTGGGAATGGACGGGAGACTTAGTCGCCGAAGCCCAGAAATTAGGAATGGATTGGCTATCAAGCCCATTTGATACGACAGCAGTTGATTTTTTGGAACAGTACAAAATTCCGATGTACAAGATCGCATCGTTTGAACTCGTGGACTTGCCACTCATCCGATATGTGGCATCAAAGGGCAAGCCGATGATTATGTCCACGGGCATGTCGACGATCGACGAAATTGATCGAGCCGTGAGAGCTGCATCAGAATCGGGAGCGCATAGCGTTTCGATTTTGCGCTGCAACTCGACGTATCCAGCGAATAGCGCAGAGATGGATCTTGCTGCTATTCCCAAAATGTTGAGCGAATGGAGCATTCCAGTTGGACTTTCAGATCACACGCTGAGTCCAGTGACCGCAATCGGTGCGGTTGCATTGGGCGCAACAATCATCGAAAAGCATCTAACGTTGCAGCGGTCAAATGGTGGTCCAGATGGTGCTTTTTCACTTGAACCAAACGAGTTTGCGGCGCTTGTTCATGATATTCGAGAAGTAGCGCTTGCGCGTGGATCGGAACGATTTGGTCCCTCAAAATCTGAAATGAGTGGCTTACAATTTCGTCGGTCGTTGCGAGCGGTTGCCGATATCAAAGCGGGCGAGAAGATCACACCAACCAATGTTCGCTCAGTGCGTCCGGCCGGTGGGTTGATGCCAGATGATTTTGCCTCGATTGATGGTTCAACGGCCGCAAGAGATATTGCGATCGGTGACCCGATCACACGCGAACTACTGAAGTAATCATTGATTGCACTGCGTAAGCAGTGAGAATGAACTAGCTGCGTTCGTGCAGCGCGCACGATGCGGTACCCGATGCCTCAATGCGCGACATCACTCGGACTCATAGTTGCCGACAATCAAGTGAGTGCTTCGGTGGGTTCGGAGAACCTTGGGATCTCTATTTCGTTGGATTTGAGAAATGGTCCAAAAATTGAAATAATCGTTACTACTATGATCAAATTGCTGGCAGTGCAAAATGATGCTCTGATAAAAATGAGAATCGCAACAAGACATGAGGTTGATGATTTCGGGCCCACTCGGGCGCTCCAAGCGATAGGTCCAAACTAGTGATTGTTCGGATTGAGCTTGTATCGATGGCGGACAAAGCCATATTGCTTGCGTGGAGAAATTCTGTAGAGGTTTCTGAATGGATGTATACGAATCATGTCATCTCAGAAGCGGAGCACTCGGCGTGGTTTGAGAAAATGTTGAGCAATGAATCAACCAAGTATTGGAAGATTGTGGTCGATGCAAAACCAGTTGGTGTTGTTGTACTGAGAGAGATTGATTCGGTTAAACAGACTTGTGAATGGGCCATCTACCTAGGCGAATCGTCGATGAAGGGTCTTGGAGTTGCCCATGCTGCATGCCTGCTGAGCTTGAATTTTGCTTTTGATGTCCTAAATCTTGAAATGGTCAGGTGTGAGGCCATTGCCGAGAACACTCGTGCAATTGGCTTGTATAAACAGGTTGGGTTTGTATCCCTACCCACACAAGCAGAAGTTGTACGACGAGGTGAGTCCAATCTTGCAATCGTTAAACTTGAGTTATCGGACGATGCATGGAAGTTGAGTAAAAATGCATTGCAGCAGATTCTTAATGAGAAGGGTGTGTCGTTAGATGAGCAATAACGGCGTCTATGTCATTGCGGAATTGTCTGCCAATCATGGGGGAAGTAAGGCGCGCGCGCTGGAAGTCGTGCATGCAGCTGCTGAAGCCGGTGCAGATGCCGTCAAGTTCCAGCATTACACGGACAAGACAATCACCGTTC
>JBIIAC010000085.1:0-3947 GCA_044240045.1 Ilumatobacteraceae bacterium
CTTCCAACGAGTAAAGTGTTGCTTGTATGTCAAGTGACGCAACATCAGAACTGGGCACCCAGGTTGAAGGCGCCCGTTTGGCCGCTTTAGCCCAAATTGCGAGTGCCACAGACGCTGCCTCAGTGACGAAAATTGGCAGCGAACTCTCCGGAAAAAAGAGCGCTCTGAATACGTTGCGAGCTTCACTCGGCAAGATTCAAGATCCGGAAGCCCGCAAAGTTGCAGGCCAGTTGATTAACGAGAGCGTCCAGCAAGTTGAAGTGGCACTACAACAGCGAACCCAAGAGTTTTTGGTGCAAGAGCGCGCCGCTCAAGTGGCTAGCGAGTCGCTAGATCTCACCGAGTTTGTAACGACTAATCGACGAGGTCATTCCCATATTGTGACTCAGGCGATGCAAAGGCTCGAAGATGTCTTCGTGGGCCTTGGCTTTCAAATTGCTGAAGGTCCAGAAGTCGAAACCGATTTTTACAATTTTGAAGCTCTCAACATGCCTCGCACTCATCCTGCACGCAGCGAATTTGACACCATGTTTATTGAGCCGTTTTCGAGTGAGCACGAAGCCAACACGGTGCTGTTGCGCACGCACACATCACCAGTACAGATTCGTGTGATGCAAAGTTGGGAACCACCGATTTATGCAATCATGCCGGGCAGAGTATTTCGCCGAGATACACCTGATGCCACTCATATGCCTGTGTTCCATCAAATCGAAGGACTCGTCATCGATCGCGATATTACATTCGCGCATCTCGCGGGCATTATTGAATCATTCACTAAGGCATTTTTTGGTAGCGAATTTACAAGCAGACTTCGACCATCGTTTTTTCCATTCACCGAGCCATCCGCAGAGTTTGATATCAAACGACCGAATGGTGACTGGATTGAACTAGGTGGCTGTGGGATGGTGCATCCAAATGTGTTACGAGCAGGCGGCATAAACCCAGACGAATACACCGGCTTTGCTTTTGGCTTCGGTATTGACCGTATGGCCAAAGAGCGTCACAATGTCGAAGACATCCGCGAGATGTACACCAATGACCTTCGCTTTCTGAGGCAGTTCTCATGAAGATTCTGCACTCGTGGCTCAATGAATTTGCGGATTTCGGATCTGATGTAGATGCGATTGCGGCATCCCTCACCAAGCTCGGGCTTGCTGTTGAGAGCGTCGAACAGGTGGGACTCCCAGTAAAAGGTGTTGTCGTAGCCAAAGTACTGCGGACCGAGCGCCATCCAGATGCAGCAAAAGTGCATCGCGTCTATGTAGACGCAGGTGATGGTGTCGAAAAACATGTGTGGTGCGGTGCGTTCAACATGAAACCAGGCGACCTCATTCCTCTTGCAACGCTCGGAACGAATATGCCTGATGGCCGTGTTATTGGTCAGCGTGGAATTCTGGGGATTGATAGTGAGGGCATGTTGTGCTCCGGAACCGAGTTGGGAATTACTGCAGATGCGAGCGGAATTATGATTCTGCCTCCTCATCTCGAGTTGGGTACTGATGTCTTTAACGCATTGGGTATCGATCAAGACGTTGTTTTTGATCTGGATGTGACCCGTAATCGGCCCGACTGCACGGGCTATTTGGGGGTTGCGCGAGATCTAGCTGCACATCTGAAACTTCCTTTAACACAGCAAAAAAGTTCCGCGGTGGCCATGGGGAAGAAGATAGATGTACCTGTTGATATTCGCGCCAGTGATCGCTGCGCACGCTTCAATGTCACCGTGATGTCCGGTGTTGTCGTAACCGATTCTCCGGCATGGATTGCACAACGTTTGAGTCGTGCTGGCATGAGGTCAATCAACAACGTTGTCGACGTGTCCAACCTGGTCAACCTCGAGATGAATCAACCCAATCATGCTTATGACCTTGAAAAAGTTGCAGACGGATTTATTGTGCGAAGTGCCAACGAGGGAGAAGTAGTAGAGACCCTTGATGATGTGTCACGAACTTTGAGCGCACGAGATTTGTTGATTTGCGATGCAAAAAATGAGGCCGTTGGAATAGCCGGAATCATGGGCGGGGCAGGCTCACAAATTAGTGAGACGACGACGACGATTGCGCTCGAAATTGCATGGTTCGAGCCACTAGGAATAGCGGCGTCTGTTTCGCGACTTGGATTGCGAACTGAAGCATCGCTGCGATTTGAACGCGGGGTAGATGCGTATGGCGCTCGGGCTGCAGCTGAAAGATTCGCACAATTGCTTAGCCTGACGTGTCCTAATTTGGTAGTTCATGATGGTGGTGCCGACACAAAAACATCGAGCCTGCCCGAAGAGAAGCGCACGACCGAATTACGGCTCGATCAAATAAAAAAAATTCTTGGGGTCGATGTTGCTTTGGACCGCGTGAGCGAGTTGCTCTCACCGATTGGTTTTGAGTTTTCAAAGCTAGACAAATCAAACAACGTTGTCGTAACGATTCCATCCTTTAGGCCTGATTGCACACACGAAATTGATGTCATCGAAGAAATCGCTCGCCACTTTGGTTTTGACGAAATTGGCAAGGTCGTACCTAAATCGCCTGTTCATGGACGACTGTCAGCTGCTCAACAAAGACGTCGCATAGTTCGCGAGTTTGTTCTCTCGCTTGGCGCATCGGAGGCAATGCCGAATCCATTTTTGGCTCCAGGCGATCTGGTGCGCTGTGGGCTGACAGAAGATAACGCATTGCGCTTAGCCAATCCATTGGTGGCTGAAGAAAGTGTGTTGCGCACATCGTTACGACCTGGGTTGTTGCAAGCAATTGCGTACAACCAGTCACATCGCATCAATGACATCAAGTTGTTCGAAGTTGGTCATGTTTACCCACAGGGAAGCGAGCAACTTCCTGACGAGCATGAGGTGCTCTGTATCGTGTTTGCCGAAAGCGATGCGACAAAAGCGATGGATATGTGGTCTCAGTTTTCCGCCTTTCTCGGTGTTGGTGCCCAGTTGTTTCAGGATGCTGCTCCTGCAGGTTTTCATGGCACGAGGTCGGCTCAATTGCGCCGGGGCAAAATTGTTCTAGGCGCAGTAGGTGAGATCGATCCGACTGTGCTGGCCAACTTTGGAGTTTCGGGCCGCGTCGCTTGCCTTGAAATCAATTTGTCGATCGTTCTGGGCGAGACCCCGAAGGTCGCGGCTGCTCAAACTGTGAGTAAGTATCCATCCAGCGACTTTGACTTGGCTTTTGTGGTTCCGCAAACAGTCACTGCCGGAACTTTGCTGAAAAGCCTTCGTCAGGCTGGGGGCAATCTATTGGTGGACGCTGTCCTGTTTGATATCTATCGGGGTAAAGGTGTCGCAGATGATGCTCGCAGCTTGGCCTTTAGGTTTAGGTTTCAGGCCCCAGATCGCACTCTTGGTGAGACAGAGATAGCCGATGCTCGTTCCCGTTGTATTGCTGCAGCCCAGAAATTAGGCGCAGAACTGCGATAAAGGGTCGTTGCATAGTTATGCACTCCAGTGTATGATTATGCGATATGTTTTCTGTAGGAATTATCGGAGCATCCGGATTTACTGGCGCTGAACTGCTACGCCTCTGTGCGCAGCACCCGCAATTTGATGTCGTGTACGCCACTGGCGATAGTCAGGCAGGCACATTAGCGAGCAACTTGTATCCATCACTTGCTAGCGCCTATCCAAATTTGGTGTTTGAAGAATTTGATCTCGATAGAGCTTTGGCATGCGATGTCGTTTTCTTGGGCTTGCCTCATGAGGCATCTTTGGAGATCGTGCCGCAACTTGTGAACAAGGTTCGTTTGGTCGTTGATTTATCTGCAGCTTTTCGACTCACCGATCCAACGCAGTATCCAACGTGGTACGGATTTGAGCATTCCAGTCCGGAACTTATTTCGCAAGCTGTTTATGGCCTTCCCGAGATGTTTCGTTCTCAACTCAAGAGCGCGCGATTAATTGCGACACCTGGCTGTTATGTGACTGCAGCGAGTCTTGCTCTCGCGCCGCT
>JBIIAC010000086.1:0-3930 GCA_044240045.1 Ilumatobacteraceae bacterium
AACTCGACACCATCACGGTGCGAGACATGCCACCCAAGCCAGATCAACCAGTGCGCTGCTACATCAACAAGCGTGGCGGAGACCCTATTGAGTTCCAAGCGCTGCACACATTCAGCGATGAACAAATTGAATGGTTTAAGGCCGGCAGTGCACTTAATGTTGTGCGCAAAAAAGTAGAAGAAGCTTCAAAGGCAGCAGAGAGAGCTGCAAAGGCATAACAAAAATAAATTCGTACTAAACATAAGTCCAGAAATGGGAAAGGCCCCACATTTCTGCGGGGCCTCTCAACCTGAGAATCCTGTGGCGGGGGAGCCACATTTTTGGATTCTGTCGGGCGGGCTCTGGGGGGAGCCCACCGCGATATGTTCCCATTATGCCCTACCAAGGAGTAAGCACGCAAGGCGAACGTCACGATGTCCCCTATCTTTTTTTGAGATAGGTATACGAAGAATTTGGCTAGTCTGAAAGCCATGGAGATCCGCCATCTAGCCAGCCTGATTGCAATTGCTGATCATGGCTCATTTTCAGGTGCTGCTCGGGCTCTTGGAACCGTGCAAAGCAATGTTTCCGCCCACATCTCACGCCTCGAAAAAGATCTCGGCGTCACGCTTGTTGAACGTAACGGCGGAGCGCTCACCGAAGAGGGCGTCGTGGTGGTCGAACGTGCTCGCCGCATTATTCATGAGCTCCAAGACATTGAGGCCGACGTCCATTCGAGCGACACCGAAGTTGAAGGCGAAACACGGCTGGGATGCATCGGCACCACTGGCCGATGGCTGATGCCCCGACTGCTCCCTGCTCTCAAGAAAGCACACCCACTAGTGCGAGCAATCATTCACGAGGGTGGAACCTCGAGCCTCTTACCGCGAGTACTCAGCGGAGAACTCGATGCCGCAATCGTCCACTTCCCCATCGACGATCCCGAACTTATCCTTGAACCATTGTTTTCAGAAGATCTCGTATTACTCGTACACGCAAAACATCGATGGGCATCAGTTGAGTCAATCACCATTGCCGAACTTGTGACTGAGCCAATATTGCTCGCACCTCGCAATGCTGCAATGCGAAAAATTATTGATCGCGCTGCAGGAACACAACGACTTGCGTTTACCGCCCAGGCCGAAATTGACGGCGTTCGACTGCTCACGTCTCTCGCGTTTGAAGGATTCGGACCCGCGATTGTTCCCGCTACAGCAATTCCCGGATGGCTCAAAGGTGAATTCGCGCGAGTCGCTATTCCCGAACTTCCACGACGAGTGGTTGGTTGGGCTTCACGGCGTCGACCAATCCCCAATAAATCAACTCGTGCAACACTCGAAGTGACCAAAAATGTTGTTGCAAAAAGTGGAGATCGCCAACCCGGAGTAACGACAACTCTTATTCCGCTCAGCCAAACTTCGTCTACAGTCAAGGTGTGACGGGTTTGAACAGCAAAGTATTGAATAGCAAAGCATCAATGCCCGTTCAATTGCAACAGGCCGTCAAAGGCGCCGTGAGCGCCGAGGTTCGATTACTGCACGAATCTCAACGCAACGTCGTCTGGGTTGAGATTGATCCGACAGTCCATTACGGAGCTCTCTCCGCTGATGCATCTGGCGTAATCGCTAATGCGGCTACCACTGCACTCAATCAACGCTTACCACTTGTGTTGTCAATGGCGTCCTCTGGTGCAGACATCCTCGGAGGAATTGACGCATTGTTTGGATGGGGTCAGGCCGCGCGCAGAGTCGCAATGTGCTCTGGCATAGTTCCCATTTTTACAATCGTCACTGGGCCGGCGGTGAGCGGTCCCGCACTGCTGATCGGTCTCAGCGATTTTGTCATCATGACTAAGGATTCGTATGCATTCGTGTCCGGCCCCACAATGGTTGCCGAATTTACAGGAATCACAATGACAAACGAAGAGCTTGGTGGCACCGACGCCCACTCTCGTCAAAGTGGCGTCGCAAGTCTTGTCGTTGCAGACGTAGAGAGTGCACTCATCGCTCTCGAGCAACTACTTTCGTTTATTCCAGACAACGTAGACAACGTTGCCCCCCATGTTGCGACCAATGACCCAAGCGATCGCCTCACACCAGAAGCTGGTGCGATCATTCCCGACACCGCAACCGGTAGTTACGACGTGCGCAAAGTTATCCGGACGATTGCCGATGATGACGACATGCTCGAAGTTCGAGAGAGCTGGGCGGCAAACGTCATCACCGCATTCATTACCATCGACGGAGAGTCGGTCGGCGTAGTTGCCAATCAGCCAATGGTCTTGGCTGGCACACTCGACATTCCCGCATCGCAAAAGGCGGCTCGATTTGTCTCCTTCTGTGACGCGTTCAATATTCCTCTACTCACACTTGTTGATACTCCTGGTTTCTACCCCGGCAAGGACCTGGAGTGGCGCGGGATGATTCGACACGGCGGCCAACTCGTGTTTGCATACGCTCGCGCAACTGTGCCGCGAGTGTGCGTAATCCTGCGCAAGAGTTACGGCGGCGCCTACATAGTCATGGACTCAAAGGGAATGGGTAACGATTTGTGCATGGCCTGGCCGAGTGCCGAACTTGCCGTCATGGGGGCTGGTCAAGCTGCTGCAATCCTGCAACGACGCGCGACACCCGAAGAGCGCGCCGTATTTGAGGCCGACTACACCGAACGACTGCTGAATCCATATGTGGCTGCCGAGCGTGGGTATATCGATGCAGTAATTAGTCCAGCTGATACACGACGCGAAATTTCGGCCGCATTTCTGATGCTGCGCGATAAACGTGAGCGACTCCCTTCTCGCAAGCACGACAACTCGCCCCTCTAGCGAGGCAACCGCTAAACTCATGGCTGGGGACAGGAAGCTCCTCAACATATTTGAAGGGAATCCAGATGGCTGAAACAATCACCATCATCGATGACCGAACAGGCAAGAAAGTTACTGTTCAAGTCAAAGATGGCGTCTTTGCCTCATCGGCGCTACGTGAACTCGATCCGAATCTTCGCATGTACGACCCTGCATTCTTGTCAACTGCAGCGTGTGCGTCATCGATTACTTACCTCGATGGTGAAGCCGGAATTCTGCGCTACCGCGGATACCCAATTGAACAACTTGCCGAAAAATCAACCTTTCTCGAAGTTGCCTACCTCTTGCTCAAGGGTGAGCTTCCAACAAGCCAAGAGTTAGAGGCTTGGAATTACGACATCACCCATCACACGATGATCCATGAAAACATGCGCAAGCGTTTTGTTGATGGTTTCCACTATGACGCTCACCCAATGGGCATGTTTATTTCAGCAATTGCTGCTCTTGGAACGTTCTATGACGATTCCAAAAATATTTTCGATGACGAAGTACTCAATAAGCAAATACTTCGCCTAATTGCCAAAGTGCCAACAATTGCGGCGATGACTTACCGATTCTCATCCGGATTGCCATTTGTGTTGCCGAACAACTCAATGTCTTATGCACAAAACTTCTTGAACATGATGTACCGCATAGGTGACGACTACACAGTTCATCCAGCGCTTGCTCGCGCAATGGATGTGTTGTTCATCCTGCACGCAGACCATGAGCAAAACTGTGGTACGACTGCGATGCGAGTGGTTGCTTCATCACAAGCCGATCCATACTCTGCTACAGCCGCAGCGGCTGCAGCACTGTCGGGCCCGCTTCATGGTGGCGCCAATGAAGCAGTGATCCGAATGCTTACCGAAATCGGTGATGTCAAAAACGTTTCCGCATTTGTTGAGCAGGTCAAGAATGGCGATGACCGACTCATGGGTTTTGGACACCGTGTCTACAAAAACTTTGATCCACGTGCGACAATCCTCAAAAAAGCTGCCTACGACGTGTTTGCCGTCACCGGTCAGAACCCACTACTCGACGTTGCGCTCAAACTTGAAGAAGTTGCACTCAATGACGAATACTTCATCTCACGCAAGTTGTACCCA
>JBIIAC010000123.1:0-3902 GCA_044240045.1 Ilumatobacteraceae bacterium
GACGGTAAGTACAACGTGTACCATCCCCGGCTTAGCCCTCACCGGACTCACCTACACAGCATCCAAAACCGGATACGTCACACAAACCGACATCACCATCACCGACAACGCAACTACAGCATCAGTCACCCTAGCGGCCAATGCCACCTATGCTTTGACAGTATCCGTTAGTGGCAGATCGACGAATGAATCGATAATCGTCTCAGTTTCTGGAGGTTATACATGCACCATTGCCACGAATGATTCGATATCGGGGTCTTGCACAGTCACCGTTCCTGCAGGAGCATATACAGCGAGTGCCACAACCGCCACCAAGCAAGGTAGCAATACCGTCACAGTTTCTGCCGCAACCACTGTCAGTATCACACTAAGTTAAAGGACAATCATGAACTCAATCAAAATGATACGAATCACATGCGCAATGCTTGCGCTTTCATTTGTTGTTTCTTCGTGTGGAAGTAGTGCACAAAGGAACTCATCTGGAGTCGTAGTTAAGTCTGGATCCAATTCAGTATTCAGCGTCAAAGTTGGAGACTGCTCAAACTCCGACCTCAGCGGTACCGCCGAAAAACTCGATCTCGTACCATGCGATAAGCCACATGCGCTTGAGGCTTACAGCGTTATCGCAAGCACAGCCACCACATATCCGGGAGCCGATGCCTTACAGATCTTCGCCGAACAGAGTTGTATCGACAGTTTTTTTGGTTATGTAGGCGTAGAACTATCGCAATCGATCCTGTATTACACATACATTTATCCAAGTGTCACGTCTTGGAACGATAAATCTGACCGATCTGTCGTTTGCTTTATCTACAAGGCAACCGAACCGTTGCTTACGACTTCCGTCAAAGGCTCAAAACTCTAAATCACGTCAAAAGTTGCACACCATCAGAGACAGATAGTGAACCGTCGAGCACCCTCTGCAGCACTGGAAAAATCTCTGACACCATCCCGATGAGTCCGGAAACGAGCGTTGCTACGACCTCGGCCATATTTACTCCACTAATCACTGGTATCGCCGACTTCACGCAAAGATATTCAGCGCCCATCTCGTTATTCATGAGAGAAACCGATCCAATCACAAACGAGCTATTGAGTTGATTAACAAGCATTAATGCTGATGGATTGGCTGCCGAACCCGAGATCATCGGCTCTGCAAAAACCACCGAAGCAATCTGATTCGTTTGATAAACCGAGATCATGACATTGGTTCCAGATTCTTTGGTCAACGAGATTTCATCTTCAGTCTCACCATCCACCATGAAACCATTCTCCAAAAGAAAATCAACAGCCTTTATCCATGCAGGAGCTGATGCAAACAGAATCCCCTCCCAGCGTGCTTCTGGTGCATTGACCTGGCGCCACATTGCAGAAATAATTACAAACTCTCCAGCATTCCAGCCACGAGGCGATTCTGTCGCATACCTCGAACCTTCGACAGTAATTCGCAACTGACCACTGCCCTGATCTTCCGCTGGAAATCGTCGACGGCTCTTCGCCCCGAACAGATCGAGTTTTTGGATTCTCATCCACTCGGTTGCTTCGACTTCAAAACTGATTCGCGAAAGGTGTTCATTCAAATGTTCAATTTCGGGATCAACCGCACCGACATCACCATTCTCGGACTTGAAAAAATTCGTGATCATACTTTTAGGCTACTATTGACATATGGCAGTCCAAGTTGTCACAGGTGCAATGCTCAAATGCAGTTTTGGTTTAGCACCAGCTGTATTGAATGTACTTCCAAAAAGTCGCGTGCTCGCTACAGCACCCGCAGCAAACATCATGGACTCAATACCGATGGTGAACATTCCCCCGTTTGGTATGTGTCAGTCGCTTGCCAACCCAATGGTGGCTGCAGCTACCGCAGCAGCTCTTGGCGTACTTACTCCGATGCCGTGCATTCCAGTAACAACACCTTGGAAGCCAGGCTCTCCAACGGTGCTTATCGGAGGCATGCCAGCATTAACCAATTCTTGCACCACAAACTGCGCGTACGGTGGAATGATTCAGATCTTGATGGGCGGACAAGCAACCGTCATGACTGCTTAACTTCTACGCGATCGCCTCCAAGTTTTCCCGCGTTTCATTTGTAGCTTTCAATAATGTTTCCGCCCAATCATCGGGCAATCTCTTGTAAACACTTCCAACAGAGCCTCCTAGTCCCATGATTCCTCGGTCATTCTTTGCACCGTCCATACTTGAAATTGGTGTTGCGGTATCTTCATTATCCGAAAGCCCATGGGATCGCCCAGTAGTTCCCTTTATTCCTCCGAAAAAAGAAAATGCCGTTGTTTCGAGTCCAACCTGAAACACGCCATCAGATTCCACCGTGGGAGGAACCCAATGCATGTAGAGGTGACCATGAGAACCGTCTGGTCTGATCACATCGCCATTGATGTCTTTTTTCCCAGCACCGCCTGCAGCTATATTCATGCCCAGTTTTTGACCCAATTTTGGGGATAGCGCGGCTCTACCTTTTGCTTTAGTCTCACTAAATGTTCCATCCGGATTCTTCACAATGTCATGTGATGATCCACCTCGTTTTTCAACTCCTGCAGCAGAATTTTTGCCTCCCTTTTCGTTGAAAAGTCCCAGCCTGATCATGAATTCATCTTTTTTCGAATCTTTACCCGACAATTTTGGAATAATCATATTGACTCTTCCTCCATGGCTTAACAACGTTTCAACTTCTCCTCTATATTTTGCCCCGTCAACATAAGTCTCTTTTTCCAAAATTGTCATTATCTTTCTCAAAATATCCTGCTGTAGGGGGATTTTCTCTTGATCTTTTTTATTTTTCAACTGACTTAGGTCTTCAGGTGTTGGTTCTTTCAAAGTTTCAGCCCAAGCCTTCTTAGTACGCTTCTCAATTGCCGATTTCTTGGCTTCAGGGTTTTGTTCATTCATGGAAGCACCCTCAAGAAATGCAGCATTGTGATGGCTCCAAGACTCATCGCAGTCATGATTTCCTTTGGCCTTAACTTCGAAAGCGTAGTAAGAGGCGACCATGCGCTCCGTTAACGTCAAAGAGTTCCACACTTTGGTTTTGTCCCCACCCAGTGCGATTTGTTGCAATTGAGGAAGATCATTTTTTATACCCATTGCCTTCTTGACGAGAGGATCATCACCATATTTTCCGAATACCTCGTATTCGGTTTTGGTAAGGCCTTGGCCGGGTTTCCCATATCGCGTGGTGACAGAATCTGGGCTAATTTTGGCAAGAATTAATCTTTCGTTCTCTGGAACATTCGGAAGATGCTTCAAAAGTGTTCCTTGAGTTTTTATAAAACTCTTCTCCGCTTTATGGTTTTTCTTCTTCTTTTTCTTTTCTGCGTGATCTTTTTCTTTCTTGTCAGTTCCAGGAGTCCAATTCGATCGCTTTGCCTCTGATGCTTTCATTGCGGCCAGCTGTGCATGGACTTCCTCGAGTGTCTGATGAGTTGGCTCTTCTGCTGCTTTCGGCGTATACATTCCAGGAGCCCAATCTTCATGGGTCTGTGATCGATCCACATCCTTTGACATTCTTGGGGGAACGGGCGGCGGCGTCTCATTCACTTGGCTAGAACTTGGCTCAGATGCTGTCATTGCGGCCATCTGTGCACGGACTTCCTCGAGTGTCTGATGAGTTGGCTCCTCTGCCGCTTTCGGCGTATACATTCCAGGAGCCCAATCTTCGTGAGTAGGTGTTGGTGCCTTCTTCTTCTTACCCATCCCAAGTTTGTTCTTTATCCAACTTAAAGGACCACGATTGATGGTTGAGTTTTGCTGTACGACATGTGTGAGTTCATGGGCCAGCAACTTGTCACTTGCACCCGACTGATAACGACCAGCACCAAAATACACATCACTACCAACCGTGAATGCATCAGCACCCAACGAACCACTCAACCGCGCAGCAT
>JBIIAC010000087.1:0-3902 GCA_044240045.1 Ilumatobacteraceae bacterium
CAGCCAAGGCAAGTTGGCAAGAGTTTCGACGTTGTTGACGATTGTTGGCTGGCCGTACAAACCATTTGCGGCAGGAAAAAATGGTGGCTTGAGTCGTGGCATGCCACGGTTGCCTTCGAGGCTTTCGATCAACGCTGTTTCTTCGCCAACTACATAAGCACCGGCACCCCAGTGCAACACGATGTCGACTGAGAACTTGGAACCCAAAATATTTTTGCCAACATAACCAGCGGCATAGGCCTCGTTGAGTGCAGCCGCAACGCGCTCTTGCGCAAGCGCCATCTCGCCACGGATGTACAAGAAGCATTGCGACAAGCCGGCTGCATAACACGCGATGAGGCAACCTTCAATGAGTTGATGCGGATCGCGTTCCATGAGCAAGCGATCTTTGTATGTGCCAGGCTCGCTCTCATCGCCGTTGACAACCAAATATTTTGGAAACACTTGTTGCGGGGTAAGACCCCACTTTGTTCCTGCAGGAAAACCTGCGCCACCGCGACCAAGCACGGTCGCACTCTTCACTTCTTCATGCACGTCAGTTGCCGCACGCCCAAGAGCCTTGCGCAAGCCGGCATAACCACCCGTGGCCAAAAAGCGCTCAATCGTGTACGAATCGGCATGCTCAAAGCGTGATGTAACGATCTTTGGCCTGTCGCCTGCAACAAAACCTGCAGCGTGTGGATACTTAATTGCGGTTGTCATAATGCTGCCTTACCGTCCATCCATGCAGGATTCTCGGTCGCGAGTTCTGGTGCCACTGCTCCAACGCCGCGATCGGCCGGAATGCGCTGGCGAATACGTGCGACAACTCCGTGAGCAGGAATCTCATCAGCCAACTTGCCGCTCTTGAGATCGTCGATCAATGTGTCGAAGTCACTATTGGTGACCTTATAACGAAAACGATAATTGACTTGCAGTGTTGGAGCCTCGGTGCATGCTGCCTGGCACTCTGCATGAGCAAGTGTGAACATGCCATCTGCAGTCGTGCCACCAGCTTTGACACCCAACTTGTGTTCGGCGTGATGCATCAAGTCGCCAGCACCCATGAGTGCACACGACATGGTGCCGCAAATGTTGACAAGGTATTTGCCAACAGGCTCGAAGCGAAACATCTCGTAAAACGTTGCGGTTCCATACACCTCGGCCGAGGTAACGCCAACAAGCTCACCCAAGTGCACCATTGCTTCACGCGTGACATACCCATTTTGTTCTTGTGCAAGATGCAACAGTGGGATGAGTGCTGACTTTGGTCGTGGATAGCGAGCAATGATCTCGAGCGCAGTTTTGATATTGGCTTCATTAAGACGGCTCATCTGTCGACCTCGCCGAGCACTGGGTCAACCGAAGAAATCACTGCAACGGCGTCAGCCACAAGTCCGCCACGCATCATGTGTGGCAGCGCTTGCACATTGACAAAACTCGGTGCGCGCACGTGCATGCGATACGGCGTTGCCGAACCGTCGCTGGCGATGTAACAGCCGATCTCGCCACGTGGGCTTTCGATAGCAACGTACACTTCGCCTTCTGGAACCTTGAAGCCCTCGGTGAAGATCTTGAAGTGGTGAATCAATGCTTCCATCGATTCATCAATGCGTGCACGTGGTGGTGGAGTGACTTTTTTGTTCTGAATGCGGAAGTCGCCGCCAGGCATTTTGTCGAGAATTTGTCGCACGATGCGCATTGACTCGCGAATTTCGGCCAAACGAATTGCGTAACGATCGAACGCGTCGCCATAACTACCAACGATTACATCAAAGTCAACATCTTTGTAATTGAGGTACGGCATGTCGCGACGCAAGTCCCATGCCAAGCCGGTCGAACGCAAGATTGGGCCAGTGGCACCAAGCGCAATTGCTTCTTGTTGAGTAATCACTCCCACACCCTGCAAACGCTCACGCCAAATTGGCTGACCCGTCATCAACGTGTCGTACTCGTCCAATCGTGGTCCAAGCATTTCAAGAATCTCGAGCACATCATCGCGCCAACCCGCAGGCAGATCGGCAGCAACACCACCGGGGCGAATGAAGTTGTGGTTCATACGCAAACCTGTGACTTTTTGGAAGAAACGCAATACCTCTTCGCGCTCGCGCCATCCGTACAACATCATTGAAACGGCACCAATGTCCATGCCGTTTGAAGCCATGAACAACAAGTGACTGCTCATACGATTCATTTCCGACAACAACATGCGCATCCACACGGCGCGTTCAGGAATATCACCATCGATGCCGAGCAACTTTTCTGTTGCCATTGAAAAAACGAGTTCGTTGTTTAATGGCGATGCGTAGTCCATGCGAGTGACGTTGGTGCCGCCCTGCATGAATGTGAGCGACTCACCAGTTTTTTCCATTCCTGTGTGCAGGTAGCCAATGATTGGCTTACAACGCAACACTGTTTCGCCTTTGAGTTCGAGCATCAGACGCAACACCCCGTGTGTTGATGGGTGCTGTGGACCCATGTTGATGATCATCGTCTGGTCTTCGCCCGGGTCAGCCTCAACTTCGGCGAGCAATGCAACGTCGGCTTCGCTCATCCGCAACACTGCGCCAACCTCGCGCATTACTTCTTTGGCCGTGAGTTCGCTGCGTGAACGCAACTCCTGATTGCCTTCAAACGTTCCTGCAGAAACGACTGTGCTCAAGAGGTCGCTCATGATGCGCTGCCCTTAAATTGCACTGGAATACGACCCTGCGAATAATCCTTACGCAGCGGGTGACCGTCCCAATCTTCTGGCATCAAAATGCGAGTCAGGTCTGGGTGGCCATTAAATGTAATTCCAAACATGTCAAACACTTCGCGCTCCATGGCTTCGGTGCCAGGGTACAAATCGAATGCCGAGTCAATTGATGCATCGGCTTCGCTCACTTGGGTGCGCAAACGCAACCGGGTGCGATCTCGCATTGACAACAAATTGACAACGATTTCAAAACGCTCTGGGGCAATTGCCTCTGGCAACGTACGACCAGGGTGAGTCAGGAAGTCAACTGCTGTGAGATCTACACACATCGTGTACGAATCGTCGATCAGTTTGCGAAGCGTTGCGATATATCGCTCCTTCGGCACAAACAACACGCTCTGTCCGTGTGATTGACCCAATACACAATCGTGCAACACATCGGTCGTCATGATCTAGCGCTTTCCAAGAACAACAGGTGTGTACGTACCAGCAGCAATTTCTTGAATGTGCACATTGGCGCCAGCACCCGTTGCTTTGCGACGGCTCATGATCTCGCCATCTTCAATCAATTGATGCAATGTCTCAATGGCGTGAATAAGAGTCTCTGGGGTTGGAGGGCAGCCTGGCGCATACACATCGACGGGAACAATTTGGTCAACACCCTGCACGATTGCGTAGTTGTTAAACATTCCACCGCTACTTGCGCACACACCCATCGAGATAACCCACTTAGGTTCCATCATCTGGTCGTATACCTGTCGTAACACTGGCGCCATCTTCTGGCTGACGCGTCCTGCAACGATCATGATGTCGGCTTGGCGTGGTGAAGCGCGAAACACTTCCATACCAAAACGCGCGAGGTCGTAGTGCGCTGTTCCTGTTGCCATCATTTCGATTGCACAGCAAGCAAGACCAAACGTTGCGCCCCAACTTGATCGCGAACGCGACCACTTGACCACATCTTCAATGCGTCCAGTCAAAAAGTTGTGCTCAAGCCCACCAAGGCCGTCGTCCATGACGTTGCGCACAAGACCCATTAGGCAGCTGCCCCATTGTCTTCTTCGCGACCTTCAAAACCAACTCGACGAACAGTACTCAACACGGTACGGCTTGATGACTTCATCTCATCATTATTGCCCAAATCAAGTCGAACTGCCTTCTTAATTGGACCCCAGTCAAGTGCCCCGCGCGCGATGGCATATACGAATGCAATGAAAAACACAGC
>JBIIAC010000088.1:0-3883 GCA_044240045.1 Ilumatobacteraceae bacterium
GCAATCGGCATCTTCGGCGGCATCAAGGCCGGCAACAAGATGTTGTGGATGTATGAGAGCCACAAAAATGCACTCATCACATCTGGAGTGTTGTGGTTCGTGTTGTGGATTCTTTCCGAGGTATTGCTCGGCAAGTAAACGTTTTAGAAGTAAGTACTAACGAAAGCCGGTCTCACTTAACAGTGAGATCGGCTTTCATACTTTGGTGGCCAGGTACCGTGCAGAGCAACATGTAACTCCCACTAGCAAGAGTTATCGACCCCGTGTCGATGTCACCATTTTTGTTGACCTTGAGTTCAAAGCCACTTACTTTGGTATCTCCTTGCGCAACTATCAGGTTGTGGCGGATTGAGTCTTCGTTAACATACGCAACAAAATTTTCTCCGGCGGCGACTTCGTAACTCGTTTTGTCAAACCTGAGGCCGGAAATCGCGTGCACCTCGAGGTCGGTGTCGGCAGGGACGGTTGCGGCAGGGGACGATGACGAACTCGAGCAAGCCGGTAATGCCGAACCAAGTGCGACAAGGGACATGAGTGCGAGTGAACTTTTAGCAAATCGAATCATCAAAACATAATAACGGTCTAGATGCAGGGTATTGATGGGCTGATTCCCGCCCGCAGGATGTAGTTAGTCACACTCAGTCGAGCCATATCGCGTAAGTGACTCAGAGTAGAGTGTTCACGATGCTTGACCGCCCTCAACCCGAGGAATTTGGCGCCAATTCTTGGCTCGTCGAAGAGATGTATGAGCAGTATCGCAATGACCCAGCATCTGTCGGCGCAACTTGGCAAGAATTCTTTAGCGATTTTCGTCCCGCGGGTGCTCCCCGGGTCGATAACACAGCAGAAATTTTACGACCACTCTTGTTACCTCCCGAAGATGTTGACGGACAGCTCGCTAAGCCTGTTAAGCCAGTCGCGACGTCACCAGGTGTAGAACCACCCGCGCCACGAATCATTGCGTCCACCGAGATTTTGGCTGATCCAGCACCAGAGCCTTTGCGTGGTGTTCCGGCGGCAATTGCAACGAATATGGAACGCAGTTTGTCGGTTCCAACTGCAACAAGCTTCCGCAATGTGCCTGCCAAGTTGCTGGAAGTGAATCGCAAGGTCATCAATAACTATCGCGGACGCACTGGTCAGGGCAAAGTCAGTTTCACACATCTCATCGGTTACGCGGTTGTGCGTGCAATTGCCGACTCAGTGCCCAACTTGAAGAATTCGTATGCGGTCGATGCTGATGGCAAGGGTCAATTGCAAAAGCGATCGCACGTCAACATTGGTCTCGCGGTCGATGTTGACAAAGGCAATGGCCAACGTTCGTTAGTTGTGCCCGTGCTGAAGCATGCCGACACACTCGACTTTGCTGGCTTCTTGTTTGCATATGACGACATCATTCGAAAAGTTCGTGCAAACAAATTGACGGCTGATGATTATGCAGGTGCAAACGTCAGTCTTACTAACCCGGGCACAATTGGCACCGTGCAGTCGGTGCCACGACTCATGCCCGGTCAGGGCGTCATCGTGGGCGTTGGCTCAATCGACTACCCAGCCGAGTTCCAGGGTTCTGACGAACGCACCATCGTGCGACTTGGTGTTTCGAAAGTTGTGACCATTACAAGCACATACGACCATCGCATCATCCAAGGCGCTGAGAGCGGCATGTTTCTTAAGTACTTACACGAACTGCTCATTGGCGAACATGACTTTTATTCCGATGTGTTCCGAAGCCTTGGTGTTCCATATCAATCTGTTGCTTGGCATCAAGATTCACATCTCATTGACAGTGAAGATGCAATGCTCGACAAGCAAATGCAGATTGCAACACTCATTCGAGTGCACCGTGTACGCGGTCACCTGATTGCCGATCTAGATCCACTTCGTTGGCAAGAGCCAGTCATGCCACGTGAGCTGGATCCTGCAACGTATGGTCTGACAATTTGGGATTTGGATCGCGAATTTTTGACAGGTGGCGTTGGTGGCGTACGCAAGTCGACGCTCGGCGATTTGTTGGGCGTATTGCGCGATGCATATTGCCGCACTATTGGCGTTGAGTACATGCACATTCAGAACACCGAAGAGCAGCGGTGGATTCAGGAACGAATGGAAGGCGAAATTCGCGGTCACACCAAAGTCGATAAGCGCAGGGTTCTTGAGCGCCTAAACGCAGCGGAGTCACTCGAGCGATTTTTGGCAACTAAGTATGTGGGTGCCAAGCGGTTTGGTTTGGAAGGTGCTGAATCTGCAATTCCAATTCTTGACGCGATCTTGACTGGCGCTGCCGATGCGAAACTAGACGGAGCAGTGCTCGGCATGATGCATCGCGGCCGTCTCAATGTGTTGACCAACGTGATTGGCAAGAATTATCAAGAGTTGTTTGATGAGTTCGAGGACTACATCGATCCTTCGTCGGTGCAAGGTTCAGGGGACGTCAAATATCACCTTGGTGCAACCGGCACTTTTGTGGCTCCATCGGGTGCGACTCTGCCGCTCGAGTTATCTGCAAACCCAAGCCACCTCGAAACTGTCGACTCGATCGTGCTTGGAATGGTGCGCGCTGCCCAAGATCAGATTGATCCGCCACTTGCATACAGCGTGCTGCCGTTACTGATTCACGGAGACGCAGCGTTTGCAGGTCAGGGTGTTGTTGCAGAGTGCTTAGCGATGAGTGACACCAGTGGTTACCGAGTTGGTGGCACGGTACATCTCATCGTCAACAACCAAATTGGCTTTACGACTTCGCCGCAGTATGCACGTTCATCGCAGTACCCAAGCGATGTGGCAAAAACTGTGCAAGCCCCAATTTTTCATGTCAATGGTGACGATCCAGAAGCATGCGTACGAGTTGCAAAACTCGCTTTTGAATATCGTCAGAAGTTCCACAAAGATGTCGTCATCGATTTGGTGTGTTACCGCCGCCACGGTCATAACGAAGGTGACGATCCGAGTTACACGCAGCCGTTGATGTACAAGGCAATTGCTGAACGACGCAGCGTGCGAAAGTTGTACGTAGAAACACTTGTTAAGCGTGGCGACATCACACTTGACGAAGCCGAACAGGCTCTCGCCGATTATCAATCCAAGTTGCAAAGCGCACTAGACGCAGCACGTGCAGCAGCTCCAGAACCAATTCGCGTGCCTCGTCCACCAGAACCAATTGGCGTAGTACCACATGTTGCGACGGGGGTAGAACGAAAGGTGTTGGACTCAATTTTCCATCACTTGACTGAGTACCCACAGGGCTTTGCTCCACATCCAAAGTTGGTCAAGCAATTTGAGTTGCGTGCCAAACAGTATGAGACGCAACAAGATATTGACTGGGCTACTGGTGAAGCGCTTGCAATCGGCTCGCTAGTTGTGCAAGGTATTCCTGTTCGTTTAATGGGAGAGGACTCCCGCCGCGGCACATTTAGTCAGCGACACTCAACACTTGTCGACAACAACAATGAAACACGTTGGGTGCCACTAAATACGCTGCCAGATGCCAAGGCTCGTTTTTGGGTGTACGACTCACTGTTGAGCGAGTATGCGGCTCTTGGCTTTGAGTACGGATACGCGCATGGCAATACCAAAGCGCTCGTCATGTGGGAAGCACAGTTTGGTGATTTCGTGAATGGTGCTCAAGTGGTGATCGACCAATACATCGTTGCAGCGGAAGATAAATGGGGTCAACAGAACAGTTTGGTGATGTTGCTTCCGCACGGATTTGAGGGGCAGGGCCCAGAGCATTCGTCGGCGCGTCTCGAGCGCTTCTTACAACAATGTGCTGAAGACAACATTCAGGTGTGTTACCCAACCACTGCCGCTCAGTACTTTCACATGTTGCGCCGACAGGTAGTGCGAGAAGTACACAAGCCACTTGTGGTGATGACACCAAAGCAAC
>JBIIAC010000089.1:0-3865 GCA_044240045.1 Ilumatobacteraceae bacterium
TTGACTCGAAGCTCTCTACAGTGTCTTCCGTCTTGACGTACTCACCCTTCAAACCGGTGAACACTTCAGCAACAAAGAACGGCTGCGACAAGAATCGCTGCACCTTACGTGCACGAGACACAGTCTGGCGATCTTCTTCCGACAATTCGTCGAGACCAAGAATCGCAATGATGTCTTGAAGTTCCTTGTAGCGCTGCAAGATTTCTTGCACACGACGAGCAACGTTGTAGTGACGATCACCAACAACTTCGGGCGACAAAATTGTCGACGTAGAAGCAAGTGGGTCCACTGCTGGGTAAATACCCAACGATGCGATCTGTCGCGACAACTCAGTTGTTGCATCCAAGAACGTAAATGTCGTAAACGGAGCTGGGTCGGTGTAGTCGTCAGCAGGCACGTACACGGCTTGCAACGAAGTGATTGAGCGACCACGAGTCGACGTGATGCGCTCTTGCAGCTGACCCATTTCGTCGGCAAGTGTTGGCTGATAACCCACGGCTGAAGGCATACGGCCCAACAGCGTTGATACTTCAGAACCAGCCTGCACGAAACGGAAAATGTTGTCGACGAACAACAGCACGTCTTGGTTTTTCACGTCACGGAAATACTCGGCCATTGTGAGTGCCGAGAGTGCAACGCGCAAGCGGACGCCTGGTGGTTCGTCCATCTGGCCGAACACGAGTGCGGCTTTTTCGAACACACCGGACTCTTCCATTTCCATGCGCAAGTCGGTGCCCTCACGAGTTCGCTCGCCTACTCCAGCGAACACCGATACACCACCGTGGTTCGATGCCACGCGGTTGATCATTTCGGTGATGAGAACGGTCTTGCCTACGCCTGCGCCGCCGAACAAACCAATTTTTCCACCAGCCAAATACGGTGTGAGCAAGTCGATGACCTTAATACCGGTTTCAAACATGCGGCGGCTCGGTTCGAGCGCTGCGAAGTCTGGTGCTGGACGGTGAATGTCCCAACGCTCGACATCTTTGAAGTCGTCGTTGTTGCCGTCGAGGCAGTCGCCCCACACGTTCCATACGTGACCAAGTGTCTTGTCACCCACTGGAACTTGCAGACCATGACCGGTGTTGCGCACTGGAGTACCACGACGGAGACCGTCAGTTGGCTTGAGACATACTGCGCGCACACGGCTGTGGCCCAACTGCTGAGCAACTTCAGCAAGGATGAAAATGTCCTTGCCTTCCACGTTGACAGTGAACTCGAGAGCTTGGTTGAGCTCTGGAAGTGCGCCGCGAGGAAACTCGACGTCGATAACTGGACCAGCGATGGCGACTACTCGACCATCCTTGAGTCCTGTTGGGTTCTTTGTTGCTGTGCTCATGTTGTGCTCCTGTTTTTGATCTTTGTATGCAGACTTACTTAGAGCCGAGTGCTTCGGCGCCGCTAACGATTTCCATAATTTCGGTTGTGATTGAATCTTGACGCGCGCGGTTCATAATGCGCGAGAGGTTTTTGACGAGATCTTCTGCGTTGTCGGTTGCTGCCTTCATAGCGCGTTGACGGAATGCATGCTCGCTTGCTGCGGCATTCAATAGCGCTGCATAAACGCGGGCCTCAACGTAACGAGGAAGCAAGGTTTGCAAGATCACTTCTGGATCTGGCTCAAACTCGTAACTGCTGTTGGAACCTTCAGGCTTGCCATCGCCACCGGCAGCAACGGATTGCTCGAGTGGTACGAGTGGACGACGCACAAGTTCTTGTGTGCCGGCCGAAACGAAACGTGTGTAGACCAGTTCGACGCGATCAATTTCACCTTTGACGTACATGTCGACGACATATTCACCAATTCGTTTTGCATCGGCGTAGCTTGGACCGTCGGAAAAGCCAGCAAAACCCGTGCCCATCTTGTAGCCACGAAAGCGGAAGTAACCCTCTGCTTTGCGGCCAACCGGCACCACTAAATAGTCTTTGCCAGCCAACACGTCGGCTTTGATTTCGCCTTCGGTTGCACGCATCACACCAGAGTTGTATCCGCCGCACAAGCCACGGTCAGCGGTGATCGCCACGTAGCAAGTGGTGCGGATGTTTTCGCGCGGCTTCAGAAATTCACTGTTGAGTCCTGCGCCACCTGCTGCCAAATCTTTGACAACTTCGGTGATGCGTTCGCTATAAGGCACGGCGGCGATTACGCGCTGTTGGGCTTTGACGATGCGTGAAGCAGCGATCAATTCCATTGCACGCGTAATCTTTTTTGTCGCCTGAACGGACCGAATTCGTCCGCGCAGAATGCGCTCTTGACCGCCAGCCATGTATTACTCCGTTGCGAGAGTCTTGGCTGAGGCTGCGTCGCCAACTTCACCGGCATCGGTGCGAGTCGGGTCGGCTGATGCCGTGGTGGATGTAATGCGGAATGCATCTTTGAATGCAGTGACAATCGATGCAAGATCTTTTGGCACATCGGCCTTTGGATCTTGACGAATTCCTGCAAGCACTGAAGCATGACGACTGCGCATGTGCTCGAGCAACTCATTTTCAAAGCGACGCACATCGGACACTGGAATGGTGTCGAGGTAACCCTTTGTGCCAGCGAAGATCGAAACAACTTGCTCGTCGATCGACATTGGGCTGTTGAGCGGTTGCTTGAGCAATTCAACCAAGCGATAACCGCGCTCAAGTTGTGCTTTTGAAATTGGGTCGAGTTCAGAACCGAATGTTGCGAATGCTTCGAGTTCACGGAACTGAGCCAAGTCAAGCTTGAGAGTTCCCGAAACGCTCTTCATTGCTTTGATCTGTGCAGCACCACCTACGCGAGATACCGAAATACCTACGTCAACTGCTGGACGAACACCCGACTTAAACAAGTTGTCTTGCAAGTACACCTGACCGTCCGTGATCGAGATCACGTTGGTTGGAATGTATGCCGACACGTCGCCTGCCTTGGTTTCGATCACTGGCAATGCAGTGAGTGAACCTGCGCCGTTTGCATCGCTCAATTTTGCGGCGCGCTCGAGCAAGCGGCTGTGTAGGTAAAACACGTCGCCTGGGTAAGCCTCGCGGCCTGGTGGGCGACGCAAGAGCAATGACATCTGGCGATAAGCCTCTGCCTGCTTTGACAAGTCGTCGTACACAACAAGTGCGTGCTCGCCATTTTCCATCCAGTGCTGACCGATTGCACAACCCGCGTATGGCGCGAGGTATTTAAACGGTGCTGGATCGGATGCAGGAGCAGCCACAACAACGGTGTATTCAAGTGCGCCGTATTGACGAAGTACTTCCACAGTTTGTGCGACCGTTGAACCCTTTTGACCGATTGCTACGTAAATGCACTTCACACCCAAACCGCGTTGGTTGATGATGGTGTCAATTGCGATTGTGGTCTTGCCGGTCTTACGGTCACCAATGATCAACTCGCGCTGACCACGACCGATTGGGGTCATGGCGTCAATGGCCTTGATTCCGGTCTGAAGTGGTTCGTGCACTGGCTTACGACCCATGATTCCTGGCGCCTGCACTTCTACACGGCGAGAGATTGAACCAACAATGTCACCCTTGCCATCGATTGGAGTGCCGAGCGCGTTTACAACGCGTCCCAACATTGCGTCACCTACTGGCACAGACAAAATACGACCAGTTGCTTTTACTGGCTGACCTTCTTCGATCGAAAATGCTTCACCGAGTACTACGGCACCGATTGAGTCTTCGTCCAAGTTGAGTGCCAAGCCCACAACGCCGCCCTCAAACTCGAGCAACTCGTTTACTGCGCAATCTGGCAAGCCGCTGACGCGAGCAATACCGTCACCCACTTCGGTCACGCGACCAACGGTGCGTGCTTCAGTGGATGGCGTGTAGCCATCGAGTCCTTTGGTAATCGCTGCCGCAATGTCACTTGCGGAGAGTGTTAATTCAG
>JBIIAC010000124.1:0-3861 GCA_044240045.1 Ilumatobacteraceae bacterium
CAACTGCACCTCAAGGCACTCGATACCTATGGCCCTAAGTCAGGCGAGATGTCAGTGGTAAAGCTGTACGAAGAAGCAGCCGGACAACTCTTTCGCGACTAGCCGCGCATGCTGTGATTTTGCTTGGTAGCGCTACTTTTCTTCTTCAAGCAGTCGCATCAGCTCACGTTCAAGCGGCAATTTTCAATGTCGTTTCTGCCTTGGCCTGTGGGGTGGTGGGATGACTGGGTAGCACCTTGGCGGGGTGTACCACCACAACGCAAAGTGATATTTTCTGAAAATGAACTTTTCAAACTCAGTAAAATAAAAAGCCCCTCCGTCACTGGAGGGGCTTTTTAATCTTTGACCTCAGTTATGCAGTTTTTTGGTAGTCATAACCACAACTGCCGCACTTGGTTTGTCCTTTTTTGACAGCCTTGCCACAAGTTGGACAGTCACGTTGACCGCGATTGGTGATGAGCCAAATGACGCCAAGAATGATGTCCACAACGACCCAAAGGAAGATGACAAGAGCAATACCAATTCCTGCTCCTATTGCGGTCCCTGCTTGACATAATTCAAGGTCACTGCCGATTAGACCGTCACAGTTAGAAGTTGCGGAACTAGTTCCTGCCACAATCCAAACGATAAACAGGACTTGAATGATGAGGATAACCCAGGTAAATTTTCTCCAATTTTTCATGACTGCTGTCTCCCTTTTTGTTTGATTTATATAATTATGTCACATATCACTTCCTTAAGGTCGAAAGTGACCGTTGATGGGACATTAGGTCAACACAGTTATGGGAAGTTCAATTAATTGTTACGCAACTGACACATTTGCTTGAGTTAGTCTGTGGTTTCAGACAATCAAAGGAGAATGTATGAGCGGCTTTTCAGCGCCGGAACCAGGCCCCAGCCCCTCTATCCCGTCGCGCGATAAAAAGCCGATTTACAAACGTACTTGGTTCCTGATTATCGCCGGGTTGACTTTGGTTGGAGTTTTCGCTCCAAAGTCGGACTCAACAGAGTCGGATAGTTCGAAAAAATCAACTTCTACGACAGATTCAACCACTCCTACATCAACAATTCCAGAGATGATGTGGAACGAGAACTTGAAGTCGGATGTTGTTGCCACGGACCTTGCGATGTCAACCTGCAAGGAACTCACCAAAGTTATTCGAAGCCAAACGAAACTGATTGCCTCTCGAATTTCGGCTACAGAAAAACCTTATGATGACCCTTATGACAGCGCGGATTACATTGCAGAAATTGATTGGGAGTCAACTATTCACACGGAAACGTCGTTTGGCCTAAAGAGGTCCGTAACAGACCCTGTATTGACATCAGGCTCATCAACTATTCCTTTAGAGTCTCAATACGTTGGTTTTGTGGGCGATTCAATCATCGCTTGTGGGCTCACACAAGACTCTGGGACATTGGACGATTCGGCCTTTAAGTTGGACCAACGGTTGCTCAACATGAAATCGTTTGCAAATAACCTGCCTTGGTATCCAAAGGGCTTTAATGAATACGCCGAAGACTCTCAGATTGCATGGCGTTGGGCGGAACGGGGAGAATACAGTTGCTCCTATGGTGACTATTGCTGGGGGATATTCATAACCGCACGCGAAGGATGCCCTTCGAGTCTTTATGCTGAAATCACAATTCTTGATAGCAGCGGCACGAATATTGGTTACACGAACGACACAACTTCTGGTTTAGGTGCTGGCCAAAAAGCAAAATTGGTATTTGAGACGTTTACTTCAGGTGCGAAGACAGCAAGGTTGGCAGAAATTAGTTGCTATTAAGAGGAAGGATTGCAATGGGTAAACCTTAAGTCATCTTCGTTTTCTCGAAGCGGCTTAATCAGTCAGTTGTTATTCGAAGGATTCACGCAAGCACAGGCTGATTATGGTGTTGGCACTACAGGTCTATAGCTTGCTAAATGTTCTGAATTGCGATCAGCATCGTTTGGTGCCTTTCAAAAAAAGATACTATTGTCGAGTCTTGTGAGTCCTAATCGCAACTTTGTTGGTCGAAGTGAAAAGAACTCAACAGGCCTGCAGTAATGCGAAGAACTTACGGTTGGGCGGGTACGGTCACCGACTTTTTGCACACACCCATGCCAGTTTGGCTGTCTGCTCTGAACGAGCATCACGGCGGTCTTTATGCTCAAGAGCCGTCGAAATCCCAAGTTGATGCGTGGGTTGACGAGTACAAAGTAACCGTTTCAACTCTAAAAAATGTTTGCGTTGCAGAACCAGATGCAACCAAGTGGTCAATTGCATTCGAATATGAATTACCGCTGGAGGGTGGACGTCGACCAGATTTGGTTCTGCTGGCTGGAGAAAACATAATTGTGGTCGAATTCAAACAAGCAACCCGACCAGAGCCATCTGCGATTGACCAAGTAGATGCCTATGCGAGAGACCTCGCCGAGTACCACAAAGAGTCACACAATTCTGAAGTAACTCCGATCCTGGTATTGACCCGCGCTAATTCCCTCACAACGAACGGCCATGTATCAGTTACTGATCCTGAAGGACTTGCTGCTTTAGTGATATCAAATGCGGGTTCTGGACAAAGAGATCTAAACGTATGGCTTGATAGCCCGTATGAACCTTTACCATTTTTGATTGAAGCTGCTCGGATGATATTTAACAACGAACCACTTCCTGTGATTCGACGGGCCTTGTCCACTGGGATACCTGAAGCAATACTCGAACTTGAAAAACTTGTAGAGCGAGGAGAAAGCGAAGGCGGTCGCCAGCTGGGTCTAGTTTCAGGTGTGCCGGGGTCTGGGAAAACCCTTACGGGTCTTTCGCTTGTTTACGGGGCATCCAATAAACTTAGAAATTCAACGTTTCTATCAGGAAACGGACCTTTAGTGGAAGTGTTGCAGGATGCACTTCAGAGCAAAGTTTTTGTTCGTGACCTGCACAAGTTTGTAAAGCAATATGGTTTAACAAACAAAGTGCCTAGTGAAAAAGTGATTGTTTTCGATGAGGCTCAACGTATGTGGGATTCAGAAATGGTTCTACCGAAGCATGGGGTAGCGAAGAGCGAACCTGATCTGCTCATAACAATCGCTGAACGATTAGAGAAATGGACCGTACTCGTTGGATTGATAGGCGGAGGGCAGGAGATCTACGCGGGCGAAGAAGGCGGTATTGGGTTATGGAATAGCGCGATTGCATCAGGTAATGAAGGATGGTCGGTAACTTGTGCCAGCAGTCTTGCAAGTTCATTTCCAAATGCAAAAGTCACTATTAATGACGCGCTCGATCTCACAATTAGTTTGAGATCTCAGCAGGCAGGCTATTTACACAAATGGGTCGCAGATCTTTTAGATGGCGATATTGCATCTGCTGCAAAAATATCCTTAGATATCCGTAGTCATGCTTTTCCGCTCTATGTAACACGGAACCTGCAACAGGCAAAGGACTATGTTGTGGATCGATACATGGATAAGCCAAACGCAAGATATGGCATACTTGCGTCGTCGAAATCGGAAAGAATTCTTAGCAGTTACGGAATAGACACTTCATTTCCCGCAACGAAACGTCTACGAGTTGCTCCTTGGTACAACAAGGGGCGTGGTGATCCAGATTCTGGTTGTGCCTTGACCAATGCAGTGACTGAGTTCCAATGCCAAGGTCTTGAGCTTGATTTCCCAATTGTTGCTTGGGCGGATGACTATAGGTGGGAGAGTAACAAATGGATCACAAAGGCAAGTCGATCCAAGTATTCAATTAAAGATCCATTCCAATTGAGAAAAAATGTTTATCGAGTGTTACTCACGAGAGGTAGAGACGGGGTAGTTGTATTTGTTCCCGAAAACGAATCGATGGATGAGACTTATCACATTCTCTTGGCGTC
>JBIIAC010000118.1:0-13221 GCA_044240045.1 Ilumatobacteraceae bacterium
CGTGCATCAGCAGCTTGTGAAGCGATGTAACTCAGTTGTTGGCGACTGCCGAGTTTTGCTGAAACTGGATCATTCAGAATGGTCATGATGCGCCTTCTTCGCTTGAGCCGTCTTTATCGTCATCAGTACCGCCTGGCAATGGCTCGACATCGACGATGCCTGGCCATGGCTTCACCATACGTGCAAGCAGTGGAAAGTCTTTGCGCATTGGATAACCCTCAAAATCGATTGGTAAATACATGTTGCGCAAGTCTGGGTGACCAGTAAAACCAATTCCAAACATTTCGTGTGCTTCGCGCTCGTGCCAGTTTGCACCAGCAAAAACTGTGCAAATTGAATCAATGGTGAACGAGTCATTCGGAACATCAGCTTTGATGTTGATGCCCAAGTGCGTTACAGAGTTGACGAGGCGCACGAGCATTTGCATCCGTGTGTCACCACCGGTGTAGCCAGGACGAATTACCGTGTCACGCACGGGTGCTGGCTCTGATGGATCATCTTCGCCGCGACCATATGGAGATGGCATCCAATCGATGGCCGACAGGAAACAGAAATAATCAAACGCATGCGCTTCTTTCAGCGCTTGAATGCTCGAGCACCACGACTCGGTGGTGACACGCACCCAAATGTCGTCGCCTGGCTTGACGAGTGTGTCAACAACAGCAGTGCCAAGTGTTGCGCGAATTGCAGCAACCATTGCGTCACGCGTGGCATCGACTTTTACTTCTACAGCTGGCGAAGTGGCGGTTTCAGCGGGTGACGACAACGGGCTCACCTCGCCTTTCAGCCTCAGCGGATGCACTTACTGACGAATTTGCTGCATCGATCGACACAGTTCCTTCACCGCGCCAACGTGCACCCATATCTTCATTCTTGATGCGCTGTTGCAACAACACGATGCCTTCGAGCAATGCTTCTGGGCGAGGTGGGCAACCTGGCACATAGACGTCGACCGGAATTATTTGATCAATACCTTTAGTCACCGAATAGCTGTCCCAGTATGGGCCACCGCAGTTTGCACAACTGCCCATCGAGATCACATATTTTGGTTCTGGCATCTGCTCATACAAACGCTTAATGGATGGCGCCATCTTGTCAGTGACAGTTCCAGAAATCACTACAAGGTCTGCTTGACGTGGGCTTGCAGGCAGTGGAATCACGCCGAGGCGCATCACGTCGTAACGCGGTGAACCAAATGCTGCGCCCATTTCAATTGCACAACATGCGAGACCCCACTGGTACACCCACAAGGAGTACGAGCGACCCATGTTGAATAACGAGTTAAGTGGCTTGGGCAAACGCCCGCGATCTACAAGACCCATGTTGTTACACCCATCGCAATACGCCCTTGCGCCAGGCATACACCAGGCCAAGGAGCAAGATGAATACGAAAATGCCCATTTCGACAAGACCAAATGTGCCATAGCGCTCGAGTTGTGTGGCCCATGGGAAAATGAAAACTGCTTCCACGTCGAAGATCACGAAGAGCAGTGCAAAAATGTAATAACGAACTTGGCTTTGCGACCAACCTTCACCAATCGGGTCGACACCGCTTTCATATGACAACAACTTCTCGCGATTTGGTTTTGAAGGTCGCAGTAGCGACGACACCCAAAGCAATAATCCGGCGATGAGGACAGCAGCTAAACCGAACCAGAAGATGGTGAGAAATGACCTGAGGAAGGTAGACATCAACCTGAAAAACTACTACTTGGGCGCAGTTTCGGGAGAAACCGCCAGCATTTTTCTACCTTGTGAATAAGTGCCCACGGGCCTTCGGTTTTGGGATCGGGGTGGATGCGACGTTGTGGAGAAACCAATCGACAATCAGCCCTGCAGCAGGACCAGACCTTTCGACCTCGGCTCGAGTGCGTTCGATCAAGGCACTCGGAGTCATATCTGATGCAGCCAATTCGACTGCACCCTGACCGCTGATCCACCGCGAAATGATGGCCTCATTGGCTTCTGGGTGAAATTGGGTCGCAAACGTGCGCCCCATCTGCATGGCCTGAGGGCCAGCATCGCTGAGTGCCAAAACCTGGGCGCCAGGGGGCGCAGAAAACGTGTCGTAATGCCACTGCATCCATGACCCAGCCAACACCCCATAAGTAGGTGTAGCTATTACTTCGTGCCAACCGACCTCTGCTTTCTTGGCTCGCTCGGCACTACCGCCGAGTGCATGTGACATTATTTGCGCCCCAAAACAGACACCGAATTGGGGAATTCCGCGGCGATGGCCCTCGCGGATGACCTCGGATTCAGCTGCAACATTCTTTGCCACGTTGTCCCAATAGACCGACCAATTGGATCCAAGGTAGAGAACGAGGTCAATCCCATCGAGCGATGGCCATTCATGCGGGTATTCGCGGTGAACTGTTGTGAACGAGAAGTCGTAGTCCTCAAATCGTTGACCGACAAAGCCCGCATCGGCATCACCCGAATTTGCCAAGAGTAAAGCGCGCATCAGACGTACGGTAGTGGGCGCATGACGAAATTACTTACGTGGATTGTTTTGTAAAAACTCAATCATCTGTCGCGACCAGTCTCCCCCCCAGTCGTGACCATTGGGCAACAAAATCAACTCCATGACTTCAGACTTAGGGCACTTCCATTTAAATGGATTCCCTCCAGGAGCTACTTCGCTATTTACGCACAAATTCGCGTTTGCTAAACGTGCAAGAGAATCCTCCGAGCTAATCACACTGTAGGGTCCACCACCCATTAACGGTACTTTTGTATCTTGTTCGCCGTGTATATGAATCACATTGACTGCCCGTGACGGGGTGCAAGTCCCCACGGTTAACGCCCCCGCTCCAACCGCGATTGCTGTTATTTGATCTGGAATTTCACATGCAAGTCGATATGCCATCATGCCGCCATTTGAATATCCGATGACCCCTACACGTGAAAGATCGATCAAATAATTCTTTTCCATATTAGAAATGATGATCGAAATGAAATCTACGTCTCGTATATATCCGGATCGATCATTGGAAGGCGAACAACATCGTTCCGCATTCCAAGACTGAGTTGTGTCACGCTCTTTTCCGCTTCCCTCTGGATAAACAGCAATGACAGGATTTGACGTAGTCACTAAGTCCAAGGCCAGAGTCTCTCGAATTATTTTGCCAGCACTACTCACACCGTGAAGACCAATAACGAGTGGATATCTCTTGAGTGGATCAAATTGATTAGGTAAATCTATTTGATACGTTCGTTTTGGTTGGTCTGGAATTTGAACGTATCGCAATAGAGGGTCTGCTACATCCAATGTTTCCACCGAGCCGAACTTGTCCGCGGATGGTGGAATCGTGGTACTCGAACTTGTAGATGTGGTTGATGTTGCGACTGTTGTAGTTGTTGAAATTGGATTGGCGTTAAGCCTCCAAACCTTTTTTTGGGAAACCAACCGACAGACAACAGAAACTTTTACTTTCTTGCAAACCTTTTTTTGGGAAGCAAACCGACAGACGACTGGAACTTTTACTTTTTTAACTTGGATGGTTGATGTTGTGCCAAGTTTTCGACAAATCTGACCTACCGATACGGCCTCTGCCACCTTCGCCGGAACGGCAAGCCCTATAACAAGGAGGACAACCAGGAGTTTGGATTTTTTGGCCATCAATTCACTTAAGGGTATTGGTTTTATGAAGCTGTGACAAACCCGGAATACGAAACAAAAGAAGTGAACCTAAAAGAAGTACGGTTGGATTGTTATGTCTCTCAATAATCCACAAGCAGCAGATATTTCTCCAAATGACTTTGTGGCTGCTCGAGCACGCGGCAAAGACGTAGTTCTTCATACACCCGTTTTGCCATCTGCGTATCTCAGCCAACGCTTTGGCGGCACCATTGTGCTCAAGGCCGAAAACCTGCAACGCACTGGTTCGTTCAAAATTCGTGGTGGAATGAACAAGCTCTCCCAACTAGGCAATGCTAAAGAAACAGGAGTGGTCGCAGGCAGTGCGGGCAATCATGCGCAAGGCCTTGCTCTTGCCGCAAAACATTTTGGAGCAAAGTGCGACATCTTTGTGCCTAAGGGTGCATCGCTTTCAAAGATTGCTGCGACCAAACACCACGGTGCGACTGTGCTCGACGGTGGCGAAAGTGTTGACACTGCAGTTGCCGCAGCACTTTCCCGCGCGAAAGAAACTGGCATGGCGTTTTGCCACCCTTACGACGATCCAGATGTGATTGCAGGTCAGGGAACACTCGGCCTCGAGCTACTTGAAGACATCGATGATCTTGAGCTGCTCATTATTCCCCTCGGCGGTGGTGGGCTACTTGCTGGTACCGCTCTCGCAATTAAGCAACAACACCCCAATGTGAAAATCATCGGCGTGCAGGCATCCGTTTGCGCACCATTTATCCACGGCACCTCCCCCGATGGCAAAGTACTTACACTCGCCGACGGCATTGCTGTAAAGCAACCGGGCAACCACACCAAGCCAATTATTGACAAATGGGTTGACCAAATTATTGAAGTTGACGAAGACTCAATTGCTGATGCGGTGGTCATCTTGATGGAACACACAAAAATGCTTGTTGAAGGTGGAGGCGCAGTTGGCCTTTCCGCACTGCTCACCAATCAGATCACACCTGCACAAAATGGCACCACATGCATTGTGCTATCAGGTGGCAACATCGACATTGGACTTATTCCAAACCTTGTTCGCCGAAATGAAACCAACGAAGGTCGCCGTCTCACCATTTTTGTGCGTCTACCCGACCGCCCGGGCTCCCTGGCCGGACTCGTTGATGTTTGCGCTGAACAAGACGCAAACGTCATTGAAGTCCAACACATCCGCGAAGGCGTAAAGCTACATCCACGCGAAACCGGTATTCAAGTTGTGCTTGAAGTCAAGAGTGAAACCCACTCACAAGTTGTTATTCATGCTCTTGAATCAAGCGGATTTCAACTTCACTAGCAACTTCAGTTGGTTATGGGCAAGGGTCAATCTTGGTCACGGCAACATTGATTCCAAGATCGCGCAAAAGAGTTGCTTTCAATCGACCGTTCGTGGCCGTAATTGTCAATAAAGTGTCTGGAATCAGGTCGCTCGCGCAATCCACATACGAGAGCCCACTGATTGTGCGCTTCAAATCATTACCATAAGCAGAGACAAACATTTCATCCCACTCGTAAGCTCGGATGAAACGCCCACGTGCGTCAAATCGCTCTGCTTGGTCGTCAATCATGATTACCTTCGATGTACTCAACTCGGTATTTTGTTTTATTGCATCAATAAACTCATCTTGCTTGAGCGAGTCCAAAAAGTATGCATGCATGAAAGTCATATTAAGCAAAACGCAAATGCTAATGATTACAAAAACGAGATGCCGTTTAAACTTCGTTTCTAATTCACCTAAAATTCCGACAATAATTACTGCCAGTCCAAGCCCCAACAACAATTGATGGCGAGAACTCCAGTCACTTGCCCTTGGCACAAAGTTAAACATCCATTCCGAAACATCTACCAAATGACCCGCAACGATATATGGTGCTGCTCCAATGATGACGAGAATAACCCCGAGCGAGATCAGTAGGTTCCGGTATTTTTCAGTTAAATCGTGTCTGCCTACTTTTACTAACCAAAAAAGAACACTGCAGGCAATGACAAGTAAAATTAATGCTCGCGCTACACCAGATTTTTGTAGTGAATACATTGCAAGGTAGTGGCCCTGGGGGCTATTGAATCGACGATCAAGAAACCAAAAAGCTGGCGATATCAAAAAAATGGCCAGTGAAGATAGCCAAGCTCGATTTCTTATCAAAGACGAATCATCCAATCTCAAATAGAGAATATGGGCACAAGGGACCAACAGGAAAACCAGCAACGATGCAGTTGCACCAAAACTTAAAAGGAACAGCAGTACGGCAAGCAAATCTTTAATCCAGCCACTTTTTCTAACCAGAAGAAACCAGGCCCAAAAGAATAAAAGAAATGAACATGCATAAGCCAAATTAGCCATCGCAACACGCGCTGAATTGATCGGCAGAATCAAGAAGAGGATTGTGATCAATCGAACTTGGTTATTTCTTAAAAAATCAAGAGTATTGAGAATTTGGAACAAGAGCCAACCAGAAGCAAAGTAAGTAGCCAAGGTAAGCAACTTGAACAGTTCTGGTCGTGTATCCAGAATCGTTATTTCAAGAAATGCCCGTGTTGGCCAATCCCCCCGAATTCGTAAAGCCTGTTCTAGGGCCTCATCCGTATTCTGGTGATAGCCCCAATCATCCCAAAAATATGAACTTAGGAACGTCAACATAAGCCCAAAAGAAAGAACATAAACCGATAAAGCCCACATCCACGGAAATCGATTCACTGCTAAATCTGGATTTGCCTCAGTATTTCTACTCATTACTCGTACCGTACCAACTGGACGATAATGGGTCAATTCTGTTGATAACTGACATATATGAGCTATCCGCCAGTACTTGTTTCCGACAATAAAGCATTTAAACGTAATAGAGTGACCGACTCATTGGACACAATTTCAGTCGCATAGGGCTGCCAATCTTGAAGATGAGGACTAACAGCATGATCCACGAAGAAATAATCAACTCCGTTTGCGCTCAAGAACGACCAGTCAACGAAGTTTGGATTATTCGCAAAGCGAATACATGAATCAACCTTTTTCTTTGTATCCAAATCGGTGGGTGTACCATTCCAATATCCTCCTTCAATAAACATTCTCCTATGGGATACCGCACTTACAAGTTGCCACTTAGATATGCACGGAAAAACACCTGGTATGCAGAATCTATTGGTGGCAAGAACGTCCATATCGTCAGTGTTTGCTCTGATCCAATCCAAAACAACCAAATGGTCCTCGGACCCACTAGCAAGATCTGGATTATTCTTGATCGTTTTTTCTGCCGGCACAGCCAAAGCACTAACTAATCTTGAAGTTCTAACATGAACTCCGTAAACGGTCCCCGTGATTACGAGGCACAACACAACTATCTGAAAATACCGCAACAACGAGAATCTAGACCCTCTTTGAATCACTACACAAACGAGTAGAGCAAGAAGTGAACTGCTCACCAATGATCCCGTTACAGCAGAAAACCTTAAAATAACTGCTAGTCGCCGAGAAACATCAGGCGTCTTAGAAAAGTTCCAGATCTCTTTCCAGATGAGTGAACCAACGACGGAACCAGAAGTCATCACAATGATCTCTCGAAATGAGAGTCTGGAAATCATCTGATCAAAATCTAAATACACAGCTAACAAAACTGGGCAGATAACTAAACCTCCTAGAAGGAAATACATCTGCGCGCCAGCATGGTGTCCGAAAAAGAAAGCGGCACCAAACCCCCCGGCGATTATTGACCCCAAAAACCAAAACCAGGGCTCCCGTTGCTTCGTGGTAAAACAAAGAAACACAATTGGGAGAATCATGGGGCTCATATCTAAGTAATAGAAGAATGACCCCACTAGAGACGAAATGCGACTCCCGCCAATGACAAACCCCGAATCCCCTCCTATTTGACCGGGTGAAATACGAATTACATTGTTTAGTGCGTTTGAGGTGTCTCCGGAGGCTCTATAAATAACATAATAAGCGGCTACGGCAGTTAATAGAGAAAGGACAGAGATCACCACGAATTGACGAGATCTCTTGCTACGGGAAACCACGCCAAACAGGGCAAAACTACACAGACCAAATAGAACAATTGATCCGTTGGATGACTTGCCACCAAATGTTGCAAACAACATGAATACAAAAAGCAGCAGAAGTGACATTGAAAAGTGATTAATCAACTTCAAAACAATCAAGACCACAACCAACATCCAAACATTCCCAAAAATAAATGTCGCAGAATTTAAAGGACGTATCGGCGTCGTGGCTTCTGAAACCCCCATCGTGAGAACGAAAGAATAAATAGCAATGATCCGCACAGCAACGCTTCCGCCTAAATGCATAACAATTGACCATAAAAGTGAAGTCGAAGCAATAAATGCGACAAGTGGAAGAGCCTTTGAGATAACAGTCCAATTTGTTGCATTGGCAGCATCGGAGACAATTCCAGCCCAACCGAGTGAAAACCAGTGGTACCGCATGACACTGCCAAACTCAAAAGGGCTTTCGTTAGGTCCAAATTTGGCAGTTGACCAACTTACAGATTCTGAATACAACTGGTCATGCGATAGAAGCCAATAAAACGGCGAATGCATTCTTATCCAAAATGCGAATATCAAAAATACGAGAAAAACGATGAAGGCAGCAAGGTAACGCAACTTACCGATACAGCTGCGAATTGATTCTGAAACTCGCTCGTTGTAAAACAAAACAAAAATAACTGCCGATACACAAGCCAACGGTAAAAGCCAAGACCACCAGTAGGACATTGCAAATAACGAAGAATTAAAAATACAAAACATAACCAACCGTTGACCACGAATATCAGTCCGTGTATTTATTCCCTTTAGGGGTGGTGCTACGTCATCGCCTTGACACAAATAATGCACGATGACCGCAACTGTTGGCAACATCCAACCCACCGAACCCAAAAAAGTAGTTCTTAAAATTTGCTGACATAAAAGCGAAAGGAAAGTCCCAACTCCAACTCCGACAAGCGTTGACACGTCCTGCTTTTGATCGCCAAAAATCCTCGACCAGATATATGACCCGCTCACAATTTGGATAGCAATCACAGCGGAAACCACCAACGACTCATAAAATGGGGTGCCAGAAATTACTAACACTAAAGAAACCATGAAAAACATCGAAATAGAAACAAAAAAATGTGGGCGTGTTTCTAAGGCTAATTTTGATACGGAGTTTTTAGGGTCGGAAACTATACTTCTGATCACATTTAGAACAGTAGTGCGAATAGCAAAATTATTGTTCAAATAGTTCACAACCCTTCTGATCCCTTGAAAGAAACCGGCGCTCAGGTAGTTCTCGAAGTACGAAATAGCGAACGCGCACTTGAGCTGACAAGTGTCTTTGATCAACTGGGATACAATATAAGTTAAGGAACGAAAGTGTTTCCAATTTTCAGCTATATCAGATGTTGCAATTTTCCTGCCTGTAGCTGCATCAGCAAATCCTGTCTAACATCGTTGATTCCAACCAATAACGGAGTGTAGACGTTGTCCATTTCGGTGTTTACTATCGAACATGAAATATCAAACCTTGGGGCATAGTTGATGCTTCGGTAATCAATTCGATTAGCAGTCATAATTTTGCGTTTGTAAACAATCTCGACTGCGTTGATAACTTCGGCAATCGAATGGCTTTGTGGTGCCGAAATTCGATGTACAGAAACATCTTGTCCTACAAATTGTGCATCAAATTGCAATCCTGCTCCGATAATCAAACGACCCGCATCTTGATTAAATACATAATTGCGGGACGTAGACAATGAAACAAAAATATTTGCGTGCCTTCGTAGCATGCTTGATAAACAAAGATGTGTAATAAGTCCCTGCGATTTATGCATGTCCTGACCAGATCCATAGACCGTCGAAAGACGACAAATAACTGATTTGATGTGGGTTCGTGTCGAAAACAACCGAAGAGTCTCTTCTTGCTGCAATTTCGACATTCCATAATCAGAATTTGGTGCAGTTGGAGTGAAGCCATCAATCAATCCATCACATTTACTTCCGTAAATGCCGCCAGCAGACGAAACAAAAACAACACGCCCATTACGATTTTCTTGACTAGCCACTTTGTCAAGAAGTCGAGTGAACAATTCGAGTTCGTTGGACATTTGAACAGCAGTCGAGTTGAACGATCCTTTTCCAGCGCACCAAAAAATTGCCCATGATTCCCTATTCACCTCTCGAAAGAAATCGAGAATGACATTTTCAATGTCTGTTAATGCGCTTGTCTGAGAATTCCAATTGATTCTTCTTGGGCTATCAAACACTGCAAGTAAATTCCGAAGTTGGGTTTCCACGGATTTACCAATTAATCCGCCTTGACCAATGACTAATGCAAGATCAGGTTGAAACAACGCTGCTACTCCGCATCCAGCGGCGAGTCCTGTTTTTGCTGCACGACCAAATAGGCTGGCTTCCCAAAAACGCTCCGAACAACTAGACCCAAATACTCAGCAATAACTCCGAGGGCGAAGAGCGTTGCTCCTCCCAAAAGCAATAGAAGAACGATCACCGATGACCAGCCAGCTATGTTGACTTCGAAAAAGATTGTTCTAATGACAATATATACAGCTAAAACAAAGCCAAACAAAAACACCAAAAACCCGGTAACGCTCACCACTCGAAGAGGCCTCGTTCCACTGCTCAGGACAAGTTTCCAAAAATGACTGAGAAGAGAGCGCCGCGTATACCCAGACTTGCTGCGGTGTTCGTCACGATTATTCACTGGGGTCGACAGCACGGTCTGAGTAATCCAACTCAGAGCAACATCTAGATACACCGCTTCGCCTGCATATGCGGCAACACTGCGACCAATCTCTCCCGAAACTAAACGAAAACTTGAGAAAAAACGTGGTGTTTTATTACCTGTTAAAAATGCCGAGAGAACCTTTGCCAACCGCGACGCAAGATTTCGTAACAGCCCGTGCGGTGCGGCATCGGAAGGATTTCCATATACGACTTGTGCCCCTTTTTCTACCGCAGTATCGAGAAGTTTGCCAATCTCTTTGGGATCGTGTTGTAGATCTTCGTCAAGAGAAACAATCCAGCGACTCGATGTTGCAGCCATACCTGCGAGTGTCGCTGCATGCTGCCCATAGTTTCTCGACAACCAAACCGGCCGAACCCATTGAAATACATTTGACAAATCTTTGATTACTCGTGATGAACCATCTGGTCCGCAATCGTCAACAAGAACAAGTTCTACTACTCGAAATTTTCGTCCATGTGGAGTGGTTGTTGTCTCAACCAATGAGGCAACTTCATTTGTCAATTCACGCAACGAATGCGCGCCTTGATAAACAGGAATGACAACCGAAACATCGTGAACCTGTTCCACGTGAGCACTCATCCGACCTCGATCCAGTTCTCCATTAGACTCAATCCTATAATTAGAGAACGCTGCATAAACGAATGACTGACTCCAGCACGACATTTAATTCGCCTACGCCCTTAGTCTCCATATGTCTCCCGACATTTAATGGTGCGGCAACTGTCTCTGAAACGATTCGAAGTATCCTCGCCCAGTCATTTCAACAATGGGAACTTGTAATTTCTGATGACGAATCCACAGATAACACTTTGATCAAAATCGGCGAGTTCGACGACCCACGAATCAGAATTATTGGTGGTCGAAAGCGCTCTACTCCTGCCGACAACTGGAACCATTGCATCAATCACGCCCAAGGTAAGTACATCAAGGTCATGGGGCAAGATGATTTACTGCTACCCGACTGCATTAAATCAGAAGTAGAGCTAATGGATCATCCTTTATATTCTGAATTATCCTTCTGTTTTTCAAAACGAAATATCATCTCATCCACTGGACAGATGGTCATCCGTAATCGTGGTTTTGACCATAAAACCGAAGTGGTCGATATTCTCTCGCTGCTACCAAAAATTGTACGATCAGGCACAAATATTTTCGGGGAACCAGTTGCAGTGATGATTCGAGCAACAGCACTTCGCAAGGCCGGAGGCTTTATGGGTAGTTACGTCATTGACCTTGATATGTGGATCAGATTGTTGGAAATCGGCCCTGCAAGAAGCACACATGAAACATTGGTGGCATTTCGCGTAGGCGCAACCTCCTGGTCGAATGCATTGAAGTCGAGCCAAGCATATGAAACTGCTGAGCTCTGCAAACGTTTAACTAAAAAGTTCCCCGGAAAAATTTCAGGATTCGATTTACTCGTCGGATATTTCACCGCAAGAATAAATCAGTGGGCTCGCTCAGCGATTGTTCCCGTACTTATTTTTGCGAATCGATATCTTCCAGCGCGTGCCGGTCAATAAATCCCTCGACATTACACTCGCTACACGGGTAAAAGTTTGGGGCCAAAATAGGCACACCATTGAGTACACCGATGAGATCATTGGGTCCAGCTATTTTCTTTGCACGCTCCCACTGGTCACTACCGATGAAAACATATATTTTTCCTTCACGGAATTGCCCGTCATCTAATGCCTGCTCAAGTTGATTGTTGTCTGATTGAAACCTGATCCCAGGATCGCGAGCAAAATAATAACTATTCAGGCTCCATCCAAACCGTTGGGCAAGCACTCCAATATCGCGCCACAAAACTCCACTTTCAGCAACGAAATCTGGATTATTTACTACGAACAGTCGCGGTTCATTTTCGGCAGGGGAAAAAAGCACCCCGTCATATTTGTCTCCTAATTGATTCCACAATCCGGAAACAAGGAGATTATCTGGTCCAGCACGCGAATAGGAATCAGAAGTAATTTTAAATCCATTTTTACCATCGACCATTTGAAAAATTAATGCCATTGCAAGAATCGGTGCGACTAATACATGCGGGAATTCTTTTACAAATAGCACAATGATAAAGGACATAATCAACAACATGAGCGGCCAAACAAAGCGACCAGATGAGCGAAATGTGCTGAGGACCTCTAATTGATAAGTCGTTAGTTTGATAAGTACTAATTGAAATTGCCCAATCAACATGTTGTTTGAAAGTGCGAAAATAAACATCCCAACAGTCGATAAACATAGAATCAACTTGGGAGTCAAATTGTGTTTTCTGGATTTCACTAGATTCTCAAAAGCGATTGCAACAACAACTCCTAGAAGCATCGTTAATTTGATTTGCGCTAAATCTTGATCGCGTCCAAAAAGAGCTGCCCCAAACACAACTGGCATAATTAGGAGTGCCCTGGACAAGTTGGTTCCCTTAAGAATTTTCAGCAGCCAAGCAGCTATCGCAAGAATCAAAACTCCTGACCCGACGAATGCAAAACCTTCGTACTGCCCCTCACCCTGCCATCGATCTGGAACAACTCCAGACCAAGGTACGCGGTTCATTTCAGGAAAACCAGGGTCTACAAATGTCAGTGCATTTGCAGAATATATCCCAAATCCGTCCGCGCCGATTTTCCCTCCATTGACCATGAAATATCCACACTGCCAAGCAACTAGGCAGAGTACAGCGATATATAAAACTGTCTTCCTTGCTTGGCCCAAAATGTTCTTATCTTGAATTGCGTCTCGAAGAATTCGTGAAAAGTAAATCGCAGTTACCATAAATGCGATATAAGGAAATACAAGAACTGACAATGATCCTAAAATTAACCAGTTTCC
>JBIIAC010000119.1:0-13127 GCA_044240045.1 Ilumatobacteraceae bacterium
TGGCGGTGCACTATATGAAGAATTGGTCTACGAGGGTCAGAGCCTGTTGAACCCAAATATGGTCGAATACAGAGTTCCGCGAATGCGCGATCTTCCAAGAAAAATTACCGCTGTTGTTGTAGAACGCGAAGATGGTGTGGGCCCGTATGGGGCGAAAGGTAGCGGTGAGGGTGCAATGAACCCAATCGCAGCAGCAGTCGCAACTGCGGTAGCACGCGCGATTGGCGTATGGCCTAGTCAGTTGCCACTTACGCCAGAAAGAGTTCTTGGTTTAATCAAATCACGAAAATGAACGGGGAGATTGCATGAAGTTTGAATTAGTTGAAACAACTATTGATCAAGTTCACGCGGCATACAAGTCAGGCGAATTGACGTGTCGTCAACTGGTCGAGATGTATCTGGAACGAATCGAAAAATATGATCAAAAGGATGTCAATTTAAATGCAATAATCTCGATAAATCCCAATGTTTTTGAGCAAGCAGACATGCTGGATTCAGCGTTCCAGGCTGATGGATTTGTTGGACCTCTCCATGGCATACCCGTAATCGTAAAAGATCAAATGGATGTAACTCCGATGGCTACCACGCTCGGTTCATTGTTATTTAAAGATCATTATCCTGACGCTGATGCTTTTGTTATTGAAAAACTAAGAAAGGCAGGGGCCGTAGTTTTGGCAAAGGCGACGTTGGCCGAGTTAGCTGCTGGCGATACACACGGTTCCCTTTTTGGATCAACGAGAAATCCATACGATCTAGAGCGAACTCCGGGTGGTTCATCCGGGGGTCCAGCAGTTTCGGTAACCGCCAATTTTTGTACTGTGGCAATCGGGCAGGAAGGCTATGCCTCAATTTGTCGGCCATCAAGCTGGAATTGTGTTGTTGGTATGAGACCTACGTCGGGTCTGGTGAGCAGAAATGGCGTTTATGGTGGCTGGCCAACTCTCAATGGATCCTTAGGTCCAATGGCTCGAAATGTAAAAGATTTAGCAAAATTGTTAGACGTGATGGCCGGCTTTGATCCAGAGGATCCTGCAACTGCGTTAGGCAGCTTTCTTGAAAATGGTTCGTACGCGGATGGCCTCAGCGAGGATGGACTTCGAGGTGCTCGGATCGGAGTAATTAGGGAATCTATTGGACATAGTTCCGAACCAGAATCTGATGACTTTTTGCAAATCGATAATTTATTTTCACAAGCTCTTGATGATTTAGCAAAAGCAGGTGCGGTTCTTATTGATCCGTTGGTTATTCCAAATCTCAAAAACTCCCTGGGGAAGAGAGCATCTTCGACTGAAGATGACAACGCGGGATTCGAGAGGTATATGTCGCGCTCAGCCAAACCAGCGTTTCGCACGCGCGAAGAGGTGATTAATTCTCCAGACTTTGAGCTTGTGATGGCCCGGGCCAAACATCAATGGCGCAATAAGCCCAGTCAGCAGGATCATTATGCTTCACTGCGTGCCCGCGAGAGCCTGTTCATCAGCATATTGAATCTCATGTCGTCCAAAAATCTGGACGCAATCGCAATCAAGTCCGTAGAGCATCAACCTACGTTGATTGAGGAGGGTTTGAAGCCTCCCTATATCAATCACAAGGGTGCTCATCACCTCGCAACATTTTTGTCTTTTGTTCCGTCAATTATTGTTCCGATGGGGTTTAGCCCCAACGGAATGCCAGCAGGAATAACGTTTATCAGCAGACCGTATGCCGAAAAAACTATTCTTGGCCTCGCTTACGCGTTTGAATCTCAAACGAAGCACCGTAATCCGCCGCCAAATCTCGGCATTTGAGGATTTGACGCAACTAGATTCGATCTGCTATGTTCGTATTACGGTATACTTAGCGGACGAGCGTATTAAAGTTTAAATAGTGGGGAAATACAAGAGTTTTGGGGCTCTCACAGGAGAAATGGCGGCACCTAAATTTTGCCATTTAGTGTTGTATTGTTACCATTTGGATATAAGGGTATACCGCAAGTTCATTTTAACTTAACCAGATCGGGGAGTACATGAAAAGGTTCGGAATAATTGCAGGGGCGACCGCTGTGTCGTTGATGTTCAGTTTGGTCTCAATAGGTGGGACAGTAAGTGCCCAAAGTGGCGTCGAGGTGTCGAAAGCAGTAACTCCAGGAGTTACTACAGATATTTCGCGTTCGGCAAAAATGTCAAAAACTGAGATCATTGAAACTTCGATAAAGACGGAGACTTCTACCGTTGTTAAGAAGGAAAAGAATGCTGCAGCAAGCACAAAAACAACTGCTGGCGCCGTAGCTACGGTGAGCTCGTCGAAACTCGTGAGCGTAACTTCGAAGACAAATGTAACTGTTACGAAAACCGCGACAGAAACGATTACCGAAACAAAGAAGATAACAACTAAAGTCGAGAAGTTCCCGAAGGCAAAAAAGGGAAAGCTGAAATTCAAGTTTGCAACAGCTTCGGACGGAATGTCCGGTGTGCCAATTCGTGAAGCGGTCGAGCGACTGAACTTCAAATACGGCTATCAGGCAGAACTTACCTTCATCTATAACTCCGACTTGGTAATTGCAGGTGGCGCATCTGGTCAATTTCAGATGGGAAACTCGTCAACTTCAGCAGCAATGAAGGTGATTCAAGAGGGTGGCCCAGTGAAGTTCATCGGTGAAAACGTGAAAAATACCTGGACTTTGGCTGGCAAGAACTCAATCAAGTCATGTGCAGACATGAACGGCATTCGTCTTGGCTTTCACAGCCCGGGCAGTGTGAGCACCGCAATGTACAGGAACTGGGCAGCAAAAAACTGTGCCGCAAATATCAAGCCTGTTGAGCAGTTCATTAACGGCTCGCCTAACAGATTGATTGCGCTCACTGCTGACAAGCTTGACGTCACTATGTTGGAAGTTGAAGACACTCTTGGTTTGCCAGCAGGTCATTCGGTAATCGCAAACTTCAGCAAAACTCTTCCAGAAATTAAGACTGGACTTGTTTGGAGTAACACTGGATTTTTGATTGATAACCCAAATATTGCGGCTGAGTTCATGTATGAATTGACCTTCCTGTCTGCTGAAATGAACCAAAATCCTGAGACATTCAAAAGACTTGCATTGAAGCACACAAAAGGCTTTGAAGACAGAATTGACAAAATTGTGGCTGCATATCAACAGGCAAAGTTGTTTCCTGAAGATCCACAGTCATTCTTCAAAGAGTTGGATGCAACCTCGGTCTTCTTCACAAAAGCCAATGTGTTGAAGCCTGGTCTTACAGCTAACGACATGGCAGTTCTCTACCCGTTAAATGCTGTTGTGAAGCGTTTAAAGTTCTAGGCAGTTTCGTTAATAGGGCTTCTGGGTGGTGTCCAACAATTGTTGGCGCCACCCAGGTTCTTTAATTGCTTTTAGATAAATAAATAAGTAAATAAATATTTAATGAATTGGAGCTGATCATAAACAGGAATAAGCAGTTATTAATCAGTTTCCTTTTCCTGGTTTTGTTGGTCTTGGGTTGGCAAGTTTTTGTCAGGTACTACGACTCGGTATTGATCCCCACCACCTTTGGGACGTTGAACGCAGCTTTTGAACTAGCTGTCGACCCGGAAACGTGGCGGTTATTCGGTGTGAGCAACCAGTCATTGATCATCGGGTTTTTTATCTCCGCCCTGGTTGGGGTTGTCTCAGGAATTCTGATTAGTCGGTTTATATGGCTAGAAAGAGCGTTAGATCCTTGGCTCGATTTTCTGTTGGTTATTCCAATCGCAATGATTATGCCATTTGTGATTCTGACGATGGGTTTCTCGTTAACTTCACGATGCTTAATCGTGTGCTTGTTTACGTTTCCAATCATTGTGATTAACACGCGGGCTGGATTGCGACAGGTTTCAACCGAATTGATTGATATGGCTCAAGTTTTTGGGGCAAACGAGCGAAATATTTGGACAAAAATTCTTGTCAAGAGTGCTGCACCAATGATTTGGTCGGGACTTAGGGCTGGACTTGCTCGTGCGATCAGCGGAATGGTGTTGAGTGAATTGTTACTTGTTTCGGTTGGTATTGGATCACTGTTTCAGTTATTTCAAGGCGAATTTAACCCAGAGAAAACATTCGGACTTGTTGCTCTCCTTATCGCTGAATCATTATTTCTGTTAAAAGCATTGGCACTATTGGAACGCCGTACAATTCCGTGGTTTTATGCGGATAGAGACAAATAGGAAGATAGGTAACAACAGTGATAAAAATCAGTAACGCACATAAAACGTTTGTCAAGCCAGCTACTCGCAAGACGCCGGAGCGCAAAGTTGAAGTGCTCAATGGTATCGATCTGGATATTCAGGAAAATGAATTCATAACAATCGTTGGTCCAAGCGGTTGCGGCAAAACTACGTTGCTTCGAGCAATAGCGGGTCTAGTGAAACTTGATTCTGGAAGTATTGTTGCAGCCGGAGAGACAGTCGCAGGGCCATCACCCGATCGAGCAATGGTTTTTCAATCGTTTGCTCTGATGCCATGGGCCAATGTCATCAGGAACGTTGCGTTTGGACTTGAAATTCGCGGTGTAGACAAAGAAGAGCGTGAACAAACTGCGAGAGATTTGATTAAAACCGTTGGCTTGGCGGGCTTTGAGAACAGTTTGCCCAGTGAACTTTCTGGAGGAATGAAGCAAAGAGTTGGCTTGGCGCGCGCACTTGCAGTGAACCCGCGAATTCTTCTTATGGATGAGCCTTTCGGTGGCTTGGACGAGCAGACTAAGCGTTTAATGCAAGAAGAGTTACTGCGTCTTTGGGAAGCACAAAGAAAGACCGTGGTTTTCGTAACCCACTCCCTCGATGAGGCAATCTTGCTGGCTGACCGTTGCATTTTGATGGCTGCCCGCCCAGGAAGAATCACCGAAGTGCTAAATATTCCACTCGGTCGACCGAGGACACGAGAAGCAGAACGTACTTCAACTTATATCGATTTGAAGGAAAAGATTTGGGACCACTTGAGAACTGCACAAATTCAAGAGCTTGCGGAAAAAGCAAACTGAGGATTTGACAATGACGAAGGATTTTCGCTCAAACACGTTGCCATACATATTGTCAATAGTTGGTGGTTTGGCACTGTTCGATATTGCGGCAAGAATTTCTACGCAGCCGTTTATACCCGAAATATCGGATGTTTTTGTTCGTATTTTCGAGCTGCTTACTGATCAGGATGTACTTTCCGACTTTAATCGAAGCTTGCAAAACCTTTTTCTTGGTTTCACAATCTCAGTTTTTCTCGGAGTTTTAATTGGAGTTTTATGTGGTCGCTACGTCACAGTTGAAAGAACTTTGCGCCCATATCTAAACCTGATGCTGACATCGCCATCAATTCTCTTTGTGCCGATCTATTTCGCCATATTTGGAATTTCAAGATGGGCAATCATTGTTTTAATTATTGACTATTCGGTGTTTTTTCTCATAGTAAGCGTTACGACTGCTGTGCAAAGTGTGAGTAAGGAAACAGTTGAAATGGCCAGTGTTTTTGGCGCAACTGACAAGCAGACGTTGCGACTTATTTATCTGCCTAGCGCAATGCCGGTAATTTTTACCGCATTGAGGGTAACTGTTGGACGTGCAGTAAAAGGAATGATCAACGGTGAACTATTCATCGCTGTTGTGGGTATCGGTGCGCGAAGTCAGAGTTTTGCGCGACAGCTTGACATGGTTGGCGTATTTGCCCTGGCAATTATTGTTGTTTGCATAGCACTGATTCTTGGTGGAGTATTAAATGTGTTTGACAAACGTGTAAATAGTTGGGCACCTCAGGCAAGGGCATCTAAATAGAACATTATTTTTATTCAATACAAACACACGAAAGGCAAAAATATTATGGGCAGTGAACCAAACATTAAAAACATTGAAAAGCGGAGTCAGCCACTCAGTGGAGCCGAAAATAGCGAGATGGGTCCACGTGAGATCTGGAACGAAAAGAATCCAGCCACTGAGGCAGTCATCATCAAGAACTTGAAGACGACCGACCTGACACCACGTGAATTTCGAAAGACAAATGCACGCTTTTACCGACTTGGTCATGGTTCACGTCTTCAGCCACACCTCAGTGAACTGCCACCCCTTGGCGCATCAGTCAACCATCGTCACACCACAGAGGCTGTTATTTACATCGTCACTGGAACCGGTCACTCGGTAATCAGTTGGGACGGTATCAAGGAAGAGCGTATTGACTGGGAAGAGGGCGACATGTTTAGTTTCCCAACATGGATGTGGCACCAACACTTCAATGACAGCGAAACAAGTCCCTGTCGCTACCTTGCGATTCAGGATACGTTCTCGATCAAGGCACTCGGCCTCCATGCAATCGAGCGTTTTCCAGAAGGACACTAGTAATTCGTGTTTAATTTCAACAAGGTGATTGCTCTATGAACTTGCGGCCGGGAGATAAGGCTCCAGATCTCTGTTTGCCATGCTCTAGTGGTGAAATCATGAATCTGTCAGACTTTTTGGGACAAGATGTTATCTTGTTTTCATTTCCGGCCGCAATGAGCGCATCTTGCACTATTGAAGTACGTAATTTTCAGAATGAACTATCCAAACTCGAAGCAAATGGCTATGCAGTTTTTGGAATTTCGCCTGACTCAGTTGAGAAGCTACGAGAGTTTTGTGAATTAGAGGGACTTACGTTTCCTATTTTTTCTGATCCGTCGAAAGAAGCACTCACTAGTTGGGACTTAATGATCGACAAGGTTAAAGATGGCAAGACCGTTAAGGGAGTGCACAGGGCCATTATTGTTGTTGGCAAAGATGGTCTCATCCGAGAAGCTATTGCCAACGTTGATTCGGCCGAGGTTAGCAATCTTCTCAAATCCCACTTGGATTTCTGAACTCAATTACTAACCAACCATGAGTTGGTCGGAAATTGTTTGAATCAAGCTTCGTTAAAGTGGTGATCGTAATTCTTTAGTGGAAGCATGAGAAGAAGCGACAGAATTGCGAGTATCCCCGCAATAAAAAACGCTCCACTCAAGGTCGAGATCGAAATGATCAGCGCAGCAAACATAGGAGCTATAAATTTTCCTATATTTCGCGCCATTGCAACTGTTCCACTCAGCGTTCCCTGCAAATGAGAGGGTGCAGCGACAGAAACATATGAATTTTGAATAGTTCCAAACAACCCATCCGAAATTCCAAATAGCGTTATTGCCGAAACAATGACAAAAATGTTGTCACTTATTGCGATAATGATGAGCGAAAAGCCAATGAGAAATACTGTTGTATGAGACATCATTGACGCGGAAAAGAATCTATTTCCAAGGTTGACCGAGAGAGCGCCAAGTACGCCACTTAAGGAAAGTGAAGCAATAATAAACCCGGTGAGAACGACTGGCTGATCATGAGTATTAATGAGTAATACTCCCAGGCTAGACAAAGGGATAAATTTGATGAAAAAGCGCACAAAACCAGCGAAAATAAGCGCATTTAGATGTTTTGTGTACTGAATTTTCTGCTGAGTCTTACTTTTATTGCCTGATTCAAAATCTTTTACGTCGCGCATCCCAGTCAATAAGAGAATTGCAATTGGAATCGTTGCAGCCCCAATCAGGTAGGGGGCATGCCAGGCGGCCACTACTAAAATTCCGCCAAGAATCGGGTGCACTGTGTCTGCAACTTGTTGAACAACAGAGCGGTGTCCTTGTCGGCGCATCAGCGTCTCTTTGGACCCTTGATCTGATATCAAAATGATTGAAAGTGGAATGATGCCTGCGAAGGCAACACCTTGCACTAGACGTATTCCCAAAAATAGTGGCCAGGAGAAACCTGAAAGGGGCACGAGGAGCGACATACAACCGAAGATCGCTAAACACACTGCATACAGGTACCGCCTTCCGATTCGATCTGCAAGCCGTCCCAGTGGAATCGCTGCAATCATTCCAGGAAAAAGGTAAAAGCTAATGGACCATAGAGCTTGATTCTCGCTTACCTCAAAATGTTTTTGCAGCTCCGGGATTCCGGGGCCAACTGCGTGAATTCCGGATACAGCAATTGCGCAACCCATATAAATTGAAACTATGCGGCTATTTGTTCGGTTTACAAGCGAATACTTTTGCAACAATCCAATGACCTCGAATCTTGAACTAAATAATCTTATATCAACACTGTCGTGAACCCTTTGATGTCAAGAAATGTTAAATCAAGAGATTGATTGACTTAGCTGCTTATTAAAGTGTCTCAATGGTGGCATGAGTAGAAGTCCTAGTGCTGCGATGACACCGCTTATTGCGAATGCGGTGCTGATTGATGCAGTAGCAAGAATCAATCCCATGACTATCGGTGCTAAGAATTTGCCAACGTTTCGTGACATTGCCACAATTCCGCTGAACGTACCCCGTAGATGATTTGGTACTGCAATTGACACGTATGAATTTTGTACCGTTCCAAATAATCCGTCCGCAATTCCGAATATAGAGACGGCGATGAGAATTGCAACAACATTGCCGGTTAGCGAAAGAGCTATCAGTGATAATGACAGAAATACCAGTGTCGAAACGGAAATGGCAAACGGTGAAAGATACTTGCTTACCTTGCCTACTGAAAGTGCTCCAAAAATCCCGACGAAGGAGGAGAGCGCAAGAGCAAATCCTGCGAAAACCGTTGAAAAACCTCGTTGGTTGACCAACATGATTCCAAGGCTCGAGAGCGGTACAAATTTAATAAAAAATCGAAAAAAGCCCCCGAAGATGATTGAGATGAGGGGAAGATTGCCGATGATTTTGAGCTTTTCAGCAGCCTTATCTTGTTTGTTGGATCGGTAGTCCTCATCAAATCCAAGGAAGAAGACCACTGCCGCCACGGGAAGAGTAGTAATTCCAACAAGATATGGCGCATACCATGCTGCGGCAACGAGAAGGCCTCCGATGAGCGGATTGACCGTGTCTGCAACCTGTTGAGAGACAGATCTTAAACCCTGTCGTTTAAGAACTGATGATCCTTTGCCATGTTGCGCAACGAGGATGATGGAAAGGGGGAATATCCCTGCAAAAGCGGTTCCTTGAATAACTCGGATAGCAAGAAAGAGAGGCCACGAAAATCCGGCAAGTGGAGTGATCAGGCTGGAGAATCCAAAAACCAACAGGCAAAATCCATATGTTTTCATTCTCCCGACTCGATCAGCAAGTTTTCCCAATGGAACCGCGAAGAGGATTCCTGGAAATAGATAAAAACTGATTGCCCACAATGTGTGGGAGTTACTCAGTTGAAAATGGTTCTGAAGATTTGGTAAGCCCGGTCCAACCGCCTGAACCCCTGCGACCGAAAAGGCACTACCTAGGTAAATTGAAGCTGTGCCGAGACGGTCTTTAACGTGGTCCTTCATGAAGAAGGATTACCAAGACTGATATCAATTGCAGTGAGAGCATAAATCTTTGCACACTCAACAAAGTCGGAAATTCGTATATAACCATCACCCTGTCCCGCAGCCTGGCCTCGGCTTGGGCCAAAAGTAAGCGATGCAATTCCTCTGCTGTTATAAACATTGGTATCTCGCCACATGCTTACTACGGCATCTTCTGCCGTGGCCGGCATATCTTGCGCTCGGATAGTTTTGTGGTTCTTGGCGATCAAATTACGAAGATGCTGAATATTCTCTCCCTTGGCCTCATGGCCAGACTTCTCCATGATGATCTCAATTTCGGGATTTAAGTTCTGAGACGCAAACAATTCGCGTACTTCTTGAACGATGCCTGCTGTTGACTCGCCAGGAAGCGTTCTAATGTCGGCATAGAGCGCACAGAAAGTGGATGATCGATTAGGGCGCCAGGGGATTCCGCCCCGAATTGCCCCTATTTGTGCTTTTGGCCTCATCGTGCCGCAGTCGGTCTCGATTGTTCTTCTTTTCTCGAACTCAATTGCCCAATCTTCAAAGACACCGACCGCAATTGCTGCACGAACAAGTGCATTAGGGCTTTCTAGTGGGCTCTTGCCGCGCAACAGTCGAGGTGTGTACATGTTCTTTCCGCGGAAAACAATTTTCAAGTACATGGCACCAGTCTGTATCCAGGATGCCGAGAAATCTGTTGTTTCTGCGATAACTGCGTAGTCCGCACGGTAACCATGATCTGTCAAAAACGAAGTCCCAAATCCTTTACCAACATATTTGGATCCCTGAAACTCATCGACTGGAGCGGCGCCGGTCTCGCCAGGAGATGAAATGACGATGATCTGTCCAGCAAGTTTGATTTTTGACCTATGAATAGCTCGGGCCATCACCATTTGCATCGCCATACATCCACGATCGTTCTGAACAGTATGACCATAAATATTGTCGCCATCCCTACGAGCGCCTACGTCATTGGGGTTTGCTGTGTTCATGAGGTTGTCAAATTCTGGGCCACTTGCTTCTGTGTCTAGATGAGCATTAAAAATGATTTTTTTGCCTCCCAGATTTTCTCCAACCAATCCAACTGTCGCTGCTCGGTCGGTGGTGATGGGTACATAATTTGCAACCATTCCATTTTCCTTGTACCAGTCATGAACTACTCTCGCCAAGATTGCTTCACTCCCGAAAGGGGAGTTTGTGTTTCCCAATCGCAGCATGAGTTCTGCGAGATCCTCATATGAGTTTTCAATATCTTTCAGAATTTCTTCAGTTGTGCCCATGGTTATCTACTTTCTTGTCGATTTTTAAGCAACCGTTAATAGGTCGGCTTTTGTGATTGGTTGATTAAATTCACTTTCGCGAGTGATGAGAACGTCAATGACGATTTTTCGAATAGCTCTTCCGCTTTTGCCAACTAGTCGCTTGGACACTTCCTCAAGATCGCTATCAGTCAAGTTGTGTGAAATTGTTTCCAGCGAATCTTTAAGAATTATTGAAATGATTTGAGCGTTGGGTAAAGGTATTTCTAAGGAAATATCGCAGCGGTCCAAGAATGCATCGTCAATCAACGACTCAAAGTTGGATGTAGCAAGGACTACGACATTGGAGACTTCATTCATTAAAAAGTCGAGACCTCTCAAGGATGCTTCAGTTGCGCGGGAGACGTCAATTGGATCTCTGCCGGAACTAGTTTTGTTTCTATCCGTTGCGAGCGAGTCAACTTCATCAATCAATACGACAATGGGCATTCCTCGTCGCGCCAATTCAGGAATTGCTTTTTCAAGCAAATCGGACGTATTGCGTTGAGATTCACCCAACATTTCGCTTGGAATTGCGTGGGTGTTTACTTCCGCAAAAATCAATCCATTAGGAAAGTGCTTCTTAGCAACTTCGACCGCAGCGCCCTTAATCAGCGTAGATTTGCCCGTTCCCGGAGCTCCATAAACCAGCCCTACTCGATGTAGTGGTAGCGAAATATTGATTTCACTAAAATCTTTAAGAAGGGCAAGCTCGATGTACCTCATGAGTCGATGCTTGACGTCTTGAGGGACGATGATTTTTGGCCAGTATTGATCCCATCGAGGTCTGGGTACTACATGCCATTTAAGGTACCCATAGCGATCGTCGCGTGGATCGTGACTGTGATTAGACATTCGAATTCCTTGCTCTTGGGGCTACTCAGGTCGACCTTGATTTGTGTCTGGCCAAATAACCTGAGAAACATCTGGTGCATCTAGGGTCGGCAACTCTTCAAACAAGTTCATCGGTTGCAACATTGCAGCCATTGCAAAATACAGTGAGTCGAAGTTGTGAATTCGAATAATTGCTGCGATGTTTTCCGAGGACGCATTGAAGTGCTGATGCCATGCCCAATGGTCAACAATGACAAGATCTCCTACAGTCCAAGTCACTTTCTCATCGTTCATGATTGTGTATCCGTCGCCTGCGATGCAATACAACCAAGCCTCACCGCCGTGACGATGCCGAGATTGGTAGAGATTTGGAGCGAGTTGATGGATTACCGCAGTGAGGCCGCCCGTGGCGTGACCGAGAGTTGAGTCAATGAGGAAACCACTTCTACCTCCACGTGGGGTAACCCGAAAGCGAATATCGTCGTAAGCGGTAAGCACTCTGCTCTTCGACATTGCGTCTTGTTTGGCATAGTTTCTAGCCAGTCTGTTTGAGTATGAATCTCCAAGATCAAGCCCTTGACTCATGGTCCAACGGGGGGGAAGCTTTTCGAATGGGGTATCACCAGCATCCTCAATAAACGACAGTCCGAGGAGTTCTGCGAGAGGCTGCACGCTGAAACTTGTAAATGTCCCAGGCTTGGTTCCGGTGCATGAATGACGATGCCAGCTTCCACCAGGCAGATAAATGGTGTCCCATGATCTCCATTCATAACGCTTTCCGTCAACCTCGGTCCAACCCTCTCCACCAGTAATAAAGATGAATGCATCCCATGAATGCCTATGGACGGTTGTAGTTGCCCCAGGTGCAATTTCGTGCATAACGGCATCCAAATTCAGGCTTGGAACATTTCCGTCGGCACTGACCATGACGCCACTCTTCATGTTGCGCTGGGTTTCCACCATGACTACATCTGGTTTGCGCACGATAGTGCGTTGGAGCTTTTCCCAATGGGCCAAATACTCTTTTCGGCGCATTTTTTGGACCTCATAATGGGTCACATTTGTCTTGGTTTCTGACACCTTGTTCCTCCTTCGAATGAGCGGGAATTTCTATTTGACATCCTTCACATCGCACCCTACACTCGGTATACAGGAATAAACAAATTGGGCATAAATGGTTTATTTCTGTTATGTAATCAATAATTATTCATTTAAAAACAACATGGGGGATTATGAAAAAGTCTATGAAGTCTAAGTTTGGCCGGTCCCTGATCGGACTTGCTGCAGTAAGCGCAATGGCGTTGTCAGCTTGTTCATCAAGCGACTCAACCAGTGATTCAGTGGTCGACACAACGATTGAGCCAGATTTTGCTCTAGCGGGTGGTGTTGAGTGGATTATTCCATATAAGACCGGTGGTGGCTTCGATGCTTACTCACGCGGAATGTCCGATGCACTTTCCGCATCTGGAGCAATTTCCGAAGAAGTAACGCCGATCAACATTGATCCGTTCGTCAAGGGTGTTTCAACTTTGTTCAACAGAGAGCCAGATGGTCAGACGGTTGGCATTTTGCCAATGCCAGCTGCCGCTGCTCAAGAAATTGCATATCCTGATTTGGCAAAGTGGAAGACAGATCAATTTACAATTCTTGGCTCGATTGAGGAAAACGGCTACGTC
>JBIIAC010000021.1:0-12970 GCA_044240045.1 Ilumatobacteraceae bacterium
AACTCGAGGCCGTCACAGGAGCCAAAGGCTCAACAACACGGCCAACAACATCCTTCTTTTCGATACTGCTACCAGCATCAACCTTGGAAACCCGACTAGAAGACCTAGCAGCAGTCATGCGACTCCCTTTCGATACCGGACTGCCCCAAAGTTACAACATTCTTAAACCAGGGTCAAGGGTAAAGATAGGTTTTGCGCCTCAAGCGTCAATAATTAGGTCTCAGATAGAGCGTGAGATCCTCAGCCCATTTTGTAACCGTTAACTCTTTTGCTCGTTCTTCACAAAGTCAGCGGCTTCACTAAAGCCCGCAGCAGTCAATTTTTCTGCCATGTCAGCCTTAACGGCCTGCACTACTCGGTGCGTTCCATTGCAATTCTTCTCTGGGTCAGTTGTAAAACCACATCCGCATGTTCCCATATCCCTACATCTCCTTGATTCGGTTATAGACGACCGACTTGAATGCCAGGCGTGCGAATCTCACTCTACACATCCACTTTGACTGCAAATGGAAAATTGACCTCGCCGTTGAAAGCGATCTGGCCCGTGATCAAGGTTTCTTAACTACTATCTTCGCTATGGTCCAACTACCCGCCGACTTTCCGTTGAACCGAAGTGCCGACACCTGCATTTTGTACGTTCCTCCGGTCGCTGTAAGAACAGCAGTTACAGCTGCTCCATTCAACGGAACTTTTACTACTCTCGAAATAGCCTTGCCCTTAGTAGGAGTTAAGACAATTCTGTACGACACGATTCGGGTTTTTCCAGAAATATTTGGAGCATCCAACACTGCTACGACCGAGCCAGCCTTGGTTGCAACGGCCGCACCCGTAGCAAATGCGGCTGGTGGGGTTGGCGCACTGACTGGTGCCCCATAACCCTTAGGGATCTTGACAGAAGTTGATGGAGCGTTCGTTGGCTGAGTCGCTGTTGGGGTTGCCGTTGTTGATCCTGTCGTTGTCCGTGGCGCCGTAGTGCCGGTCGAACCACCACTCGAACCACCACTCGAACCACCACTCGAACCACCACTCGAACCACCACTCGAACCACCACTCGAACCACCGCTTGATCTGGTCACCACAAACGAGCTACTTGTTGCAGACTGATAACCGGTTGCAGTAAATGTAAGTCGTAGAGTTGCTGTTGATCCTGTAATCGAAACATTCAGAGAGCTAAAAGTTGCTGTGAAATCCGATCCCGTAACAGCAGTTGCACTACTTAACGTCCCTGAACCACTAGAAATTGTTGCAGTAACAGTCAACCCAGACGCAGCAAGCAAGACTTTAGGCGCTGACGTAAACGCGCTACCACTACCTACCGCCGCTGGTTGGGTGACAATCGAAATTAGAGGATCACTTATGCCACCACCAACATCAGGAGTGAATGCAGAAGTTAGCGATGAGTACTCGCCATTACCATTTGCATTAGCTGCCCTGATCTTGGCCTTGTAGGCAGTTCCGTTCGTCAATCCCGTAACCGTTCCAGAGTTGTCGGTTGAAAGGGCAGACAAGGTAGTTACTTCGGTTCCAGTAGCAGAGTTAACAATGGAAACTGTGTATCCAGTGACCGCCGTGCCACCATCGTCCGCCACATCTGCGTCAACTGCAGAACCCGCAGTCGCTGTAAGCGGAGTCCATGTGATAGTTGCTTGAGCGTCACCCGCAGACGCAGAGGGAGTCGACAACGTGTCTGGAACCGCAGACGGAGTCGCCGCACTTGATGATGCCGAGGCTGCGCTATCCCCCTGATTTGATCCGGCCTTTACCGTGCATGTGTAGGCAATACCATTTGACAACCCGGTCACCGTGATTGGAGTAGAAGATCCGGTCCCCGTCACAGATCCGCATGTTGCGGTGTATTGGCTCAGAGTTGAACCATTTAAATTACCGGCAGCAAAAACAACCTCAATTTGGCCACTAGTAGCCGTAGCACTCGTAATGCTCGGTGCCTCAGGTATTTCTTGCGCGGTGATCGATGTACCTGGAGAGCTACTCAGGCTCGAACAACTCTGACTCGAACTCGTATCACCCCGAGAGCAACCCTCGGTTCCGCGACTGTATCCAACTTGTGGGGTTGCAGTTACCTTGATCTCATAGGTCGTTCCACCGTCTAATTGATTGATAATTGCAGAAGTAACACCCGGACCAGTTTGTGCAACCGAATACGAGCCGGAAGATCCAGCCCGATAGCGAACTGTGTACGAATAGTCAGTTGCAACACTTGCATCTGTCGGGCTCGTCCACGAGACGGTAACCGATCCGGAGGCGCTTGCCGTAGCTGTAACCGATTGAGCTACTGCAGCACTCGCAACTTGTTCCGTCAACACCGCAACTGCCAAAATCGCCGATACAACGGTCACCGATGTGACGGCAAACCTCAGCACGAACTTACAAGAACTACTGAAATGTTTAAATATCATCATGTTGGTTTGCATGCCAAGACATCCGATGTCGCATCAAACAAGTTGCCCCAAGTAGTGAGACTCGTGTTCGCCGTGGCGTCAAGACCACTAGTTGATGTCACTGTGATTGTTCCCGAATTTCGGCATGCCTCACTAGAAGTAAAGTCACCAAGCAATTTTTGAATCTTGAATGTGTAGCTTCCAGCAGGTAAGGCAAGTTTATGTGTCGCATTCCCGCTCGAGTTTGGACTCACCGAGGAAATGCCAATGAGCTCAGTTCCAGCACTATTTAGAATGAGTACTTGTCGTGCTGAAGTTCCCACATCAGTAAGCGTGAACTGAACGTTGATCGTTCGAGCATCAAAGTCCATCACCCCGTTCCAATTTGTCCCGTCGCCGGTTTCAGTAATGGTTGTTGTAGAGCCCGAGATGGCAACGGTGATGTTTGCAGAGACCGGCTGTTTGGCCACCGCGTTGTTCGGGTAGGCAGTGAGTGTATAACTTCCAGCAGCCAGGTCAAGTTTGAATTGACCGTTGGAACTGGTGTTGGTACCTGTGGAAGCGCCAGTAGCTGTATTCCTTACAGACACCCAAGCATTTGCCATTGTCACTGTCGCAGTGGCTGCGTTTGAGTCACTGTCATATTTTACTGTTCCCGAAACATTCGGCGATCCGAGACGCACATCAAGCTGTCTCGGAGAGGAGGATGAGTCAACCGCAACAACCGCTCCAGACGCACTCGACGGTACAGTCAGAACCCCTCCAGCAATCGTGAATGTGAAATTGACTCGAGTTCCATCAGGATTTGTCCAGTTTGGATTCGCCTCACCTCGATATTCACCGTCATCAAGACTGAAACGGGCCAGACCAAGGGAGTTTGTGTTTGATCCTGTCACCTGCGCACCCGTCGAGGCCAAGAATACGTTCACATAAGCATTTGACACGCCGGTACAAGTTGAACCTGTGCCATCCTTGCCGCAAACACGCACGGCAAGATTTGATGTGGGAAACGAAAGTACAAAGTTTGTCGGACTACCCGTACATGCGGCATCAGCATCCGCTGTTGTAGCGCAAACTCCGAAAGTTCCATCAGATGCGACAACAATATCTTTCGAGAATCGGCTCAAGGATGAGCCCCATGGTGGGTTTACCTCCAAGCGATAACGTCCTACTCCGTAAGCAGTTGTCGATACTCCAAATGTGCCTTGACGGCTTGAATTCCCGCCACCAATCCATCGGTAGAAGCCCGTCGACTCCTTCTTCATGAGTCCAACCCAGGTGTTGGCCACGATTGCATCACCATTCTTGATTGTGCCCGAGACGTTCGAGCCAACGAGTGCGAAATTCAACGCCGTAGTCACATATGCCGATGTTGCCAAAGTTGGTTGGGTGTACTCATCCGACTGCGTCGTCGTCTGATATGCACTGTCGCTTGCTCGAACCTGGATGATCTGCGAAGCGCGCGACCAACTATTTGGATTTGACCAACCAGGATTCGCAGTGATACGGAAATAGCAAGTCGTCTCTGACGATTCACATTCGGTTTCAGTATTCAAACTGTAAGTTCCAGTTGATGATCCCTGAGAGCTAATCTGCGTGCCCACCCACATCTTGTTTGATGACCACGTTGGTTGCATCCACTTCTCCACATTGACCTGCGGGTTCGCCGCCGTAGCAGAGGATGGACCCGACACAGTACCAGCGATGTTTCCACTCGACATTGTGACTGTCAATGTGCTGGCCGCAGACTTCACGTTGGAGTTACCTGACCCCAAATCGCAAGATGCAAAAGTACTTGCAGAGCACACCACATAGGTGTGACTTGCTGCATTGTCGTCTTCCAAATCTCCGACCCACAAATCGACGACCTTTTTCGTCAACGATGTTGTACCCCACGGTGGAAATATCTCAATTCGGAAACGTTGTGCGGTCTGAGACGTGTCACCCAATGATGATCGAAGCGTTGAGTTGAATGATCCTGATGCGCTTACCGACACTCCCTGCACCCATTCCCAACTATTGAAATCATTGTTCCATCGCATGATGTTTGCCCAAGTGTTTGAAACTGGACTTCCAGCAGAAGTCACAAGGCCCTTTACATTCGAACCAGTAAGTGCGATATTCGCTGTAAGTTGCGCACCAGCACCTGCCGAACACGAAGACACAGTAGATACTTGTGCCTCTGTAATCGAGCAAATTGTGTTTGTCAACTTATAAACGTAAGTCGACGTTGGCGAAAATCCGGCGTTCGTCTTCCAAGACGGAATTTCGGAAGTGACCTTATATGCACCATCTGAATCAAGGTTCAATGCATATGCACCTGTATTCGATGCGCTTGCCCAAAGGTTTGCACCTTGCCACCCATTGCCGTTCCACTTTTCGACACGGATTTGCGCTTGATCAACTGCAGTTCCATCTGCTGACACCACACCACTCAAGTTTGCTGACGATAAGTGTAAATCAAATCGACCCGAATCAGGACTCGCTCCTGCGGCACAGAACGCATAAGCGCGGTCGCAAGTAACTGTTCCGTTTGATACAACTGTGAAATCAAAACTTGCAGTCGTAAGACCTGCAATTGTGTCAAGCGGGCGCGGACTGAGCATCAGGCGCCATTTACCCTCTGGCAAACGCAACGAGAACTGACCATTGGACGAAGTGTTTGACCCACCTATATCGAACCATCGATATTCGCCCTCATCAACGTTGTACTTCTGAACCTGAATTCCAGAAAACGACACAGCATCTACAGTTGATGGCGCACCAGTCGCAGAGTTGCGAACTGTTGTAATTGTTTTGGCCGCGTATCCCCTCACATTTGGGGATCCGAGCAACACGTTGAATCTGCTCGACTCGAATGCTGCCGCAGTTGCCGAGCAGCTTCCTGCAGGTGATGCGACAGCACAGGCCTCGACGCTATTGACATTGATCGTGTCGGGGTCGGTTGCTGTATCTATATAGGCGAAATAAGTTGACGCGCTGAATGTTCCCGAATCTGAATTTCCAGGTCGCGACATGACTTTCCATTTTCCGGTTGTCAAGTTTGCATTGAACTCGCCGGCCGAGTTTGAGTTGGCCCAATTATTGCTCCAAGTAAAACGCTGCTCAGTACTACTGAATTTCTGAAATTCAATATTGGCAAAAGCTCCTGCTACTCCAGCACTTTTCAGTACCTTGCCCTTGAAATTTGATCCATCCAAAGTGAGTGATACCACCCCGTCGGAGTCGCCGCCGATCGTCACAGTCTTGGTTGAACCACTAATAGCAACCGTTGCAGTCCAGATCGTTTGCACTGAAAGCGAGGAGTCATTAAACGGTGGGTTGGCAGTCAATCGATAAGTACCCGCATCGGCGAAGTTCAGCGCGAATGCTCCACTTGAGTTGGTCGACACTCCACCAACTTGATCCCAACACTCAGGACAGTTTGCGGATGGCTTAGATACCGAAACCCATGAATTGGCTGCCGCTGAACTCGACGCCAGCAAGAGAGTTCCAGTCAAGTCGGCACTTCCATACTGAACGATGTAAGGGGTGTCGGAGTTCGCGAGAATTGATGTACAACCAGTCAGCGCGGAACTCTCTGAAGATGCATTCGAAACAAAGGTTGTGCATCGTTGGAAAGTGGCCGAAGCACCGCTGCCAGTTACTTTGAGATAGACCTCAGCGGGAGGATAACTCAAACCCATCGGGCTTCCTGCCCGCAATTTGTAAGACCCTTCGGTCAATCGCACTTTAAAGATCCCATCAACACCATTGCTTCCGCCAGTACCACCACCGCTCCAGTAATAGTTTGATCCGCTGGTCTGCAATGTTTGCACTTCAACATAAACCGATCCCGTACTACCCGACGGCGCGAGAGCATCACCATTGGGTTTAAGGATTTTGCCGATGAAGTTTGCTTGGCGAACCAACAAGAGATACTTTCCACCACTTTGTGGGGCGCTTATCCAGGAACCACTACATGTTCCAGCGTTTACGTCAAAAGTGCCATCGCAATAACTCGCCGACGTTATTAGTCCGTCGGCAACCGTTACCCTAAATACTGTTGCTGACGCGACAAGAGTCGAGCTACCGAATGGTGAATAGTTCATTTGTACTATCTGGTTGACACCATCACCGAGTGTCAGATCGCCTCTAAAAACTCCAACCGGGTCTGTACTGAAATTCGAGCTCGCACTCACTTGCAAATACCCAGTCGCCGGAGCCTTTGCACTATTCGACATCGCAGAGCGACTAAACGAAATCGTCTGTCCACCACTATCGGTACCAATCTCAGTAATTACCGCCCGACCATTAATTGTTGGAGCGATTGAACTGCCATTAGAAATGGATACGACTTCACCCACAGCAAATGTGCCCTGTGCGCTTGATGGCAGATAGAACTTGGCGACACCGCTCGCGACTTCCCAATGTGTTGGTTGCGCCCAGCGATAATCCCAACCGGGCTGCCCACCCCAAGCGGATTCACTTCGCTTTGAAACCTGTACGTTGCCGCAACCAGCAACTGCAGTTGCCGCTGTCAGGTTGGTGACTGCCGCACCATTGAAGTTGCCAGTAGTAGCTGCAGCGCTGCACAATGCACGAGTAGCGACGTTCCAAACCCACCAAGCTCCGCGCTCCCATGAATTAACGGCGTTCTGAGAAGTGAGAACCTCAACACCATTACCGGCATAAGAAAAATTGCTCATTAATTCTACTCGAGTGTTCGCTGTCGCTACTCCATTCACGATGTTTCGCGAATAGATCCGTATCGCAATGTTTTTATCTGCAATATTCGTCGACACTCCACTGACTGAAATCGTGTTAGGAATCGTAAAACTTGAACGCCACTGCTGTGCCGTCAACGTTCCCGACAACCCTGTGGCATCCAAACCGGTCTTGCCGATTGCGAGTGGGCTTGGAATGTCAAACGAGTAACTACCATCTGTAACTCCAACTTCATTGATGTATGCCCATCTCGCATTGAGGTCAGCCAAATTCACACCACTCACAGTCCCCGAAAGACCGCTCAGCACGACTGCATCACCATCAATGAGACCAGGGTCGTTGGCAAGCGTAACTCTGAACCCTGGGCTCTCTCCACCAACGTATTGGATTCCTGTTACTGTCGCAGAAATAGTTCGCCCACGTGCCAATGAGCATGAAATCAAGGAATACACAGAGCCGCTCGTGTTGGCATCAAGGCACATCACATTCGTCGGGGCGGTAACAGCTTCTGTACTTTTGTCACTGTCTACGACTGCGAAACCTTGCATTGAGTTTGCAGCTGCAAGCGTAAAGTCCTGTGATCCAGTCGTTGATGCCGTGATATTTCGTGACTGCGACCCAAGTTGAGTTGATGAAAGCTTTGATACGTTCGGAGGGCTAACAGCAATTGTCCCCAATGCAGAATATGGAAGGAAAGTTTGGATGCGCAATACTGGGAGCGTGTAAGCACCTGAGGCATTAGTTACAGCACAACTCATTTTTGATAACTTCTTGTTTGCATCACCCTGATTCGAAAACACAATCGCATTTGCTACAGGTGTACCATCAGGGCCCGTAACAGTCCCACTTACCGTATTGATGATGTCTGTTGCTGAATCAATTGCCGCCCAGCCAAGGCTCGACGAAGTGAATTGCTCACACGTATTATTGTCTGCAACGTTCTGCAACGTAGAAGACAGTCGTCTCGCATCGCTGCCATCGGCAGAAGCAATTTGAGGAGCAATACCCACAGCAAGAATGCTGGTGAGCACTGCAATTGAACCGACCAAACGTGCAATGACTTTAGACATCACTTACCCCCCGGATTACATAAGCGAACTCAGTGTTGAACGTACCATTAAATGTTACCTCGGGTGCCAAAACTGTGTTAAGGGACTATTTGAACCCTCTGTATACCGATGCTGGGTCAAATAACTGTTTGGCCTACAGACTCATCAAGTAGGCGCTGAGGGACTCGAACCCCCGACCCTCTCCTTGTAAGGGAGATGCTCTAACCAACTGAGCTAAGCGCCCGTAATTACGGAAATGACAGTTTACCGTCAGCCTCTCGGCGTCCACTCAGGCTATGAGTCGGCGTGACGTTTACGAATATCGAGCAGACTCCCCAACATTTCTTTGGTTGACGCAACTACAAGGGTGCATTTGTCGTCGTATTCAGTCGTTACATAATCACGACCTAAAATTTCGGTAATTTGCACACCAGCCTCTTGGCAAATGAGCGAACTCGCTAGATAATCCCATACACCATGGCTATTCATGTCGACCCAACCGTCGAGTGAGCCATCGGCAACCAAACAGATGTCGAGAGCCGCCGCACCAAGTGCTCGAAACTGCGCCCACTCTGGCTTGAATTTTGGCAAACCTGAAATACCCACTATCGCGTCCTTGACGTCGGTACACGCAGACGGACGAATTGGAGATCCATTAAGAAATGCTCCTCCACCACGAGTTGCCCAGTAACGGTCTCGCCCCGATGCTTGGTTAACCACGAGCGATGCTCGCATGCCAGATTTATCGAGAGCACACAATGCAGTTGCAAACCACGGCACACCCCGACTTGCATTAGTAGAACCATCAAGCGGATCCATCACAACCAAGATGTCGTCGTCCCCCCACTCACCCGTCCGTTGACTTTCCTCTGACAGCACTGCGCAACCTGCGCCGTGCAGGATTGCAAGTGCGGCATTATCGCAATCAACATCAACCGAATACTGTGTGTGGCGCAAACCAGAAAGTCCCCAATCAGTATTATTTGCAAGTACGCCGCTGATTGCATTCGCCGTCCGATTCAAAACAGCAAGAATATCTTCGTTCGAACTAGAGCGTGTTAGAGGCATCAGGAATTACCGCTCATCACGAACAAAAGGCGTACCCAAAGCACGTGGAGCACCAAGCGAGTTGCGACTCCCTGGTCGGCTCAATGCAATGAGCGCAATCAAAGTAACGAGATATGGCAACATCTCGAGAAACGCGGAAGGAATAAAAGTGATCTGTTCTGCTTGCAATGTAAATGGAAGCTGCAAGGTGAATCCGAACAACACTGCACCAAAGATGATTCGAATCGGGCGCCAGCCAGCAAACACCACGAGCGCAAGTGCGATCCAGCCAAGACCGTTTGTTGTGGCAGCTTGATGCCACCCAGCGCTTTGGGCCAGCATTAACCACGACCCACCAAGCCCCACAAGAGCGCCGCCGACCATCGTGTAGCGAATACGGATTCGCGCCACAGAAAGACCTTGGGCATCAACCGTTGCCGGATCGTCACCTGTTGCACGTAGTTCCAGACCAGAACGAGTATTAAACAAATAGCGGGACGCAATGACAGCTAGTGCAATTGCAAAATACGTGATGATGTCTTGACCAAAAACAATTGGGCCAATGACAGGAATGTCGGATAGCGGCCCAAATGAGAGAGGCTTAATCACTGTTGAGACAGTCTTACCCTCTGCTGGTTTACCCAAAAAGTTGGCAAGTCCGGTGCCAAAGATGACAAGTGCCAGACCCGCAACAATTTGATTTGCGCGAAACACCACAGAAAGCACCGCGTGAATTGAAGCCAAAACTGCGCCAATAACAGTTCCAACTATCAGGCCGAGCCATACGCTCCCCGAAGAATCAGCTGCCAAGAATGCGCTAATTGCCGACGTGAGCAAGATGCCCTCTATACCCAGATTGAGCACGCCAGATCGCTCTGTAAACAAGGCTCCGAGTGCTGCAAGCATCAATGTCGTCGCAATCGCAATTGCATCTGCCGACATCAAGATCCAAATATTCTCGTTCATGCTGAGACCCTCTTAGATGCTGCATCATGCACGCGTACTACGTGTATGCGATAACGACGGAAAGCTTCGCCGCCAAGTGCAAACAACAAAATTGCACCTTGGAGCATCACGCCAATATGAATTGGGGTATCTGTCGTGACTTGCAGGTTGTTTCCCCCAACTCGCAAACCCGAGAACAGAATTCCGCTCACGATGATGAGCCCAAGATTGTTTCGCGCAAGGGCCGCAACCACGATGCCCGCATACCCGTAACCGAGAGTAATGATGCTCGGCTCGATCTTGCCGTATGGACCAACAATAAGCATTGCACCGGCCAGGCCCGACAGCGCACCAGAGATCAACATGACCCACATCGTTGTACGACGCGCATTAATACCTGCATAGTGTGCGGCCTTTGGAGAGTCGGCGATGACGTTGATGCGGTAACCAAACTCAGTGCGCTTGACAACCCAATACAGTGCACCAGCAATAATCAACGCAACGAAGAATGTTGGATAAAGACGTGAGCTACCGAAACTGTCTAGTGAAGCGGATTCCGCAACCATCCGACCTTGTGGAAACGAAGTATTGGGATTACGAAAGAAACTCCCAGGCGTGTAAATCACATGCTTGATGAGACTCGCCCCGATGTATGTGAGTAACAACGTAGAAACAATCTCACTTGTACCCAACCTTGACCGCACAAAAGCTGGAACAAATATCCATGCCGCACCGGCAAGCGCACCACACAGCAAGACGATGGGAACCATAATCAGCGTTGGCAAATGATCGCCCAGTGCGATACCCGCCCACGCTCCCCCGATGAGACCGAGATACAACTGACCTTCACCACCAATGTTGTACAGGTTCATCTGAAAGGCGAAGGCTGCAGAAATACCAGTGCAAATCAACACTGTCGATAATGCAAGCGTGTCAGTGAAGCCCTTGAACGAGGCAAAACCATCCTGAAACATATTTGAGTATGTGTCAATTGGTGAGTGGCCCGTAGCAAGCAAGAACAGTGCGCCAAAAAACAAGGCCGCAAAGACTGATGCAAGCGGAACAAGCAATGACAATCGACGAGGCGATTCTCCACGTTGTTCAAAAACAACACGAAATGGAATACGCATCACGAACGCCCTTCATTGGCTAGCCCGGCCATCGCTGCGCCGACTTGAGACAGTTGAGCCGTTTCACCAGAAGTTTCATGCACCACTGCCCCGCGATACAACACAAGCACACGATCAGAAAGCGAAAGCACTTCGTCGAGATCTTCAGAGATCAGCAAGATCGCTTGACCCGCGCTCCGTGCGTCATTAATGAGTCGGCGCACAGTCTCGATGGCGCCGACGTCGAGACCGCGAGTCGGCGAACACACAACCAGCAATTTAGTTGCACTCCGACCACCCGAGAGCTCGCGTGCAAGCAGCACCTTTTGTGCATTTCCTCCAGACAGTTTGCGAGCCACATGGTCCGGACCATTCGCCTTTATCTCAAACTGCTCGATCAACCTGGATGCTTCTGGCCGCACCGAAACGCGATCAACGACTACTTTTCGGTCTCGAGTCAGCAACAAGTTGTCAAGAATTGACATTGATGGAACAAGGCCCATTCCCAATCGATCTTCAGGCACATATGCCAACCCGACTTCACGGGCCTGGATAGGTCCACAATCTGTCGTCATTGCACCAGAAATACTGACCGAGCCACTCGTCGGCGAAATAAGTCCTGCGATGGTATCGGCGAGTTCACGTTGACCGTTACCCGCGACTCCGGCAATGCCCACCATCTCACCGGCGTGCACATTAAACGAAATGTCAGTAAGCACAGCAACATCATCAATGCTGAGCGACAAATTGCGAATCTGCAATACCTCGTGTCCTGTTGCATGAATTGCACGTTGGGCATTGAGTTCGATGTCCCGTCCAACCATTAGTCGTGCAAGCTCTTTCGTGTCCGTAGTACCCCTACCCGAGACATGACCCGTGACACGACCATTGCGCAAAACAGTCACGCGATCTGAGATCTCTACGACTTCGCCAAGTTTGTGACTAATAAACACAATCGATTTTCCAGCAGCTGTCATTGCATGCACGTTTTCAAACAGCTTTTCAACTTCCGACGGCACCAATACTGCGGTCGGCTCGTCTAACAACAAAATCTCTGCGCCCTGATAGAGCGCTTTTACGATCTCAACTCGCTGGCGTTGCCCAACCGACAAGTCGCCAACAGTTGCATTCGGATCAATCGGCAGTCCGTACGACTCCGCAACCGCGGCAACCTTCTCGTTCAGTTCGCGACGGTTCAACATGAACGGCAAATCGCGACTACCCAAAATCACATTTTCTGAAACAGTAAATCTTTCGACCAAACGAAAGTGCTGATGCACCATCGCAATTCCATGCTGCAAACCCGCGCGCGGTGATGACAAATTAATGCGCTTGCCATTGCGCATGAGATACCCGGCGTCGGGTTGATAGAGACCACACAGCACTGCAGCGAGCGTGCTTTTACCAGCACCGTTTTCGCCCAACAGCGTGTGCACTTCACCTGCACGCACATCGAAGTCGACCGAGTCGTTGGCAAGTACGCCAGGAAACTTCTTGTCAATTGAATGTGCTGAGAGTGCAGTAGAGGCCGCACCACTGGTGTGGTGCGGCCCCTGTGCAACCTCGTGAGAGGTGTTACTCATTTACAAATCAGCCCTTTGGAGAACCGATTACTCCCTTAACGAAGTAGCTCATTCCGAGCAAGTCGAGCAACTCTGGCTTTGTGTCAGCTGCAACAACTTCCTTACCGTCCTGGTCCATCACTGGGCCTTGG
>JBIIAC010000022.1:0-12842 GCA_044240045.1 Ilumatobacteraceae bacterium
AGAGAGGTGGCGCATGCGCACATCAAAAACCAACTGACCACGGTGTGGCGCAATGGTGATAGTGGTTGTGCGCCCCGACCCTGTGGCCTTAAAAGTCTCGGAAATCTCGGCACGAAAGACTTCATCGTCAGGTGATTGCCTCACACGGATGCGCATATTTGCGGGCATGCGGTCTGCTGGAAATTGGCGATTGAGCCAATCTTTGACTTTGTCATTACAGGCCTGCCGGATCTCTTCGGACCACTTCTTGGTCGGCAGGCTCACGGCATAGGTGGTGATCATGACCCCGTTCACGCTAACGACACGACCTATGGTTGCGAAGTGAGTTTTCGCGATGTTTTTAGCCTGTGGTGTATCAGCCTGTCGTTCACTTTTACGATTCCCCAGGCTTACCGAGTGGTACGGCGCAACACTGTCGAAGGGGTTTCAGTCTTTTCACAGATGCAGAGTTTGAGCGGTTCAATCTTGTGGGTCGCTTATGGGATTGTTGCCCAAACCTATTTAGTGGTTACTGCCAATGTGATGACAATTGTTGGATTTGGCACAGTGATTATTGCCCAGGTGCGCCATCGCGCAGTGTCGTTGCAGCGAGTGCTGGTTGTTTTGACTGCGGTAATCGCAATAGCGGTTGTATCTGGTGCGGTATCAAAAGACGTACTCGGCCTCATCGCAGTCGTTGTTGGAGGAACAGGCATCGTGCCGCAAGCTATTCGTGCAGCGCGCACCACTCATCTTGTTGGTGTATCGGTAGCAACATTTGCGATGGTTGTCATCATGTCAGTGTCGTGGGGTATCTACGGCCTGATGATTGGCGACTATTTCGTGGCAACACCAAACGTGGTTATTGTGCCGAGCGCGCTTTTTATTATGTTGCGCGCCTTGCAGTCGCACCATCGTTATGGCAAGACGACCGATGCAACGGTGTTACCTGCGCGTTGAATCGTTGCGGTCAGTGCGATGATATGACCTATCTCACCAAGCACTAGTCAGGAATAGATCAGGGTTACGCTGTCATCAAGGAGGCGATTTCGTGCCACATATTCCAGTGTTTCAGCACTCGACGGGTAAGTGGCGTCCCCGCTGGCGCGGACGTATCCATGCGATCGCGGTTGCAGTGTCTATTCCGGCCGGAATAATTCTCACCCTCGTCACACCTGCCGGCGTAGCGCGCCTAGCAGTCGGGATTTATGCGTTGTCGCTACTCGCGCTTTACTCAACATCGGCGTCGTATCACCTGTTTACTCGTTCGCTCAAAGGGCAGCGAACTATGCAACAACTCGATCACGCGATGGTCTATGTGCTCATTGCTGGTTCGTACACGCCGGTGTGCTTGCTGGCATTGCCGCGCAAAGTTGGCGTGCCGTTCTTGCTCGCAATCTGGGTTGCGGCTGCAGTTGGTATGGGTCTCAAGCTCACATGGAAGGCAAAGCGTGTTGGTCATGCGTTGTATTTGATTATTGGTTGGGCTGCACTCGTGATTTTGCCGTGGGCATATCACCGCGCTGGCTTTACCAGCCTGCTGCTCTATGCGCTCGGTGGCATTGTCTACACCGTCGGTGCCGTGTTGTTTTATATGCAAAAACCAAAACTTTCACCAGAGATATTTGGTTTTCACGAAATCTGGCATGTGTTCACAGTGGTCGCTGGAATCTTGCAATTTGCCGGCGTTGGCGTGCTTATTTCGCGCGTCGGTTAACACCTAGCGAAACAATTGTTGCCGGAATAAAAAACGCACGGCCGTGAAATGAAACATCATCCCAATGTTTTGTTGTGACTGGTGCGTGCCATGCACGAATGCGATAAATGAGGAACAACAAGATCAGTGCGTGTAGTGAAATGATTGACCAGGCAAAACCCTGCGTGCCGATGATGTCGAGAAATGGTGCAGCAACGAGTGGACCGATCATTGCGCCAAAGCCATACAGCGTGACAAGTTGCGATGCCGCAGCACCCATTTGTTCTTGTGACACCCAGTCATTTGTGTAGGCACCACCGACGGCATACAACGGAAAACTAAATCCACCGATTGCAAACAGCAGCGCAGTGGTAACCCAACTGCTTGGCGTTTGAGTGAGCATGACGAGTCCCAAAATAATTACAGCGAGTGTGCTGAGTACGCCGATGATGCGACGATCGATGTCGTCAGATGCCGAAGAGATGGGCCACGTAAGTGCCATGCCGCCGAGGTTGATGGCTGCAATCAAGATTCCGACGCGGCCCACGCTGAGTCCTTCGCGTGTTGCATAAATAACTGCCATGCCGAGCATGCCACCATGCGCAAGACCAACGAGCAGAATTGTTCCTGCACCTGTTGGAACTATTTTTGCAAGCTCGCGCATCGTGATGTGCGTATTGTTTTCGACTGGTGGAGTCGCTGCCTGTTCGGACATCGCAACAGGAATTACGGCGAGTGATGAGATGACGGCAGCAAATGCAAAACCCGTGAGGGTTCGTGCATCGAAATTAAATACCAGCAACTGACCTGCACCATATGCACCGATCGTGACCACGTTGTACATGGCAAGCAATCGGCCACGAAAGGTGTTGGTTGCGAGACCATTCAGCCACGACTCGGCAACGACATACAAGCCTGCAAAACAAAAACCTGTGCTGCTTCGCATGATGATCCACACGAGCGGAGAGTCGTAGACACCGGTGATGAGTACGGAAGCGCTGAGCAGCGAGGCGAGCGCGGCATAGACGCGGATGTGACCTACTTGCTTGAGTGCTCGAAGCGCATACCAGGAGCCAAGCAAGAAGCCGGCGTAATAGGCGGTAGTGATACCGCCGCTGACGAGAGTTGGCAGTTGCTTGAGTTCGGCGCGAATGCCGACCAATGTGCTGAAGACGCCAGCGGTGACGAGCAAAAGTGCAAGGCCCGTGAAGAGGCCCCAAGTGGAGAGCAATATGGTGCGTCGTGTGGAGTTGAGGTTTGGGAGGAAACGCACAGCATTAGTCAAGCACGAGAGTTGAATCTAATTGAGGTTCTTTTGTCGCGAGCAACTAGCCTGTCAGCGTGTCGGGTCGCTAGCTCAGTTGGTAGAGCAACGGACTTTTAATCCGCAGGTCCAGGGTTCGAGCCCCTGGCGACCCACTGCTGTCAGGTTTTTCTTCGGTTGTAAAGTCCTTATATTCAAGGGAATATCGGCGCACAGTGTTGTCAAGTTCGGGCAGTTCTGACCCTGTCGCCTCCTTTTTACCGCCCTTTGCACTGCCTTCACTTGTAGTCAGGTCAAGCACTGACCCGGGACCATCGGCAGCAAGCTTGTTGGCACTAGGTATGAGGTGCGTGTAAAAATCCAGCGTGGTTAAAGCGTTGGCGTGACCGATCAAACCCTGACGACATGGATTGCGAAAACAGCTTGAAGCGCTGATAGTGCTGCAGTATGTCAGCCGTCATGCAAACTGTTTACGGGCAGGCCTGCTGCCTTTGCTGTTCGCAGAAATCGTCGCAGCAACTAGATCAGTACAACAATGACCCAAAACCTCTAAAGATGCTTCTTGTTCATTTTTCAGCTATTCCAGGGCTGTAACTGTTTTTGCGTCAATAGCAAGCTGCCGTTATGTTTTTTGCCTTTTCTTTCGGGATACCTATTGGTACTTTGCGAACCACCGGGAACCGAAAAGTCGGAACAAATGCCGTAATCGCAATACCGAAAACTTCAGTACAAAATTATTTGTTTAACTCAACACGATGATCTTTAGATAACGATTGAATAACTATAAGTTACATGGGTGAATTAGGCTTCGGAGTAGGTGTCAATGAATAGCAAAAATGAATTTCGCAATGACATACAAGTTCTGCGGGGATTCGCACTAATTGCTGTGGTTTTTTTTCATGCATTTGAGAACTCATTCCCTAACGGTTTTCTGGGTGTAGACGTTTTCTTCTTGATTTCCGGCTTTGTCATTACCCCGCAAATTTTCGATATTTTTGATTCTCGTGCTGGGCGCACTCGTCGATTAAAATCGTTTTATATTCGCAGGTTGTACCGTTTAATCCCTGCACTAGGCGCAATGCTTGGGTTTTCATCGTTACTCATATTGCTATTAGGAAGTCCCGTCGATCACGAACGGTTTGCACGTCAAGGAATTTCAACACTTCTATTTGGTGGAAATTTTGGGGCATACTTGTATTCTCAAGACTATTTTTCACCGAATCCAAATCCATTGGTTCACACTTGGTCGTTAGCTGTAGAGCAGCAATTCTATATTTTCTTGCCTTTACTTCTTGCGCCATTTTTGTTAAGACGAATTAGGAGAAACCTCTATTTGTTCTTAGTTTTTTTGCTTTTTTCTACTTTCAGTTTTATTTCGTTTCTTAATCCCCATTTGCTTGAGCCTCTCTATTCACGAATTGGTATCAACTTGGCATCTCAGTTTTCTTTCTATTCAACATTGGATCGAGTATGGCAATTCGCTTTTGGCGGCTTTGCATATTTTTTTCTTAGTACAAAGCGAGCGATCAAACTTAATACAAATAGATTTATAAAGATTTGTTCAATGATTATTTTACTGATGCTGTTGTTTACTCAAATTCCAGTATCACAAATAATGGGATCTGTGCTGATTGCAATCTTTGCTTTGATAGCGGTTATTTGTAAATGTTTTGATTTACTTCCTAATTTTGTTATCAGAAATATGGAATGGATTGGGAATCGCTCCTATTCAATTTATTTAATCCATATGCCTCTACTTTATTTGGTCAGATATTCTCCAACTCCGATTTTTGGTACTGGAAGAAATCAAATCTTTGCAATTCTTGGAGCGGTAACACTTTCCTTTGCATTTGGAGGGTTAAGTTACGCCAAAGTGGAACAGAGGTTTCGTAAAGGGTGGATGAACAGTGCCGGAATGAAAAGGTCTATTTTTAATGTTTGCTTTGTAGCGCTGCTCATACCATTTTCGATTCTGTTGATTATTGATACTGGGTCAAGGAACCAATATTGGGGGATAGAACAAAACATGCAACCCCCACAGGGGGCATTCAACTTTCGCTCAGGTTGCTCCGGTATCGGCGATCTCTCGGAGCCATGTTTGGTTGGGATATCGGGAGCTAGGCAAACTGTTCTTCTAATAGGCGACTCACATGCAACACATATATCTCAAACAGTTATTGATGTGGCTGCTAATCGCTCTTGGAATACTGCCGTATGGACCAAGGGTTCATGTCCGATTCAGTTTAAGCAAAGTTTCAAGAAATCACTTCCAGATCGATGTATCGAACAAAACTTGGATATTTTGAGTTGGGCGCAAAAGCAAAAACCTTCAGTGATTATTGTTTCCCAATTCGTAAAGGATGATTCATCGCAGATTGACTTAAGAAATGCATTGGCAACACTTAGATTAATGACGCCAAATGTTTTACTAATTGAAAATACCCCTGTGTTTCCAGATAAAAATCGCTTTATGGTGAGGCTTCCATTGTTGTTCCCTCGTTATCATCCGCCAAAATCCTTCCCTCAGTCAAAAATGGTTGCAATGGACAAATTTGCATCAGATGAATTGGGCGAATGGGCTCGAGAAAATCAAATTACTACGATGGATCTGAGTCCATTGTTTTGCAGTAATGATCTGTGTAATAGATTCTCTGATGCAGGGTGGCTGTATTTTGATGATGATCACCTTTCACTAGAAGGTGCGAAGCTGTCAGCGAATCTATTTGACGACTATTTTGCGAGTACTCTACAAAAGTAATTTCTAGACGAATCATGAGTGCTGTCTTGGGCTTCGGGAAAGTACGACGCTTTGGGCGTCTTTAGAATCCTGTTTTGTGCCCCAACTGGGTTGCTAGCTCAGTTGGTAGAGCAACGGACTTTTAATCCGCAGGTCCAGGGTTCGAGCCCCTGGCGACCCACTGCAGAGTTGATGTGTGATATTGGGTATCTAATTTAGAGATACTTACCCAAAGGTAATCGTTTCTACAGATAATACGCCATACTGGAAACCATGATCACAGCAGCATTTATCGTTCTCGCTCTTGCCCTTGTTGGTCACCTCACGGTGATGAACGCAGTTGACTCGTTCACTGGCTACGGCGAGCAGAACTCAAACATCAAGTACTAATCAACTGATCGGCTGTCTCGCGGGGCGAGACTAGAGGCGATGACCACGTTGGACACCTCTGCGAATCAGGTAGATCTTTCGATCACTGGCATGTCGTGCAACGCATGTGCGATGACAATCGAAAAAGGTTTAAATCATCTCGCTGGGGTTGAGGCAACCGTTAACTTCGCAACCGAGTCTGCTCGGGTCACTTTTGATGCTTCGCAAGTTGACACCGTAAAGCTGGTTTCCCTGGTTGAGTCACTGGGCTATGGAGCACGACCGCTCGCAGAAACCACGCCAGACATGTTGGATGCGGAGGTTCGCGAGCGCGTTGCGATGCTCAAGTCGCGTTTGACGGCAAGCATCGCATTGGGTGTTCCAGTTGCGTTGGTGTCAATGTTTTCGCTGCTGCAGTTTACAAATTGGCAGTGGTACGCACTGGCGTTTTCTACTCCCGTTGTGACCTGGGGTGCCTGGCCATTTCATCGCGCTGCATTAATGAATGCTCGACATCGCTCAACCACGATGGACACGTTGATCTCGCTTGGAATTGTGGCAGCCGTGTCGTGGTCGGTGTGGGCGCTGTTCTGGGGGCACGCGGCAACTACATCCGCACAAGACTCGATGACGAGCATGACCGGCATGAGTGGCGGTGTGCATGTGTATTTTGAAGTTGCCGTAGCTGTCACCATCTTTTTGTTGGCAGGCAGATATTTTGAAGCGCGAGCAAAGCGCCGTGCGGGTGACGCATTACGGGCATTGTTGGCGTTGGGCGCACGTACCGCAACTATCTTGCGCGATGGCGAAGAAGTAACTATTGATGCAGTATTAATACGAGTAGGCGACATGATTGTTGTTCGCCCGGGCGAGATCATTGCTGCAGATGGTGTTGTAATGGAAGGCGCATCGAGCATTGATGCATCAACGCTCACAGGCGAAAGTGTGCCGGTCGATGTGCAAGTAGGGAGCAAGGTCACGGGAACAACTGTGAACCTCACTGGACGATTGGTAGTGCGTGCACGTCGAGTCGGTGCCGACTCAACATTCGCGCAAATCACCAAACTTGTGCGCGACGCACAATCCACCAAAGCTCCAGTGCAACGACTGGCCGATCGCGTGAGCAGTGTGTTTGTGCCAACAGTGATCTTGTTGTCGTTGGCCACATTTGTTGCGTGGTATTTCATGGGTGACGACGTTGAGCGTTTGGCCGATGCATTTGAAGCAGCGGTTTCGGTACTGATCATTGCTTGCCCATGTGCACTTGGTCTTGCCACTCCAACTGCGTTGATGGTGGGCAGCGGACGTGCCGCACAAATGGGAATCGTGATCAAGGGTGTCGATGTATTGCAAAGCACTCGTCGTATAGACACCGTGGTATTTGACAAGACTGGCACTGTGACTACGGGCGTCATGCAGTTGCTTGATGTTGTTGTGGCAGCCGACGCAACCCGCGCCGAAGTGCTGGGCTTCGCTGGTGCATTGGAGTTTGCGAGCGAGCACCCCGTTGCAAAAGCCATTGCCTCTGCTGCACGTGCCGAACTGGGACAACTTGCAAGTGTGCAACAATTCGAGTCAATTGCGGGGCAAGGAACAGTTGGCGTAGTTGACGGTCATCGAGTGATGGTGGGTGGCGAACAGTTGCTCAACTCTCGCACTGTGTTCATCTCTAATCCATTACGTGAAGCATTGAAGGTCGCTCGCGACTCTGGAAACACAGCGGTGTTGGTCGCATACGACGGCATGGCCAAGGCAGTATGCGTGGTGGCGGACCGACCAAAGACGAATAGCGCCGCCGCAATTGCATCATTGCGCGAACTGGGTTTACGACCTGTGTTGTTAACGGGTGACAACTTGGCCACTGCATTGGCAGTTGCAGAACAAGTAGGAATCGAAACCGATGATCAGCACGTGATTGCCGGTGTGTTGCCTGAAGAAAAAGTGCGAGTGGTCGCAGACCTGCAGAACCGTGGATATGCAGTTGCGATGGTGGGCGACGGAGTGAACGATGCTGCAGCACTTGCTCAATCTGACGTGGGTATTGCCATGGGCACTGGTACCGATGTTGCTATGAGCGCGAGCGATCTCACCATCGTGAGCGGAGACTTGCGTTTAGTTACTGACGCGATCCTGCTTTCGCGTGCCACATTGCGCACAATCAGCGCCAATGTGTTTTGGGCATTTGCCTACAATGCTGCAGCGATACCGCTTGCCGCACTTGGTTACATGAACCCAATGTGGGCTGGACTAGCAATGACATTGTCAAGTGTGTTCGTGGTGAGCAACTCGCTACGTCTGCGCAGTGCAAAACTTAGTCAGCACACTGCATTTGTTCACGCAACTCGCTAATCGCAGTACTTCTCCAACTGTGCACTGTCCGAACATTGACATCCGCATCAGCTGCGATTGATCGAAAACTTTTGCCCTCTGCAAGTTGCCTTAACACACTGAGGGAGCGAGTTCCCAAATTCCATTTCTCAATTTCTGCAAATAGATTGGCGAGTTCTTCTTCTGGATTGAGATGAGTTTCGGGGGCTGGGATCGTGTCAATGACATCATCTCCCCATGCAACAGCAAGTTGCTTGAGTCGGCTGTTGCGCACAAATGCAAAGTATTCAGAATCTCGAACCAAGTTAGATGCAATTTTGATTGGCCGCTTATTGATCGGATACGTGCGGATTTGTATCCAAGCCTGAGCAACAGTGTCAATGAGTGCCTCGTCAAAACCTCCGCGAGCCAACTTGCCGCGCCGTGCAGCAATTGAGATCAGTGGTGGCAGAAGCCGTTGCAGCACAATACGAGTTGCAAGCTCATCATCGGCGGCGCGAATGACGAGTTTGAAGAGGTATTGATCGCCCAACGAATCGGTTGCTTCAAGACCAAAGCCAGCGCGTATCAGTACTTCGTCAAGGTTGGCTACTCGCTTACCTGGGAGGCCCCAGCCGTTGACCCGTCTGAGCGTGGATGGGGCAGTAGAAAGAGCCGACCACTCCTGCACAAGTGTGCGAACCGTGGACGATTTGCCGGTTGGGTGAATGATGGTTGTGGGACGTGTACACGTGCGTGTCGTTTGTGTGGTCATGCAGATGATGATCCGCACAGCACTCACCGCACTTCTCACTGCAAGCCACACTGCAACTAAGAACACAAGCAACATTGTGAATGCCAATGATGTAAAGATTGAGGACTATGAGAATTACATTGCCCTCGGGAACCCCTGCAGAAATTGATCTGAGTGTGGTTAACCCAGTGATGGGGCTGGTGATCATGCCGGACATCTTTGGATTGCGACCACTCTTTGATGATCTAGTTGCTCAATTGGCGCATGAGTGGAACATGGCAGTCATTGCAATCGAGCCATTCCCCGGTCAAACATTGTCCGCCGATATCGCCGAGCGGGCGGCATGTGTGCCATCGCTGAGTGATGACGCGGTGCTTCGTGACATGCACGAAGCTGCTGATGCTCTCGGTGTGGATCGAGTTGGATTGATCGGGTTTTGTATGGGCGGAATGTATTGCCACAAAGCCGCACGAAGCGATCGGTTTGCTCGGATCTCATCGTTCTACGGAATGATTCATATTCCAGAAGGTTGGATGAGTGCCACGCAGGGCGATCCCATTACGTATCTCGAAGGTGGCAATGCCGATCGAGTGCTTGCGATCATCGGATCACTCGACCCGTACACACCGCTAGACCAAGTGTTGGAGTTGCGTGCCGTAGGTGTGACTGTGCAGGAATATCCCGAAGCAGTGCACGGCTTTGCTCACGATGCTGCGCGTCCGGCACATCGCGCGCATGATGCACAAGACGCTTTTAGTCGCACACGCGACTGGCTAATAACTAGCTAGAGCGAACTGTCATGCGGTCGCGCATGATGATGTGATAGCGACGATCTTGTTGCTTGAGCCAACCGAGTCGAATAAAACTTGCGATGGCCTTATTGACGCGTTCGCGTGATGCGCCCACCATGCCGGCCAACTCTTCTTGCGTGACAGGCAATACAAAATCATCGCTACCACCGGAAAGTTCGAGCAAACGTTTTGCAGTGCGGCCTGTGACATCAAGAAACACACTGTCGGCCAACACCTCGTCCATTACGCGCAAACGAGTTGCGAGCAACTTAGTGACACCCCACAACATTGTTGGATGAGTTCGCATCTGTTCAACTACTGGTGCATACGGAATGCACAGAACAGTGCTTGTTTCAATTGCGCGAGCCATTGCGCTGCGCGAGCCATTGTCGAGCAAACCAAGCTCGCCAAACAAATCGCCATCTTCCATGAGCGCCAACATGCTTTCGCGACTGTCGAGCGGCTTGTTACCGATGGCAATTGCGATACGACCACTGAGCACAACAAACAATGCGTCTGGTGTGTCGCCCTCATTAAACAACACATCGCCGCGTTGGAGGGTTTGAGACTTAGCTGAAGCAGCAATCGCTGTCAGTGCTTCTACTGGTGTTTCTGCGAAGAATGCAGTATTGGAGAGGATGTCTTCGTGTGTCATGAAGTTATGACGGTACTACCCTAAATGAGCGTGACAACCATGCCTAACGAGATTGTTTGGACAATCGTCGTTGCGGCAGGATCGGGCGCCAGATTTGGGAGTCCGAAGCAGTTTGCAATGCTCGGCGATCGACGCGTATTGGATTGGTCGGTCGCCACTGCCAGCGCAGTGAGCGCAGGGGTGATTGTGGTGTTACCGCCAGACGCAACGCTAGGTGAAGGCCAGGTTGCTGGTGGTGAAACCCGCAGCGAATCAGTGCGCTGTGGACTCAAGGCGGTGCCACCAGAGGCAACGATTATTTGTGTTCACGATGCAGCAAGACCGTTTGCTACTGAACACTTGTTTAGGGAGACAATTTCTCAAGTGCACAATGGTGCTGATGGTGCGGTGCCTGCAATCGCTGTCACCGACACGATTAAGCAAGTTGATGCACAAAATGTTGTTGTTAACACCCCAGACAGGTCTTCATTAGTGGCGGTACAAACACCGCAAGTGTTTCGAGCTGCAGTATTGCGTGAAGCACATGCATCATGTCCTGAAGGGACAGACGACGCAACACTTGTTGAACTGTTGGGCAAGCGAGTAGTTGTTGTGGCTGGCGAAGCACTCAATCGCAAACTCACAGCGTCCGAGGATCTCGAATGGGCTCGTGCCACCGCACGAACCGAAGTGTAAGGAGGCGACAATGGCTACTGCGATACGAGTTGGACAAGGTTTCGATATTCATCGTTTTGAAGACACTCCGAGCGGTCGCGTGCTCGTACTTGGTGGTGTGCAATTTGTTGGAGAACGCGCATTGGTAGGGCACAGTGACGCTGATGTGATTGCGCACGCAATTGCTGATGCACTTCTTGGTGCAGCTTCGCTCGGCGATATTGGGCAACACTTTCCAGACACTGACCCGAAATGGGCGGGAGTTGATTCGTTGCTGCTGTTGTCGCATGTGGTTGCATTAGTGAAGAAGAACGGTTTTGAAATTGGAAATGTTGATTGCAGCGTGGTCTGTGAAAAACCCAAGCTTGCGCCCCATCGTGAGGAGATGCAACGTAAACTCATCGATGTGGTCGGCGCTCCTGTTTCGGTAAAAGGACGCAGAGCAGAAGGTCTCGGCGCACTTGGTCGCCAAGAGGGCATTGCATGTTGGGCAGTGTGCGTGATTGAACGAGTGGCGCAATGAAGCCACGCGATTCTCGTCCAGGTAAAGGTCCTCGCAGCGGAGCAACGAGTAGCAACAAGCGCAGCGCAGCCAGCGGTAGTGGTCGCAGCGCAGCAAGCGGAAATAGCCGCGGTGGCGCAGCTAAGCGCGTAGATCCGCGCGACGCACGTCGAGATCCACGCGATGCAAAGCGACCACCACGTGATGCGAAATACGCACCACGTGCAGCAGTCAACACCAAGCGCAGTCGTCCACCGGCACGCGAAAATACTGGGCCGCGCGCACCACGGCCAGATCAACACGGACTTGGTGGATCACAGATTGAAGGCCGTCAAGCAGTGCGTGAGTTGTTGATTGCGCAACGCCGCAAAACATTTGAGATTTGGGTGTCCAATGATTTGGACGAGAACGATGTAATTAACGATATTTTGGCGTTGGCCGCTGATCAGCGCGTACCAGTGCGTCGCGTGCCACGTAAAGAAATTGAAAAAGAAGCACGGAGCGAAGCACCGCAAGGTGTGCTTGCAATGGCTGCTCCAATACCCGACGTTGAACTTGGCGACCTGCTTGCACCACGCAAAGGAAATGTTCCTGCATTTTTGGTGGCTATTGATGGAGTGACTGATCCAGGCAACCTTGGCGCAATCTTGCGCTCGTGTGATGGGGCGGGTGTGCATGGCGTGATATTGCCGCGACACAGAGCAGTGCACATCACACCAACCGCAGCAAAATCTGCTGCAGGCGCCGCTGAGTACGTGCCGATGTGCGTAGTGGGTGGACTTCCAACTGCGCTGAAGCAGATGAAAGATGCAGGAGTATGGATCGTTGGGCTGAGCGATGCCGCTGACAAAAACATCTTCCAGATTGGTGATCTCACTTCTGAACCAATTTGTTTGGTGTTGGGGGCCGAAGGTGCAGGATTGTCCCGACTAGTTAAAGAACGATGTGATTTGTTGGTGAGTATCCCAATGGGCGGATCGCTTTCATCACTTAACGTTTCGGCTGCCGCAGCGCTTGCAACATACGAAGTAGTTCGTTCACGCGTTGCCAAGACCAAATAACTCGCTGTAACCTAGACGAGCCGGGTTAGCTCAGAGGCAGAGCAACCGCCTTGTAAGCGGTAGGTCGTGGGTT
>JBIIAC010000023.1:0-12737 GCA_044240045.1 Ilumatobacteraceae bacterium
AACCCTTCATGGTGCTGAGTGCTCCAACGCCAATGTTCACTGTGCCATCGCCAGCAGGAAACATCCATCCGTAACCAGGAACTGGCGTGCCATGTTCATCACGCAAACTGAGACACGCTTCAAGATGACGTTCTGCATGGCGAGGGGTTGGCGCATACGCGCGAATTGCTAAACCAAAAGTTTCGTCTGGGTCGCGCACTGCTCCGAGCATTTTTGCAGCAGCACCCTGTGCGCCAGTTGCCAAAACAACAAGTGATGCTTTAAAGACTTCGCTACCAACTTGTACGCCAGTTACACAGTCTCCTTCGACAACAGGTAACGCTTCCGACTCAAACCGAACAACAGCACCAGACGCAATGGCAACATCAAGTAAGTGATTGTCAAACTTCTGACGTGGCCAGACTGCACCGTGATTTGGAAAACGCGATGTTGTTGGCCATGACAACTCGCGTTGAGTTTTTCCGGCAATCATGCGCAAACCATCAATACGGTGCGCAACCGAGTAGTCGATCTTCAATTCATCAAGCGCGGCAATTGCTCGCGGCGTTAAACCATCGCCACACACCTTGTCTCGACCGTAGGGACCCTTTTCTATAAGCAGCACTCGAAGCCCTGCACGTGCAGCCGTAATGGCAGCCGAGGATCCCGCTGGACCACCCCCAATTACTGCTACATCAAATTGCATACCTGCGAGCCTGTCACTAACCGTTCAGCAATACCAACACTGACTTCCTGCATTTTGGACACATCGATCAAATAGCAACGGGTTGGCATAAATAGATGGGGGTAGCCTTCGGGTCATGGTTGCCGAATTGATCTACGCCTTTCGCGTCATGCGATTGCCCTTGTTGGACGCCAGTGGCGCGCCCCTTGGCAAGATTGACGACATCGTTGTGGTGCCCGGCCGCACCACGGAACCCCCTCGCGTCTTGGGATTTGTCGCTTCCAGCCAGCGCCGCCTTATTTTTGTAAACGCATCTCGCATTGCCTCGCTTGACAACAGCGGTGCCCGCCTCAAGTCGTGGGACGTTGACCTCAACCCATTCCGCCCACGGGCTGGTGAGCGGCTGCTTGGCAAGGACGTGCTCAACCAAAAAGTTGGTGACGAAACAGTCAGCGATGTTGCCCTTGAGTTCTTGAGTGGTCGCGCGCCGGGTTGGCACGTGTCAAAAGTTCGTCTTGCGAAGCGCGGCTTGCTCAACCCTCGACCTGGCTACCGCCTTGTCGATTGGGATGTTGTCGCTGGTTTGTTTGCACCATCGACTGCGCAAGCAGCCGAAGCTGCTCGTTTGCGCGACATGCACCCAAGCGATGTGGCTGCCGTCATTCGTGCACTACCACTTGAACAACGCCGACTTGTTGCCGAAGCGATGGATGACGAGCGTTTGGCTGACGTGTTGGAAGAGTTGCCGGAAGACGAGCAGTTGCGTTTGATCGAGGGTCTCGACATGGAGCGCCTCACCAACGTATTTGATGAGATGGAATACGACGACTTGGCCGACTTGTTGGCGCAAATGCCTGGCGAACAGCGCAGCAAAGTGTTGGAAGCAATGGATGACGATGATGCTGAGACCATGCGCCAGTTGTTGTCACACGCCGAAGGCACGGCAGGTGCATTGATGACGCCGGACATCGTCGTGATGTCCCCAGACTCAACAGTTGCTGAAGCGCTTGCCCGAATTCGTGAACCGGACATCTTGGTCTCAATCGCTGCACAGGTATTTGTTGCCCATGCACCTCACTACCCACCAACCGGCACCTACCTGGGTGTCGTACATTTTCAGCGGTTATTGCGCGAGTCTCCGCACATGACATTGAGTCAGTGTGTAGAAATGGAACCAACAATTGTTCCAACAATGCCGGAGCGCGAAGTAGCCGAACGTTTGGCGAGCTACAACCTGTTGGCAGTAGCTGTGTGCGATGCCAACAATCGTTTATTGGGTGCAATCACCGTTGACGACGTATTGGACCGCACACTTCCAGCTAACTGGCGTCGACGTCCATTGAGTGGATCGCAGTCATGAAAAAGCGCGACAATCTTGCGCGTCCTCGCGACCGCCAAGCACCACTCGGTGTGCACTACAACTCCGATGCGTTCGGTCGTTTCTCCGAATCCATTGCCCGACTGATGGGCACGGCACGATTTTTGATCATTCAAACAATCTTGGTAATTATTTGGGTTTCGCTCAACGTATTATTTCTCGCGTTGCAGTGGGACAAATACCCATTCATCTTGCTCAACTTGATGTTTTCTGTGCAGGCCGCATATGCAGCGCCATTGATTTTGCTCTCGCAAAACCGCCAAGAGTTGCGTGACCGTCGACAGGCCGAAACCGACCGCGCTGTTGCGGCTAGCACCCAGGCCAACGCCGAATTTTTGGCTCGCGAACTTGCAAGTGTGCGCTTGGTCTTGGCCAACGTGGTGACAGTTGACGAACTACGTGACCAACTTGAAGAAGTTATTAAATTGCTCAATCAGCAAAACGCCAAATAAAACAAAATTTTATTTACAGTTTTTGCAACGCCCAATGAGGTCGAGTTGGTGTCTGTCGATCGAAAACCCTTCGCGGCGAGCCACTTTTTCCAGCGCTTTCTCTAACTCGTGCTCTAGACCATCGGGCACGACCACGTCGCGCACTGCGCCACACTTCGAACACACCATGTGGTGGTGGTGTCCCATGAGGTGTTCGGCTAGTTCATAACAACCGCTTTCAGAATTGGTTACTACTCGCACAACAGCCGAGGCCTCTTCCAAAACCAGCAGGTTTCGATACAACGTGCTTTGAGGCATATGTTTTGCTTTGCCCAACATGTCGGTAATCAGCATTGGTTTGCCGGCCTGAATCAAGATGTCAATAATTGCGCGCCGTTTGTCGGTATATCTTTGATCGGAGTTGTGCAACAGATCGTGCACTGCTGCGTGAATCTCAGTGTTGTTCAAACTTGACATCACGTACCTACAAATTGATGTAGTCGAATACCGCCCGTTAATACATCGCGCAGAATTTCCGCATTGGGTAATGAGTCTTGACCCAACACGCATGTGCCAGTAGTTGTTATTTGGCCCCGGTGCACAAACAGCGCGGCGGTGGCGCCAACCACACCGGCAATCTGTGCAACTCGTTCGGCTACTCCAGCAATTTCAACGATTCGAGAACCGTTGCGAAAACCCCTCACCTCAATGCGCAGCGCACCCATGCCTCCTTCGGCGTGCGGTGGCACCAACATAGGGAGACGTGCTGTGAATCGGTCTCGCCTATTGGCTGAAACTCGTGCAGTGATGCGTTGCAATTGAGGCTGTGCTTTTTTCAACAAAACAGGGTCTGCCATTTCGGCTCGATAGCAATCGTAAGAACCAACTGGTTCTGGAAACCAACACAGCTCTCGTCCGCTTCCACCAGGTCTGCGCAACCACTCACCGTCGTGCCATCCGATTGATTGGCCAGCAAGAGCGCGGTGATGCTGCACAGCGCAGTTCGGGCCACCAGTTCCATGCAAAGCAACATGTGCTTCGTCAATTTCATCAAAGTTCGTTTGTAAATTGCTAAGTAATAATCCGGTCATGCCAGGAGAAGCCGCAGCGCCAACAACAAGTGTCTTGTTTTTTGCCAACACTTCATCGTGCATCTTCAAAAGATTCATTACGTCTGAGACGTCATCACTTAACGAAACAACTGATGCGCCGCGAGCGAGGATCTTTTGTGCAAGTGGGGCATGTGGTGAACCGCATGCAAGAACTACTACTGATGCTGTTGTGACAGTTTCAAAATCAACAACACTCACCGCTGCAGTGTGAGACCGGTGTACCGCGGCAAGCCGTTGTGCGCCGTACAGGTCTTGGTCGTGCAACAAGATCGGTAGAGAGCTTGTAGCAACAAGATGCTCAACCACCCGCGAACCAGTAACTCCAGCACCGATTACCCCAATAGCACCCGAAACACCAATCATGAATTGTGTGGAGTTAGTTCTTCGGACTTGCTTGGTCAACAAGCGGGTCGGTTGGTGGGTTGAGTGGACGCCACCCGCCCCTTTGACTCGATGGTTCAGACTTGCCGCGTACTCTCAAAAGCGCACCTGCAATACCCGCAATACCGAGCACCATGAGGACGCGTCGGATGAAATTCACTGCACTACCTCCGTGGGGCTAACAAGAATCGAACTTGTGACCTCATTCTATGATCGTGTTAGGTTATGAGTCGGAAAAGAGTTACGACTATGTCTACTTCAGTTGATTTTCCCTTAAACACCAAAGAACTGCGTTATGGTCCAAGTTTCCGCCAATTCGCCCTAATCCTCATCGTTGCGTTATCCCTCACCTCGGTTTTGCCACCCGCTTCAGTCAAAGCTTCCAAATTGATGACATGCAATCAAATTCTGGACAAGTACCCAAATGGTGTTGCCAAGAACGCTGCAGGCCTAAAAAAGGCCGTCGCACTCGGCTACGCGAAACCAACGATTGCAATCAAGGTGTACAACGCTGCTCAAAAACTAGATCAACTCAAGAGCAATACGGTTTGCGTAGTTGAAGCGAAGAAACGTAACGCGCTTAAGGGCTCGCCTCCAGTTTTAGTCACGGGTTTGCCTGCACCTGCAGTTACTAGTGCAAATGAACCGACTGTCACCGGACATCCTGCAGTGTCAACAAATCTGTCGTCGGCAGTCGCAAACCTTGGAGGCACGTGCATGGTCGCCATGCGTGATGGAAAGATAATTGGTGAGTGGTACTCTGGCGGTCGCACTGCAGCATCCCAATCTTTGGCATACTCGTCCTCAAAACCCCTGACAACAGCGGTGATCGGTGCCGCCCAAAAATTAGGTCACTTAAGTATCGATCAGTCCATTGCAGACTTTATTCCTGAATTCAAGGGCACACCAAAGAGTGACATCACCATTCGACATCTACTGACACACAAATCAGGATTGAAATCATCAAATGCTGAATTCAGTTCGGCGTTGCGGCTTGGTTCAGGTATTAATTCGGCAGCAATAAATCTCCCACTCACAACCCCACCTGGCTCAACATTTGACTATGAATCATCAGCGCTCGCGTTACAACTATTGGTTCGAGTCGTTGAAAAGGCAGTAGGCGATAAATTTTCAACTTTTGCCAATAATTACGTACTCCGCCCTTTGGGAATGACGAACAGCGTGTACATGGGTGACCAACCGGCTACGAATTTTGAGACAGGAGACCCCTGGTTAGCTGGAGGACTCAGAACAACCTGTCGTGATCTCACTCGGCTCGGTCAATTATTCCAATTGAAAGGTTTGTGGGCTGGCCAACAAATTTTCACTTCCGAATTTGCTGCACAAGCCATTCCAGTATCTGGGTACGGTTTTTTGTTGAGTGGCGGCGCCGCCGGATACGGGCATGATGGTGCATGCGGTCAAATGGTGTTCGCGATGCCATCAGGTGTCACAATTTCATCAATGAGTAATTCGTCATTGGTCAGCCAATTGATGGGAGCGTGTGAGCCTGATCGCATTTCCTCACTCCGCCAAGCAACCATTACTGTCGCAAACCTGCTCTGACTTTTAACGGTGGGTGTGAAACACCATATTCGAGTTCTATCGGTGAAGCTTCTTGGCTGACAAAATGGTCAACGAGTGCACTCTCCAAGAGTAAAATCTGCAAAACCCTTGCTATTACTGGTGGGGCTAACAAGAATCGAACTTGTGACCTCATCCTTATCAGGGATGCGCTCTAACCAACTGAGCTATAGCCCCGAATCTGATTCAGGGACGCAAATCCTACTAGCGGTTACCTTGACTCTCAACCGAGCCCACAACAACCTCTTCTTCCAGCACAGTGACGCGAATACCACCCACAAGATCGGTGATCAGGTTGAAAATCGTGGCGGCGAGGACCCAAAGGGCGGTTGCCAGCACCACGCCCAATAGTCCCAAAATCATCACGTTGACAAACAGTTGACCGCCCTTGAATTGAAACGACTCCCACCCGAATGACTTCATAAATTGCTGAATGTTGTCAATGGTGCCGGTTGCTGAAGCAACGCTCCACAGCAACACCAGTGCAACAAGCATGATCAGATAAATCACGAAGTGAAAGACCAACCCGATCTTGAAGACCGACCATGGGTCGATGTCACGAATAACTCGAGTTACCCGGCGAATACGCGGAGCTGATTTTGGAGATGTACTCACGGTGACATTGTAGGCAACAGTTGGGCCCAACTATCGCGAGCTAGAGCGGTGGCGTGCTGACGCCCAACACGCACATGTACCGATTGCACCCCGTTGTCTTGTGTTGTACTACTCACCACTTGTGCTCCATTGTGCAATGCAATCTCTCTCGCCATCAACTCACCGCCATACACGGCCCCAAGGGCGGCTGCATCGGCAGCAATCTGCGCTCTGGTTTGATCAATGATGTGTGTCGACACAATAACAAGACCACCCAATGACAAAGCCGTGAATGCACAACTCAGTACAACGCTCAAAACAGCGCTTCCCTTATCTGGTGGAGCAGCGGGAGTGAACGTGAAGTGCTTGATTATTCTTCGTCGTGAGCCAGCACCAGTGCTGCTGATGCAACAACTTGTCCTGCACCCAAACTCATGATGCGCACACCCGTGGCAGCACGACCTTGACTTGAAATCTCTTTGACTGGGGTGCGGATTGTTGTTCCACCCGATGCAACGACAACAACGTCGTCTTCGAGACCGACCATAAAGGCTGCAACAACGCTGCCTTTTTTGCCTGTCAATTTGATTCCGATCATGCCCAACCCGCCGCGACCTTTGCGTGCAAAGTTGGTGAGTTGAGTGCGCTTACCGTAACCAGATTCGGTGATCAACAAGATCGCAGAGTCGTCCTTGGCGATGTCGAGTGCAACAACTTCGTCAGACGTACGCAACTTCATACCGCGCACACCCGCTGCCGACCGACCCATTGGTCGTACACCTTTTTCGGCAAAGCGAATTGTTTGACCACCCTTGGTCACCATAAACACATCGTCGGTGCCTGATGTTTCAATCACGCGAACAAGTTCGTCTTTTGGACGCAACTTCAACGCGATAAGTCCATCACGGCGACTCGAGTTGTATTCGTCGAACGCTGTCTTTTTGACTTGACCTTGCTTGGTTGCGAAGAACAAGAATCGTTCCCCTGCAAGTTCGCGGGTGTCGATAATTGCCTGAATTGTCTCACCTGGTTGCAACGGCAACAGGTTTACAATTGGGATACCTTTTGCGGTCCGCTCGCGTTCTGGAATCTCGAGAGCTCGCAAACGATAGACGCGACCACGGTTTGAAAAGAACAACAAATACGCATGCGTTGTTGTAAAGATTACGTTGCGAACAATGTCGTCAGTCTTCATTTTTGCGCCGCTCACACCGCGGCCTCCGCGGCCTTGAGTGCGGAATGAATCTGCGCTCACAGCCTTGATGTATTGAGCTTGTGTCATCACGATCACAAGTTCTTTGTCATCAACTAGGTCTTCCACACCGAGTTCGCCGACATCATGGGTGATCTGGCACACGCGTGGTGTTGCAAAGGCATCGCGAACTGCAGACATCTCTTTGTTGATTACCGCGCGCAACTTGGTGTCCGAGTTGAGAATTGCTTGCAGTTCTTTAATTCGCGCAAGCACATCTTTTTGCTCGGTTTCAAGATCGATACGTGACAATCGTGTGAGTTGACGCAATTGCATGTCAAGAATGTCGATGGCTTGACGTTCGGTGAAGCCGTACTTCTTGCCCATCAGCGCTTCTTTAGCTGATGCTGCGTCTTCGCTACCGCGGATCAGCTTGATGATCTCGTCGATGACGTTGAGAGCCTTGAGACGACCTTCGAGAATGTGGTTTCGATCGTTTGCTTTTTGCAAACGGAACGTGGATCTGCGAGTGATGACCTCAATTTGGTGATCGATGTATCCGACGAGCGCATCGCGCAAGTTGACAGTGCGAGGCACACCCTTCACCAATGCCACCATGTTGACTGGGAAGCTGGACTGCAACTGTGTCAATTTGAACAAGTTGTTCATTACAACGTTTGAGTTGGCATCGCGTTTGAGAGTGATAATTAGGTTTGTTTCGCCACCCGATGAGTTGTCGTTGACATCGGCAATTCCGTCGAGGTCGCCGCCGTCTACCAACTCTTGAATGCGTGACGCGATTGCTGAGCAACTTGCTTGATATGGCAATTCCGAAACAATGATTTGCATTTGACCGCGACGGCCCTCTTCGATGGAGACTTTCGCACGAGTCTTAATGCTTCCTCTGCCGGTGCGATATGCGTCGATGATGCCTGCACGACCCAAGATCAAACCACCAGTTGGGAAGTCCGGGCCATTGACGAACTTCATCAAATCATCCGGGGTGGCCTCAGGGTTTTCGAGCAGGTGCAATGTTGCATCAATGATTTCGCCCAAGTTGTGCGGCGGAATACTGGTCGCCATGCCCACAGCAATGCCTTGGCTGCCATTGACCAACAAGTTTGGAAAACGCGCTGGCAACACAATCGGTTCTTCCGATGTGCCGTCATATGTAGGAATGAGGTCGACCGTGTCTTCGTCGATATCGGCAAGCAGTTGCATTGCAAGTGGGTGCAGACGCGATTCTGTGTAACGACTTGCGGCAGGGCCAAAGTCTGGCGATCCGTAGTTGCCGTGGAAATCGATGAGCGGGTGGCGCAACGAAAACGGTTGAGCCATACGAACAAGGGCGTCATAGATGGCGCCGTCACCGTGTGGGTGATAACGGGCCATGGTGTCACCTGTAACGCGTGCGCATTTTACGAATGGTCGGTCGGGACGAAACCCTTGCTGATCCATGTCCCAAATAATGCGGCGGTGAACTGGCTTCAAACCGTCTCGAACGTCAGGAAGTGCTCGCGACATGATGACCGACATCGCATAGTCAAGAAACGAACGTTCCATCTCGTCTTGCAACTGCACTGGCTGCACTGAGTCTGGATTTGCAAACAGATTTTCCTGGCCTGCAGGAGGTTTGACAGGTGGCGCACCAGCAGCAGACGCTGACGGCTTCTTTGCCACTCTCTTTGTGATTTTGCCGCTTGATTTGCTAGTTGGTTTTTTGCTGGCCATGAAATAAGTTTCCTTCGTCGTAGCTTGCGCGAATTAAAAGTCGAGGTTGCGCACGTCGCGTGCGTTGGTTTGGATAAACAATTTGCGGCTTTCGACGTCGTCACCCATGAGCACGCTCATGATGTCTTCTGCCAGTGCGGCTTCGTCAACTGTTACTTGGAGCAATGTGCGAGAGTCGGCGTGCATGGTCGTGGACCGCAACTCCTGCCAGTCCATTTCACCAAGGCCCTTCAGGCGTTGGAACTCTTTTTTGTGATTTGGGTTTTCGCGCAGGAATTTTTCTTTTGCTGCGTCGTCCTTGAGATAAATCTTGCTCTTGCCGATTTCGGTTGAAAACAAAGGTGGTTGAGCGATGTAGATGTATCCGGCCTCGACCATTGGTTTCATTTGTCGATAGAAGAATGTAAGCAACAGTGTGCGGATGTGGCTGCCATCGACATCGGCGTCTGCCAAAATCACAACTTTGTGATAGCGGGCTTTTTCACTGTTGAACTCGTCGTTACCGATTCCGCCACCAATTGCGGTGATGAGCGTCTGAATTTCGGTGTTCTTCAACATCTTGTCCATACGTGCGCGCTCAACGTTGAGAATTTTTCCGCGGATTGGCAAAATTGCTTGAGTGCGTGGATCACGTGCATCGACAGCGGTGCCGCCAGCTGAGTCACCTTCAACAATAAACAATTCGGTTTCGCTTGCGTCGGTGCTTGAGCAGTCCTTCAACTTGTCTGGCATGCCCGCACCCGCGAGTGCTGTTTTGCGTCGCACCGCATTGCGAGCATTTTTTGCTGCGAGGCGCGCTTGTGCAGCACTCACAGCTTTTTTAACAATGCGATTGGCTTCGGTTGGGTTTTCCTGCAACCACTCTTCGAGTTTGGCATTGGTTTCTTTTTGTACGAAAGAACGAATTGAAACGTTGCCGAGTTTGGCTTTTGTTTGACCTTCAAACTGTGGTTCGCGAAGTTTGACGGCAACGATTGCTGTTAAGCCTTCACGAATGTCTTCGCCGAGCAGATTTTCTTCTTTTTCTTTAAGGCCGCCACTGGAGCGCGCGTATTTGTTAAGCACTGAAGTAAGGGCTGTCTTGAAACCCTCTACGTGCATGCCGCCTTCAACTGTGGAAATGCCGTTGGCATACCCATAAATTCCTTCGTAGTAACCGGTGTTCCACTGTAGGGCGATGTCGAGGGTTTGATCGGCTTCGCTGGCTTCATAATTGGCGACCTTGTTAAACAAAGCTTCGCGTGAGGCATTGAGATGCTTCACAAAATCGATAATTCCACCTTTGTATTGGTAGGTGATCTTTTGTTTTTTGTCGGCTCGTTCATCAACAAACACCACTTCAAGATCGCGATTGAGGAATGCAATAGTTTGCAAACGTTCGGTGACAGTGCGTGCAACAAACTCGGTGCCTTCAGCGGCAAAAATCGTTGGGTCTGGAATGAAAGTAATGGTTGTGCCAGTTGCGGTTTTGCTTGGTGATGCACCAACTTTTGTAATTTTTGTTTTTGGTGTACCGCCATCGACGAACTCTTGGCGATAACGGACGCCATCGCGGTCAACCTCTGCAATAAGTTTTTTTGATAACGCGTTGACAACGCTGACACCCACGCCGTGCAATCCACCTGAAACTTTGTATCCGTCGCCGCCAAACTTGCCACCGGCGTGCAACACGGTGAGCACTACTTCAAGTGCCGACTTGCCTTTGTGCGGGCCAGATGGATAGGGGTCGACTGGAATACCGCGACCGTTGTCGCTCACTGAACATGAGCCGTCGGCCTGCAATGTGATGACAACTTTTGTGCAATAGCCAGCCATGGCTTCGTCGACTGCGTTGTCAACTACTTCCCAGATCAGGTGATGCAAGCCTGCAAGCCCGGTTGACCCGATGTACATACCTGGGCGCTTACGAACTGGATCAAGACCCTCAAGGACTTGAATGTCTTTTGCGCCATAGGAAGCAGAGCCGGCGGTGGACGATTTACTGGCTTTGGCAGTTGCCATTATTGACCCCGAAAAGTTGGGCCCCGAAGGGGATTTTTAGACGAATTAAGCAACATAAATAACACAGTGAAGTCTACCAATTACCTGTTGCGCGGATTGCGTTTTACTCGCACTTCAATAGCGGTAATTGTGCTGGTTGTCGCAGCATTTAATTTCTCAACAAGTTGCGGTTCCAAAAACCTCATCTGGGTCGCCCATGACGGATCGTCGACTTCGACAATAAGCCGACCTCGCTCAAGTTTGATTGGTGTGACATGTTGGGCAACTTGCTCACCAACTATTTTTGGCCATTCGCCAAACACGCCCGTGATGGCGGTTGTTGATTCGGCGCCGAGTCGGTCGAGTAATGCGTCGAGTGCACCCGACAGCGAACTGCTTGTGCGGTTGGTTAAAAAATCTTTCGTGTCTTCACTCATGTCTTCACTCATGTCTTCGCTCTCGTCGTCAGTGTTCACGGATAGTTCCGCCTGCAATGTGTACGAGAGTGTCCGGATGTGCAGTTTGAGGCAAAACCCCCGCAGACGTAATCAGTACTTGGCCTAGCGGGAAGTGCCGAAGGAGGGCGGCGCTCCGATGGGGGTCCAATTCGGACAATACATCGTCCAAAATAAGCACCGGTGGGCTGCCAATTTCGGTGGTGATGAGGCGGTGTACTGCCAACCGAAGAGCAAGCGCGAGGGTTCGCTGCTCACCTTGTGACGAGTGAGTCCGTGCAGGCAAACCGTTGATCGACAATTCGATGTCATCGCGGTGTGGGCCAACGGTGCTTGAACCACGCCTGAGGTCATCGTTGCGACATTCACTCAAACACTGAGCGAGACCTTTTGTTCTCCAGTCTGGTGAATACGACATGCCAACGGGAGCTTGATCTTCGTTGAGTTCGGCAAGCTCCACATATGCAGCTTGAACTTGTGGCAACAACATCTCAAGCATTTGTGCGCGAACGTCACCAAGTTGCGTTCCGTGCGTCGCCAACTTTTCGTCCCACACATCGAGTGTTGACGCGATATCGGGTGAAAGTCGTCCACCTGATTGTTTCAGTAGCGCGTTTCGCTGCTTGAGCACACGCTCCACTTCGACGCACAGCGCATCTTGTTTGGGCCACAATGCAACCAGTGCGTCGTCCAAAAAATCTCTGCGTACCGACGGTGCGTCTTGCACAAGGTTGAGGTCTTGAGGGGAAAACACTGTGGTGCGCACAACCCCCAATAAATCGCGGGTTTTGGCCAATTTTTGTTTATTTACCAGCACTTTATTGCGCCCAGTGCGGCTGAGTTCGGCCTCGATCAGCACCTCGCGGCCATCTGAATGGGTAATGGTTGCCCGGATGATGGCCGTGTTGGCGCCAGTTCGGATCATTGCCTCGGTGGGCACACCTCTAAAACTTTTGAGTGTTGCCAAATACGACAACGCTTCAACAAGATTTGTTTTGCCCTGCCCGTTGTCGCCAATGACCGCAGTGACACCATCGGTCAACGTGATCTGCGCCGACGCATAGTTACGAAAGTCGGTCAGCTCCAGGTGTTGAATAATCACAGTTGAGCAACACTACGGCGTTACTAGTTGGTGAGGCGTTGTGGCATCACCAAGTACAAATAGTCCGGTGCCCCAACTCCGCGCAATACCGCAGGTTTAATCGGGTCGGTTGTTTGAATAGTGATTTCGTCAC